>NZ_DAOLAC010000013.1:0-3537 GCF_035325325.1 Phycicoccus sp. | reverse complement strand
CCGGTGTGGCGGGCGAGGGCCATGAAGGCGTAGGTGGCGGCGGCGGAGCCGATGATGAGGGCGGCGAGCATGAGGCCGACGAGGATGGTGACGACGGCGGCTCGGGTGATGCGGGCGATGACGGAGAGGGCGTCGTCTCCGTCGAGGGGGTCGGCGGGGACGGGCTCGCTGGGGAAGTCGTCGAGGAGGTTGGTTGCGGTGCCGGGGACGAGGTGCCCGCGGCCGTACTGGTCGCGGGGGCCGACGACGGTGTGCAGCTCGGGGTCGGGGTGGTCGTCGAGGGGGACGCCGCAGCCGCAGGTCTGGGTGGTGTCGATCTCGCTCATCGAGTGGTCCTTCCGGGTTTTGGTTGCGGGGACGCCCGCCCGAGGGGTGCGGCCTCGGGCGGGCGTCGTTCAGGGGCCGGTCAGCAGTAGACGCGGATGTTCCACCGGTAGGTGCCGGGGTTCATCCAGACCCCGCCGGGCAGGTGGGTGGTGGTGCCCATCTGGATCCCGTAGCACCCGCTCTGGATCTGGAAGCGCCAGATGTCGGGGACCGTGTCGGTCTGGCCCGGGTAGAGCGTGTGCCGCCCGTTGGCGCTGTCGATGTAGTAGATCACCCCGTTGGAGGTGTTGTAGTTGACCAGCCCGGCGCACGAGAGGGGCCGGGAGTTGGGGATGCACGCAGCCGCAGCTGGCTGGGCGGCGACGAGCGCGCCGCCGATGACGAGCGCGAGCGTGGCGAGCACGGAGCCGACGACGCGGCGGGCTCGGGATCGGGTGGAGCTGGCGATGGACATGGATCCTCCTCGGGTGGGACGGCAGGTGCCGACGCTGGTGAGGGTACGACGGACCGGTGACGTGCGGGGATGGGTTCAGCGGTGTCGCCGCTGGGCGCGCATGATGATCCCGTCCCGCAGGCCGTCCTCCAGCGCGGCCCGGCGCGCGTCGTCGTCGATGGCGGCGAGGGCCTCGGCGGCGCCCGGCAGAGGCTCCCAGCGCCACTCGGCCTCGAACGTCCCGGCGGCGTAGGTGAGGAGCTCTCGCCACTCGGCCTCGGTGCAGCGGACCCCGAGGGGGGTGATGATGCCGTGGCTGCCGTCGGGCCAGTCGGCCGAGATCCAGTCGTTCGCGACCTGATGCGCAACGAACTCCCGGCCGCGGGCAGTCTTCACGAGGAGCGGGCGGCGATGCCGACGAGGGCGTCGGTGAGCTTGTCGACCCGCTTCCGCTCGTCGTCGTAGTCGCGGCGCAGGGCGCGAGTGTCGTGACCAGTGCCGCCGAACCGCTCGGCGAGGGCCTCGTACAGGGCGCGCGCAGCCTCCTCGGGCATGTGCAGCATCGACGTGCGGCCCTCAGGGAGCTTCGGCTCGACCTCATCGGGGGAGTCGATGTAGGACCACAGCTCGGTGGCGCGCTCGGGGAACGTCAGGAGGATCTTGCGGTCGGGGTCGGCGATGACGATGCTGACGGGCATCCCCTCTGCACGAACCCGATGGGGTCGGTATCGGTGTGGGCGCGGTAGGACATGGTTCAGGCTCCTGACTTGGTTGCGGGGAAGCACGACGCGCACCGGTCGGCGGCGGGCACGGTGGCCGGGTCGAACGGGGCGCCCAAGTTGACCATCACGCCGCAGCGGGTGCGGTAGGTGCTCCGGTTGCGCTTCGACGGGCCGGTGGGGCGCGAGCGGCGGGCCATGTGCAGCCGCCCGCGGCGTTGGGTGACCGAGTCGGCCTCCGCGACACCCCAGACGGCCGCTGTCGCCGTCTCCGAGGGCTCCACGGGCTCGGCGACGGTCCGGTGGCAGAACTCGTGCTGGCGGTCCTGAAACGACGCCTCGGCGGGCTGGTGGGTCCACGACGGGCCCCACGCGTACCTCACGCAGACGATGCGTCTGCCGCAGTTACGGCACGTGCTGACGGAGCCGGGTGTTGGTTCCAAGGTCTCGCTCACCTTCTCGTGCGGGGGACGGGAAACCTCCCGGGCGGTTCTCTGCCGGGCCTGCCCTCGCCGCGAGCGGGTCGAGCGACAAGCGGTCGTGAACGGCATTCGGCAGAGGCAGGGCGCCCGGGAGGCTCCACGTCAAGGGTGCACCCTCAGCGGGTGCGGTGGGGATGCGTCAGGGCGTCCCGGACACCACGGTCAGCTTGTCGCGGACCGGGTCGAGGAGGCTGTTGAAGGCCTCCTCCATGCGGGCGTCGACGTCGTTCAGCTTGAACCCGAGCATGACGTTGCCGCCGTTGAGCCGGATCCGCAGCCGGGCCGTCATCCGCAGCGGGGTGACATCGCGACCCTTCCACGGGACGACGGCGATCTCGAAGACCTCCGGGATCTCGACCTTGCCGTCCTCGCCCGCGGTGGTGGTGGTGTCCTCGTCCCACTCGATCTTCCGCTGACCGTCCCGCAGCCGCCGCGCCGACTTCGCCCGGACGTGCGAGGTGGCGTGGAGGGTCTGCGCGATCTCCAGCATCGTCGCGTCGTCGGGGTTGACGATGGTCCGGCGCCAGTCCTCGATGAACTCGGCGAAGTCGGCCTGCGTCATGAGGTTGTTGTTGGCGCTCTTCCACGCCTTCCACTCGTCGGTCTCGACGAGCCCGAGCTGCACGCGCTGGTCGCGCCACCCGGGTGTCGCCTCGTCGACGTCGTCGTTGAGGACGCAGACGACGGACTGGGTCACCGGGTCGGCGTAAACCACCGGGTGCTCCCCGAGGTCCTCAGCGAGCTTGATGAGGTCCTTCTCGTCGCGCACGACCCGCGTTCCGGGGGTGCCGCGGTCGGGCCGCGGCTTCCGGTCGGCGAAGTCGTCGATGACGAGCTCGCAGCCCGCCGGGACGACGAACGCGTGCGGCTTGCCGTAGTCCTGCGGGTCGGCGATGGTCGGCTCCTTCGCCATGAACGCGAGGGCCGCGACGTCGGTGACGTTGCTCTGGCCGACGAGCTCGGACTCGAACTCGTCGGCGGCGTGGGTCTTCGTGCTCATGCGTCGCTCCCTGCTGCTCGCTCGCGGGCGTCACGCTCGCGCTCCCCGGCGGGGAGGGAGACGTCGCGGATGCCCTCGAACTCCATCTGGTTCGGGTCGTTGCGCTGGAGGTTGCCGCCGTTGGAGAAGAAGATCGACGGCTTGCGTGCGACCTCCGGCTTCTTCACGGCGACCTTCCCGCCGACGAGGAGGGCGTCGTTGGCGCTGCCCTTCTCGACGGGCTTGACGCCGATGGTCAGGGTGATCGTGCCGCCCTTGTCGGTGTCCTCGACCGCGGTGACGAGGTCGTGGAGCTTCTCGGACAGCTCCTCGTGGAGGGCTCCGCGGTCGATCTCGCGGAGGAAGTCCGCGAAGGGCCGGACGAAGCTGTCCGGGTCGTCTGGTAGGGCCATGCTGAGGTTCTCCTCGCTGGGTGGGGTGTTGGTGGGCTCCGCCAGCGTAGGCGCGACGAGGCCCCCGCGGGGATGCCGTGGGGGCCTCGCGCTTCCGGGGGGTCAGCACATGGAGTGGATGTGGGTGGAGGAGATCCAGCCTCCCTTCTCGCGGAGCTGCTCGGCCTGCTCGGCGGTCAGCTCG
>NZ_DAOLAC010000012.1:55675-90229 GCF_035325325.1 Phycicoccus sp. | reverse complement strand
ACATCGTGGCGTACCACTCGGGGAAGGCGGCGAAGGTCGCGCCGCCGGCGGTGAGGAGCCAGACCTCGTTGCCGTCCCAGTGCGGGCCGATCGTCGTCAGCATGACCCGGCGACGCTTCTCGGTGTCCTCGGCATCCTGGCCGGCACCGAGCGAGGGGAGCAGGGCGCCGACACCGAAGTCGAAGCCCTCGAGGACGAGGTATCCCGCCCAGAGCAGGCCGATGAGGCCGAACCAGAGGAGCTGCAGAGTGTCCATGTGTGTCAGTCCCGTTGATCAGTAGGCGAACTGGAGGGGAGCGTCCTCAGCGGAGTCCGCGTGGTCGGCCGGGTCCTCGAAGGGCTCGGCACCGCGCCGGACGTAGGTGAGGAAGAGCTTGACCTCGACGACCGCGAGCGCGGCGTAGACGAGGGTGTAGACGACCATCGACACCCAGACCTCGCCGACGCTCACCGAGGGCGAGACCCCGGTGGCCGTCGTCATCAGGCCGTAGACGAGCCACGGCTGGCGCCCCATCTCGGTGAAGATCCAGCCGAAGCTGTTGGCGGCGATGGGGAGCAGCGGCGTGAGCACCGCGATCCAGGTCCACCACCTGGCCTGCGGCACACCGTTCTTGCGGGTGGCCCAGAGCGCCATGGCGGCGAACAGCATGGTGAGGAAACCGGCGCCCATCATGAGCCGGAAGGTCCAGTAGGCCACCGGGATGATCGGGGTGTAGTCGTCGGCGGCGACGAGCTTCGCGACGTCGGGGCCGTACTGCTGCCCGACCTTCTCGGCCATCGCCCGCTCGGAGACCTTGAGGTCGTTGATGCCCTCGACGGTGCCGTCGAAGCTGCCGGTGCCGAGGAAGGAGAGCAGGCCCGGGACCTCGATGATGCGGGTCGCGGAGCTGCCGTCGAGCGGGCCGATCGACAGGACCGAGAACGGGGCGTTGCTCGTGGTGTCGTAGAGCGCCTCTGCCGCAGCCATCTTCATCGGCTGCACCTCGGTCATGATCTTGCCCTGCACGTCGCCGGAGACGATGACCCCCAGCGAGGCGACGAGGGAGACGACCGCGCCCACGCGGACCGCCTTGCGGTACATCGGGGCGTCGTCGGTGTCGCGGTCACGACGGAGGAGCCACAGCGCGACCCCCATGATGACGGCACCGCCGACCATGTAGGCCGAGAGGACGACGTGCGGGAAGGTGACGAGCTGGACCTTGTTCGTCAGCACCGCGACGAAGTCGGACATCTCGGCGCGGCCGGTCGTCGGGTTGAAGGTGTAGCCGACCGGGTGCTGCATGAACGAGTTGGCCGCGAGGATGAAGTACGCCGAGAGCACGGTGCCGACGTGGGTCAGCCACATCGTGCTGGCGTGGAGCTTCTCGGGGATGCGTCCCCAACCGAAGATCCAGACGCCGAGGAAGGTGGACTCGAGGAAGAAGGCGAGCAGCGCCTCGAAGGCGAGCGGAGCGCCGAAGATGTCCCCGACGAAGCGCGAGTAGTCCGACCAGTTCATCCCGAACTGGAACTCCTGGACGATGCCGGTGACGAGGCCCAGCGCGAAGTTGATGAGGAAGAGCTTCCCGAAGAACTTCGTGAGGCGGTAGTACTCGGGGCGGTGCGTGCGGACCCACTGGGTGTGGAAGTACGCGACGACACCGGACATCCCGATCGTCACGGGGACGAACAGGAAGTGGTAGACGGTCGTGATGGCGAACTGCCACCGAGCGACGTCGAGCGACGATCCCATGTCAGGCTCCTGCCGGGCGTGTAGTACGACGTGACGTAGTACAAACTACAGGGTGTCGTAGATGCGTCGAGATGGGTTCCGTGTGACTCGGACCACGACGGCTCGCCCCGGCCTGCGTCGACCCGTGGCAGAGTGACGAGGTGCAGCGCGACGACCTCGTCCGGCTCCGGCGGGCCCGCGACCGGATGGACCGTGACTTCGCCGAACCCCTCGACGTGCCGTCGCTCGCCGCCGAGGCGCTCATGTCGCCCGGGCACTTCCACCGGATGTTCCGCGAGGCCTACGGCGAGACGCCCTACCAGCACCTCATGACCCGGCGGATCGAGCGGGCCGCGGCGCTGCTGCGGCACGGGGACGTGTCGGTCACCGACGCGTGCATGGCGGTCGGTTGTACCTCCCTCGGGTCGTTCAGCTCGCGGTTCACCGAGCTCATGGGAGTGACGCCCAGCGACTTCCGGGCCGCGAACCACGAGGCGGCGGCGGCCATCCCGTCGTGCGTCGCCAAGGAGGCCGACCGTCCCCGGGGGGGCCGGTCAGGTTCGGAGAAGCGGGCCGAGGGCGCGTCGGCCTAGCCTCGGGTCCATGGACACGACCACCGTCACCTCGACCCTCGCGATCGCCAACGTCTTCCTCGTCGTCGACGACCACGACAAGGCCCTCGAGTTCTACCGCGACGTCCTCGGGTTCAACGTCGTCAGCGACTACGCGCAGGGCGAGTTCCGCTGGCTCAACCTCACCCCGCCGGCCCAGCCCGACCTCACCGTCACCATCCAGTCGGTCGGCGGCGGCCCGCACACGAGCGACGAGGACCGGGTGGCCATCGACACCCTGCTCGCCAAGGGCCTGCTCACCCCCGTCGTCCTCCGGTGCGCCGACGTCGACGCGGTGTTCGAGCACGTGCGGGCGTCCGGCGCCGAGGTCCTCCAGGAGCCGATGGACCAGTTCTACGGTGTCCGCGACTGCGCCTTCCGCGACCCCGCGGGCAACCTGCTGCGGATCAACCAGCCGCTCGCCCCCCGCTGACCCCGCGGCCTACGGCGCGGGCTACCCCGCAGTAAGTGTCGCGATCCCGGCACTTACTGCGGGGTAGCCCGCCAAGGGCGCGGTCCGGCGGGCCGGCGGGCAGGTGTCAGGCGTCGGGGTAGCCGTGCGGGTTCTGCGACTGCCAGCGCCAGGTGTCGGCGCACATGTCGTCGACGGTCCGGGTGGCCCGCCAGCCGAGCTCGGCCTCGGCGCGCGAGGGGTCGGCGTAGGACGCGGCGATGTCGCCGGGGCGCCGCGCCACGACCTCGTGCGGCAGCTCGTGGCCGCAGGCCCGCTCGAACGCGTGGAGCAGCTCGAGGACCGACGTGCCGTGGCCGGTGCCGAGGTTCCACGTCGAGACGGGGTCGGCGGTGTCGCCGAGCCGGTGCAGGGCGGCGATGTGTCCCGCGGCGAGGTCCTCGACGTGGATGTAGTCGCGCACGCCGGTCCCGTCGGGCGTCGGGTAGTCGTCACCGAAGACCAGGAGCCGGTCGAGCCGGCCCACCGCCACCTGGGCGATGTACGGCATGAGGTTGTTCGGCACGTCCGAGGGGTCCTCCCCGATGGTGCCCGACGGGTGGGCGCCGACCGGGTTGAAGTACCGCAGCAGGGCCACCCGCCATGTCGGGTCGGCGGCGGCGACGTCGCGCAGCACCTGCTCCTGCATCACCTTGGTCCAGCCGTAGGGGTTGGTGGCCGAGGTCGGCAGGTCCTCGTGCATCGGCACGGGGGCATCCGCGCCGTAGACCGTCGCAGAGGACGAGAACACGAGCCGGCGCACGCCGTGACGGCGCATGGCCCGCACGAGCGAGAAGGTCGAGCCGAGGTTGTTCTCGTAGTACTCGAGCGGCTTGGCGACGCTCTCTCCCACCGCCTTGAACCCGGCGAAGTGGATGACGGCGTCGAACGGCTCGTGGGCGAAGAGGTGCTCGGTCTTGTCGTGGTCGGTGAGGTCGAACGAGCGCAGGTCGAGCGGCTGCCCGGTGAGGGCCTCGATGCGCCCGACGACGGTCGGCTTGGCGTTCGCGAAGGAGTCGACGACCACGACGTCGTGGCCCGACGCGACGAGCTGGACGACCGTGTGGGACCCGATGTAGCCGGCACCGCCGGAGACGAGGACGCGCATGGCGGCGAATCTACGCGAGGACGCCCGCGCAGCGGCAGGGCTCTCAGTCGTCCTCGGGCAGGACGACGCTGAGCACCCACGACACGAGGGTGATGACGACCGCGGCGAGGATCGCGTCCCAGAAGAAGTGGTCGATCGTGAACGAGAGCCCGACGGCGTTGCTGATCCACTCGGTGATCTGGAGCATGAACGCGTTGACGACGAACGTGAACAGCCCGAGCGTGAGGATGACGAACGGGAACGAGAAGAACTTGACGATCGGCTTGATGACCGCGTTGACCAGCCCGAAGAGCAGGGCGACGAGGACGATCGTCAGCACCTTGCGGCCGAGCGACTCCTGGTCCTCGGCGAGGTTGACGCCCGACACGACGAGGGCGGCCACCCAGAGGGCGACGGCGTTGATCCCGACCCGGATGAGGAAGTTCGTCACGGACCGATCATGACAGGTCCGGGCGCGGGGGCGCCGGACCCGCGGCCGCTACATCTCCTCGTGGGTGTCCGGGTCGCCGTCGAAGAGGCGGCCGTCGGGGCGCCCGAGCGCCGTGACGGCCGCGACCTCGTCGTCGGTGAGGACGAACCCACCGAGGTCGAGGTTGTCGCGCTGGCGCTCCGGCGTCGCGGACTTCGGCAGCGGCATCGAGCCGATCTGGAGGTGCCAGCGGAGGATGACCTGCCCGGGCCTGACGCCGTGGGCCTCGGCGGCCGCCGCGACCGGGTCGGCGTCGAAGGGGGCCTGCCGCTTGCCGAGCGGGCTCCACGCCTGGGTGAGGATGCCGAGCCGGGTGTTCACGGCCCGCATCCCGGCCTGCGGGAAGAGGGGGTGCAGCTCGAGCTGGTTGAGCGCCGGGGTCACGCCGGTCTCGTCGATGACGCGGGTCAGGTGCGCCTCGGTGAAGTTGCTGACCCCGATGGTGCGCACGAGGCCCTCGCGCTGCGCCTCGACGAGCCCCTGCCACGCCTGGACGTAGAGGTCCCGGCTCGGGTTGGGCCAGTGGATGAGCGCGACGTCGATCTGCTCGAGGCCGAGCCGGGCGGCCGAGTCGCGCAGCGACCGCAGGGCGAGCTCGCGCTCGTGGAAGCGGCCGGGCACCTTCGTCGCGACCTGCACCTCGTCGCGGGGGACACCGCTGCGCCGCAGTGCCTCGCCGACCTCGGTCTCGTTCTCGTAGTTGACCGCCGTATCGAGGTAGCGGTAGCCGGCCTCGAGCGCGGAGACCATCGCGGCGATGCCCTCCTCGCCGCGCAGCGGGTAGGTGCCGAAGCCGACGGGCGGCATCGAGCTGCCGTCGGCGAGCCGGTGCGGGGCGGGGAGGTCGCTCATGGCGGCCACGCTAGCCGTCCGCCCGCACGCGCCGAGCGAACCGGGCGCGCCGCCTGCGCGTTCGGCCGTCCGGCGTGCCGTGGTCGCTCGGCGGGGCCCCGGCCGTCGCCGGTCGTGGCCCGGCACGGACCTACAGTGGGCGCATGACCGACGACCTCGCCGCCGAGGCAGCCGCGCGCCCCACCCCGGTGCACCTGCGCGACGCCCTGGCCGCCCTGCCCGCGTACACCCCCGGCCGGCCGGCGACGGTCCGTGAGGGGCTCGTCGCCTACAAGATCAGCAGCAACGAGAACCCCTACCCGCCGCTGCCGTCCGTCCTCGAGGCCGTGCGCGACGCCGCCGCAGGGATGAACCGCTACCCGGACATGGCGGTGACGGCGCTGACCGAGGCCATCGCCGCGCGGCTCGGGGTGCCCGCGGCGCGCATCTCGACCGGGCCGGGGTCGGTCGGCGTGCTCGACCAGCTCGTCCGGGCCACCTGCGACAACGGCGACGAGGTCGTCTTCGCGTGGCGCTCCTTCGAGGCCTACCCCATCCTCGCGACGCTCGCCGGTGCCCGGCCGGTCATGGTGCCGCTGGCTCCCGGCGACCGGCACGACCTCGACGCGATGGCCGAGGCGGTCACCGACCGCACCCGGCTGGTCCTCGTCTGCACGCCGAACAACCCGACGGGGACGACGGTCGGCGCCGCGGAGCTCGAGGCGTTCCTCGCGCGGGTGCCGAGGGACGTGCTCGTCGTCATCGACGAGGCGTACCTCGAGTTCGTCGACGCCCCGGACGCACCGGACGCCCTCGCGGTGCACGAGGCCCACCCGAACGTCGTCGTGCTGCGGACCTTCTCGAAGGCGTACGGACTCGCCGGACTGCGGGTCGGCTACGCCGTCGCGCACGAGCCGGTGGCCGCGGCGCTGCGCAAGTCCGCGCTGCCGTTCGGGGTCAACTCGCTGGCGCAGGTCGCGGCGCTCGCGTCGCTCGACGCCACCGACGAGCTCGAGGTGCGGGTCAAGGAGCTCGTCGCCGAGCGTGAGCGGGTGCTCGCCGCGCTGCGCGAGCAGGGGTGGGACGTCCCGGACCAGCAGGCGAACTTCGTGTGGTTCGGGCTCGGGGAGGACACCGCGGCGTTCGCGGCGGTCTGCGACGAGGCCGGGCTCACGGTCCGGCCCTACGGCACCGACGGGGTCCGCGCGACCATCGCCGAGCCCGAGGCCAACGACCGCCTCGTCGAGGTGGCCGGCCGCTGGCGCTCGGCCCGCCCCTCCTGACCCGCGCCCTTCCCACGAACGTGTGTGAAGGACGTCGGGATGCCGACGTTCTTCACACACGTTCGGGGATCGTCGGGCGGGGCAGGGCAGGATGGCGCGGGTGCGCATCCTCCTGACCGGCGCGGCCGGGTTCATCGGCACCGCGACCCGACGTGAGCTCGCGGCCGACGGGCACGACGTCGTCGCCGTCGACCTCCTCCTCGAGCAGGCGCACGGCGCCGCGACCCGGGCGGACCCGCCGCCCGGCGTCCACCGCCTCGACGTCCGCGACGCCGCCGCGTGGGCACACCTGCTGCGCGGCGCCGACGCGGTCGTCCACCTCGCCGCGATGGTCGGGGCCGGCGCCACCGTCGCCGACCTCCCGCTCTACGCCGGCCACAACGACCTCGGGACCGCCGCCCTGCTCGCCGCGATGCACGCCGAGGGCGTCGACCGCTTCGTCCAGGCGTCCTCGATGGTCGTCTACGGCGAGGGCCGCTACACCTGCCCCGAGCACGGTCCGCAGGCGCCCGGGCCGCGCACCCGCGAGGCCCTCGACGCCGGCGCCTTCGACAACCCCTGCCCGGTGTGCGGCGGGCCCCTCGACTGGGCCCTCGTCGACGAGGACGCCCCGCTCGACGCCCGCAGCAGCTACGCCGTGAGCAAGGTGGCCCAGGAGGGGTACGCCGCCGCGTGGGCACGGCAGTCGCCGGGCGCCGCGGTCTCCCTCAGGTACCACAACGTCTACGGGCCGGGGATGCCCCGCGACACCCCCTACTCCGGGGTCGCGGCGATGTTCCGCTCCTCGCTCGAGCGGGGCGAGCCACCGACCGTCTTCGAGGACGGTCGTCAGATGCGCGACTTCGTCCACGTCGACGACGTCGCCCGGGCCAACCTGGCGGCGGTGCACGCCGTCCTCGCCGCGCCCGTCGCGAGCCACCGGGCCGTCAACGTCTGCTCCGGGAGCCCGATCGCCATCGCCGACGTCGCTCGGCACGTGGCGACCGGCTCGGGGCGGGACCTCGAGCCGCGGGTCACCGGGCAGTACCGCATCGGGGACGTGCGGCACGTGGTCGCCTCGCCCGCGCGAGCCCGGGCCGAGCTGGGGTTCGTCGCGCGGGTCACGCCGGAGGAGGGGCTGGCCGCGTTCGCCACCGCGCCGCTGCGCGCCTGACGAGCCCGCGCCCGCGCCCGTGCCCGACCCCGACTCCGACTCCGACTCCGATGCGGGCTACACCGCAGTAAGTGCTGCCCTGGCGACACTTACCGCGCCGTAGCACGCGATGGCACGGTCACCACACGGTGCGGACGAGGTGCTGGAGCAGCAGCGCCAGCATGCCCTGGCCGACGAGGCCCCACCGCCACCACCGCGGCGGCAGCCAGAGCACCCCGAGCAGCAGCCACGGCACGAACGGCAGCCAGATCCGCTCGACCTCGGCCTTGCTCATGAGCGAGCCGTCGGCGACGACGACCATCGCGACGGCGGCGGCGAGGAGTGGGGCGGCGGCCCGCTCCCACCGGGGGGATGCCGCCCGCCCCACTGCTCCGGCGACGGACCGGACCGGTCGCCACGCGGCACCGATCCCGGCCGGCATCGCGAGGCCGGCGCAGACGACGACCGCCCCGAGGTTCCCGAACACCCAGTACCACGCAGGCCGACGGCTGGCGACGTCGCCGGCGACCCAGTAGCGGTCGTGGAGAACGGGAAACGCCTCCCACCACGCGAACCCGAGCGCCGCGAACCCGAGCGCGACCCCGGCCGCCGCCACCGCGGCGACCGCGCCGACGGCCATCCGCTCGCGCCACGACCGGTCGATGGCGACGAGCACGCCGACGGCGAGCAGCGCGACGAGGACCAGGCCGTACGACTCCATGACGCACCAGCCGAGGAGCAGCCCGGCGACGACGGCGAGGACCCACCGGCGAGGGCCGCGGGCGGCGCCGGCCGCGGCCAGGCCGGCCGCCCCCCAGGCGAGGGTGGCCGCGAAGGCCGCGTCGGCCGAGACCGCCATGAGGACCGCAGCGGGGCCGAGCACGAGGAAGGGCAGCACGCGGCGGGCGGCGTCGCGGGCGCCGAGCCGGTCGAGGGTGACGGCCACCGCCGCCGGCACCGTGGCCGCGACGGCGACGACGACCGGTCCCGCCGCCTGCCACGCGCCGAGTCCGAGCCGGTCGAGCCCGATGAACAGCAGGACCGCGCCCGGCGGGTGCCCGGCGAGGTGCACGGCCCAGTGGTGCGGCGCGTCGAGCGGGATGCGCGAGACGTAGACGCGCAGCATCTCGCCGACGTCGTCGACCTGGCGCGCGCTCTGGAGGTACTCGGTGCCGTGGTCGAGGACCCGCCCGAGGCCGGCGTACCCGTCGACGAGCGCCAGCGACACCATCCAGACGGCCGCGACGACCCACGACGCGAGGAGCAGCCGGCGCCACGGCATCCGCTCGACCAGCCCGCGCAGCCCGGGGTGCGCCGACCCCACGACCAGCGCGACGGCGACGATGCTCGAGGGTCCGAACCGCAGCGCCCAGTCGCCGATGAGGGGCGCCGCTCGGCCGGCGACCACGTCGACCCCGGTGAGCGGCGGCACGAGGAACGCGGCCGCCACGACGAGCACCCCGACGGCCAGTCCCCACGCCGCGCCCCGGCCCGTGCGCGTGCCGGCGGTGCTCGCCGGACGCGTCGTCACCGGGGCGGAGGCCATGCCCACCAGCATGCCCTGCCCTCGTCACCCGCCCGCCCGGCCGGCGCGCCCGAGCCCTCGACGTCAGCGGATCGTAAGGTCGCACAAGGGCGTTCGCGCGGCCCGGGGAACCTAGGGTCGAGGTGTGACCACGACCTGCGACCTCGTCCTCCCGTGCCGTGACGAGGCGGCGGCCCTCCCCGGGGTGATCGCCCGGGTGCCCGCCGGCTTCCGCGTCGTCGTCGTCGACAACGGGTCGCGGGACGGGACCGCCGAGGTCGCCCGCGACCTCGGCGCGACCGTCGTCGAGGAGGAGCGGCCCGGCTACGGCGCCGCCGTGCACGCCGGCGTCGAGGCGGCCTCGGCCGAGTACGTCGCCGTCCTCGACGGCGACGGGTCGATGGATCCTGCCGAGCTCGCGCCGCTCCTCGCCGAGGTCCACGAGGGGCGGGCCACGATGGCCGTGGGCCGCCGCCGCCCCGGTGCCCGCGGCGCGTGGCCGTGGCACGCGCGCGCCGGGAACGCGCTCGTCCTCGCCTGGCTGCGGCGCCGCACCGGGCTCCCCGTCCGGGACATCGCCCCGGCCCGGGTCTGCCGGCGCCGCGACCTGCTCGACCTCGGGGTCGAGGACCGCCGGTTCGGCTACCCCGTCGAGCTCCTCGTGCGGGCCCAGCGCGCCGGATGGACGATCACCGAGCACGACATCACCTACCTCCCGCGGGCCGCGGGCACCCGCTCGAAGGTGTCCGGGTCGGTGCGCGGCACGATGCGCGCCGGGCGTGACTTCGCCCGGGTGCTCGCGACGGAGGCGGGACGGTGAGGGGCAGCCTCCTCGTCATGGCCAAGGCCCCCGTGCCCGGCCTCGCCAAGACGCGCCTCGCCAAGGTCGTCGGCGACGAGGCGGCCGCCGCCCTGGCCGCGGCCGCCCTGCTCGACACGCTCGAGGCAGGCGGTCGCGCGTGGCCCCGGGGGCGCCGGGTCCTCGCCCTGGCCGGTGACCTGACGAAGGCGGTGCGCGAGAGGGACATCCGATCGTCGGCCGCGGACTGGCACGTCGTTGCGCAGGGTGGTGGGTCGTTCGCCGAGCGGCTCGTCGACGGGCACCGGCAGGCCCACCGGCTGGCCGGCGGACCGGTCGTCCAGGTGGGGATGGACACCCCGCAGGCCGACGCACACCTGCTCCGCGGCCTCGCCGACGAGGCGCACCGGCACGACGGCCCGGTGCTCGGCCCGGCGCTCGACGGCGGTTGGTGGGTCCTCGTGACCACCCACCCCCACCAGGCCCGCGTCCTCGCCGGCGTGCCGATGAGCCGCTCCGACACCGGACGCCTCACCGCCGCCGCCCTGCGCGCGGCGGGCCACCCCCCGCTCGCCGCGCCCCCGCTGCGCGACGTCGACGAGGTCGAGGACGCGCACGCCGTCGCCGCCCAGGCGCCGCACACCCGGTTCGCGGCCCTCTGGCGCTCGCTCGAGGTCCCCGGGGCGGCGGACCCGCCGACCCCGCCCGCCGTCCCGGCCGCCTCCGCCGACCCCGCTCCCGCCGACCCCGCTCCCGGCGGCCACGGGTGAACGAGCGCACCCTCACCGGGGTGGCGGCCCGGCTCGAGGCCCGCATCCCCCGGAGCGAGGACTTCGCCAGCGGCCTGCGCGGACCCCGCACCGCGGCCCGGGTCGGGGTGTGGCTCGGCGCCGCCTTCGTCATCTGCTTCCTCACCGGGTTGTTCAGCCACGCGCTCCAGCACCCGCCGGCGGGACTGCCCCTCCCGACCGGTCCGGCCCGGCTCTACCAGGTGACCCAGGGCCTGCACGTCGCCGCCGGGACAGCGGCCGTCCCGCTGCTGCTCGTCAAGCTCTGGTCGGTGTTCCCGCGGCTCTTCGTCCGCCCGCCGCTCGCGCCGCGCCGGCTCGCCCTCCACCTCCTCGAGCGGGGGTCGGTCGCGCTCCTCGTCGGCTCGGCGGTCTTCCAGCTCGCGACCGGGCTGGCGAACTCGGCGCAGTGGTACCCGTGGCGCTTCGACTTCATCCGCGCGCACTTCGCCGTCGGGTGGGTCGCCGTCGGGTCCGTGCTCCTCCACGTGGCGGTCAAGCTGCCTCACGTGCGTGCCGCGTTCGGCGAGCCCCCGGAGTCGATCCCGTCGGCACCCGGCGCCCCCTCCCGCCGCTCGCTGCTGCGCACGACGTGGCTCTCGGCCGGGGTCGCGGTGCTGGCCACGACCGCGGTCGAGCTGCCGGGCGTCCGCCGGGTCGCGGTGCTCGCGGTCCGCTCGGGGAACGGCCCCCAGGGGGTGCCGGTCAACGTCAGCGCGGTCGGGGCGCTCGTCGCCGACCGCGTCGCCGACCCGGCCTGGCGGCTGCGGGTCACCGGCCCGTCCGGCGCCGTCGAGCTGACCCGCGACGAGCTCCTCGCGATGCCGCAGCGCTCGGCCGTCCTGCCGATCGCCTGCGTCGAGGGGTGGAGCGCGAGCGGCACGTGGGGCGGGGTCGCCGTCCGCGACGTCGTCGCCCTCGTCGGGGGCACGCCGGCCGACGACGTGACCGTCCGCTCGATGCAGCCGCGCGGGGCCTACCGCGAGAGCACCCTGCCCGCCGCGTGGGTCGCGCGCACCGACTCCCTGCTCGCGCTGACCCTCGGCGGCGAGCCGCTGCACCCCGACCACGGCTACCCGTGTCGGCTCATCGCCCCGGCCCGTCCCGGCGTCCTCCAGACCAAGTGGCTCGACGAGGTCGAGGTGGTGCGCGGATGAGGGCGGTCCGGGTCGGCGTCGGCGCCGTCGGCCTCGCCGCCCTCGGCTGGGGCCTCACCCTGCTGGCCGGCCTCGGTCGCCCCGTCCTCGACGTCGTGGTGTGGCTGGCGGGCGGCATCGTCGCCCACGACGCGGTCCTCGCGCCGGTCGTCGTCGGGCTCGGGGTCCTCGCCGCCACCACCGCCCCGGCCTGGCTGCGGCCCTCGCTCGTCCGGCTGCTCCTCGTCCTCGGCCCGCTGACCCTCGTCGCCGTCCCGGTCCTCGGCCGCTTCGGGGCCCGCCCGGACAACCCGACCCTCCTCGACCGTCCGTACACGGCGGGATGGCTCGTTCTCGCGCTGCTCGCGGTCGTGGCGACCGTCGTCGACGCGCTGCGCCGGCGCACCGTTCAGGAGGAGGACGAGGAGATGTTGCCGTAGGGGTGCGGCCGCTTCGCGAGCACGGCGGCCAGCCGGTCGAGGCTCGCGGCGTCCCATCCGGTGGGTTCGGTGATGCCGACCCAGGCCTGCAGGTTCGCCGGCGCCGAGTAGAGGTGGCCGTAGCCCATCGGCACGCTCCCGGCCCCCGGCAGGTCGAGGAGCACCTGGACCATCGTCACGACCGGGAACCAGCCCATCCGCGGCGAGACGTCCGGACCGCGCTGGTCCTCGCGCAGCCACGCCGGTGGGGTGAAGGCGAGGTCGGTGCTGAAGAAGACGACGGGGTCCGAGGCGTGCTGGAGGTAGACGATGCGCGTCGGTCCCCACGGGCCCGGGGTGCGCTGGGCGGACTGCGACTCCGAGGCGAACCGCACGGTGCGGCCGTTGCCGAACACCGGCAGCGTGGCCGGACTGCCGGGGTCGCGGTCGGCGGTCAGCTGGGCGTGCACGGGGCTGACGAACGGCGGCCCGACGAGCAGGGCGCCGTCGATCGGCTCGTTGATGAGGTTCATCGAGCCGAGGATGCTCTCGACCCCGTACGCGCCGAGCGAGAGGCCGTAGAGGTAGAGCCGCGGCCGGCTCGCCTCCGGGAGGGTCGACCAGTACCGGTGGACGGCGGCGAAGACCGCCTGCGAGGTCTGGCGCGCGGAGTCCTGGTCGGCCAGCAGCGAGATCCAGCTCGGCAGGTAGGAGTACTGCACCCCGGCGATGGCCGTGTCGCCGTTCCACAGGTACTCGAGCGGGTCGGTGCCGTTGCGGTCGAGGTAGCCGGTGCCGGTCGTCGTCGCGAGGACGAGGACCTTGCGGTCGAAGGCGCCGGTGCGCTGCAGCTCGCGCAGGACGAGCTGGGCGCGCGCGGCGGCGGTGTCGGCGCTGCGCAGGCCGACGTAGACCCGCACCGGCAGCCGCGCCCCGCCCCCGGTGACGGCGTCGATGTCGCTCACGGTCGGGCCACCGGAGACGAAGCCGCGACCCTCCGCACCGAGGTCCTCCCAGCGCACGAGCGAGCCGGGGCCCCCGGAGCGGACCGGGGAGGTGGGGGCCCGGGTGCCGGCCGAGACGACCTGGTCCGAGGGGGCGAACAGGGCGTTCGCGCCGGCGAAGAAGCCGGTGACGAGGACGCCGCTGAACGCCGCCCACATCGCGACCACGACGAGCACGCCGCCGAGCAGGGTCGCGAGCCGGCGCGGCAACCGGCGCCCGAGGCGGCGGCGCACCGAGCGGAACGCCGCGGCGAGGCTGCGCCCGAGGAGCAGCAGCGCGGCGGCGACGAGCACGGTGACGGCGGCGACGAGCGGCCAGCCGTCCGGCCCGATCGGGGGCATCCCGTAGAGGAGCCGGATGTCGTTCTGCCAGCCCACCTGCTTCCACCCGGCGAGCACGAGCATCCCGACGCAGAGGGCGACCCAGGCGCCGACGACGGCCTCGTGGAGCCGCCCGCGCAGGTGCGGGATGCCGAGGTAGTCGCGCAGCGACGCGAGGGCGGCCCCGGCGCCGTAGCCGACGGCGAGGCTCACCCCGGAGATGACGCCCTGGACGACGGACGGCCGCGGGAGGAGGGACGGGGCGAGCGACGCCGCCGCGAAGATGCCCCCGAGGACGAGCCCCGGCCCGGAGAAGCGGGCCTCGGTGAGGTGGCTGGGGTGGCCGAGCGGGGGCTCGAACCGCTGCACGAGCGCTCCCGTGGCGGCCGCGCGGCGCACGAACGGGGCACGCCGACGGCGCTCGTCGTCGGGTCGCCCGCGCGTCTGCAGTGTCGTCATCCCTGTCTCCGGACCCGGCTCGGGGGCCCACCAGCAGGGTACGGCGCGTCGCCGACGGCACGGCGGGCATATTTCGGGCGGCCGGGCGGTCGGGCGGGGGGCGGCGGGTCAGCGGGCGGCCGTGCCCCCGGGGTCGTCGAGGAGGGCCCGGCTGCGTCGCGCACGGACGGCGGTGTTGAGCCCGGAGAGGACGGCCATCGCCACGACGACGAGGAGGACGAGCCATCCGGGCCACGCGTGGTGCTCGCCGAGCTCGTAGGTCTCCTTGGTCGCGATGAGCAGGGCGCCCATCGCGACGAAGACCCATCCGGTCGCCTTCGACTGGAACTCGACGAACTGGCCGAGGTGCTCGCGGCTCAGGGCCCGGTGGACCCGCTGCCGGAACGCCTCGCCCTCCCGACGGCGGATGAGGTAGGCGACCGGCGGCAGGAGCCACCACCAGGGCGAGGAGCGGCGCGGCGGCTCGACGTCGTGCATGGCGTCCGAGATCTCGTCCCGTTCGAGGTCGACCTCGGCGAGCTCGAGGGAGGCCTGGTACACCGGGCCCGCGAAGAGCAGCCAGCCCCCGAGGAACCCGCACCAGAGGATGAGTGCGTGCACGGGGTGAGCCCAGGCGGAGGGTCAGCCGACCGGGACGACCCGGTCCACGAGGAACGGCCGGCCGTCCGGGCACTCGGCGTAGTCCGTGTCGTCCGGCGCCCCGGTGACCGTGAGCCGGTCACCCACGGCCACCGCCGGCACGGTGCCACGCAGGGCCCACCGCTCGGCGTCCCCGACGGCGACGTAGACGCAGGTGTCGGTGACCTCGGTGACCTGCACCTCGGCCTCGAGGGGGCGGCCGCGGGCGGCGGCCGTCTCGCTCGCCGTGGGGCTGGGCGTCGCGGCGGGCGACGTGGCGCCGGCCGAGGACGCGGGTGCGTCGTCGCCCGGGGCGGAGCAGGCCGCCGTGAGGAGCAGGGCCCCTCCGGCAGCGAGGACGGGCAGGAGCCGGGCCGAGGTGGTCACCCCGCCACTCTGCACGGTCCCGGGCGGTGCCGCGCGCCGGGTACGGTGGGCCTCGACACCGGCCGTGACCGCTGCCACACCTCGCAGCCCGTCACGACGCCCCCCGAGACCGGCCCCCCACCCCCGGGGCCCGAGAAGGAGTGCCCAGTGAGCGACAACGAGGTCGCCCCCCTCGAGACCGCCTTCGGCGTCGACCACCACGTGAGCGTCGCGGAGGCGCCCCAGCGCCCGGCGCACGAGGGTGGCCCCGAGATGGTCCAGCTGCTCAGCCCCGAGGGCGAGCGCGTCCCGAACGCCGAGCTCGACGCCGTCGTCGACGAGCTGTCCGACGAGGCGCTGCGCGGGTTCTACCGCGACCTCGTCCTCGTGCGGCGCTTCGACGCCGAGGCCACGGCGTTGCAGCGCCAGGGCGAGCTCGGCCTGTGGGCCAGCCTGCTCGGCCAGGAGGCCGCCCAGGTGGGCTCGGGCCGCGCGCTGCGTCGCCAGGACTACGCGTTCCCCACCTACCGCGAGCACGGCGTCGCGTGGACGCGGGGCGTCGACCCGGTCAACCTCCTCGGGATGTTCCGCGGGGTCAACCACGGTGGCTGGGACCCCAACGAGAAGAACTTCCACCTCTACACGATCATCATCGGCGCGCAGACCCTCCACGCCACCGGCTACGCGATGGGCGTGCAGCGCGACGGCGACGTCGGCACCGGCGACCCCCGCCGCGACACCGCGGTCATCGCCTACTTCGGCGACGGCGCGACCTCGCAGGGCGACGTCTCCGAGGCGCTCGTCTTCGCCGGGGTCAACAACAGCCCGGTGGTGTTCTTCTGCCAGAACAACCAGTGGGCCATCTCGGAGCCCAACGAGAAGCAGACGCGGGCGCCGCTGTGGCACCGGGCCCGTGGCTTCGGCTTCCCCGGCATCCGGGTCGACGGCAACGACGTCCTCGCGGTCTACGCGGTCACCAAGCAGGCCCTCGACGCCGCCCGCTCCGGCCAGGGCCCCACGTTCGTCGAGGCCTTCACCTACCGGATGGGCGCGCACACGACCTCCGACGACCCGACGAAGTACCGCGTCTCGGCCGAGGTCGAGGTGTGGAAGCACCGTGACCCCATCGAGCGCTACAAGCGCTGGCTCACGACGACCGGCAAGGCCGACGCCGACTTCTTCGACGCCGTCGACGCCGAGGCCGACGAGCTCGGGGCCTCGGTCCGCGAGCGCTGCCTCTCGATGCCCGACCCCGCGCCGTCCGAGATGTTCGAGCACGTCTACGCCGAGGAGCACCCGGTGACGGCGCGCGAGCGGGAGTGGTTCGCCGAGTACCACGCCTCGTTCGAGGAGGAGGCGGCCCGATGAGCACCTCGACGATCGCCAAGGGCATCACCTCCGGCCTGCGCGCCGCGATGGAGCAGGACCCCAAGGTCGTCCTGCTCGGCGAGGACATCGGCAAGCTCGGTGGTGTCTTCCGGGTCACCGAGGGCCTCCAGAAGGACTTCGGCGAGGACCGCGTCATCGACACCCCGCTCGCCGAGGCCGGCATCGTGGGGACCGCGATCGGGATGGCCCTGCGCGGCTACCGCCCGGTCGTCGAGATCCAGTTCGACGGCTTCGTCTACCCGGCCTTCGACCACATCGTCAGCCAGGTCGCCAAGCTGCGCGCCCGCTCGCTCGGGTACGTGACGATGCCGATCGTCATCCGCATCCCGTTCGGCGGTGGCATCGGGGCGGTCGAGCACCACAGCGAGTCGAACGAGACCTACTTCGCGCACACCGCCGGCCTGCGGGTCGTCGCGTGCTCGAACCCGCACGACGCGCACTGGATGATCCGCCAGGCGATCGAGTCCGACGACCCCGTCGTCTTCTACGAGCCGAAGCGCCGCTACTGGGACAAGGGCGAGGTCGGCGAGGCCCCCGACGGTGCGCTCGGCTCGGCCCGGGTCCTGCGCGAGGGCACCGACGTCACGCTGCTGGCCTACGGCCCGATGGTCAAGACCTGCCTCCAGGCCGCGCAGGCCGCCGCGGAGGAGGGGCGCTCGCTCGAGGTCCTCGACCTGCGCTCGCTGTCGCCCCTCGACGACGCCGCCATCCTCGCCTCGGCCCGCAAGACCGGGCGGGTCGTCGTGGTCCACGAGGCCTCGACCTTCCTCGGCATCGGGTCGGAGATCTCGGCGATGGTCACCGAGCAGGCGTTCTACTCGCTCGAGGCCCCGGTGCTGCGGGTCGGTGGCTACAACGTGCCCTACCCGCCGAGCCGGCTCGAGGAGGAGTTCCTCCCCGACCTCGACCGTGTGCTCGATGCCGTCGACCGTTCGCTCGCGTACTGAAAGGCGCTGCCGCAGATGGCTCTTCGTGAGTTCAAGCTCCCCGACCCCGGTGAGGGCCTGACCGAGGCCGACATCGTCACCTGGCACGTCGCCGTCGGCGACACGGTCAAGGTCAACGACGTCGTCGTCGAGGTGGAGACGGCCAAGTCGCTCGTCGAGCTGCCCGTGCCGTTCGCCGGCACCGTGTCGGCGCTGCACGTCGCCGAGGGCGACACCGTGGAGGTCGGCACCCCGATCATCACCGTCGACGACGGCGTCGGCGGGGCGAGTGCCCCCGCGGCCCCCGAGCCCGCGGCGGAGGTCGCCGCGGCTGCCCCTGCCGCTCCGGCCGCTCCGGCCGAGCCCGCACCGGCGGCGGGTGACGGCGAGGAGATCGGCGAGGGCCTCATCGGCGGCACGACGTCGACGGGGCGCACCGCGGTCCTCGTCGGCTACGGCGTCAAGCAGACCGAGGCGGTCCGCCGCCCGCGCAGGGGCGTCTCCGTGCCGTCCGCCGCCGAGGAGCCGGCGGACGAGCCGGCTCCCGCACCGTCCGGCGGCGGGCCCGTGCTGGCCAAGCCGCCGGTCCGCAAGCTCGCCAAGGACCTCGGCGTCGACCTCACCACCGTCACCCCGAGCGGCGACGGTGGGGTCGTCACCCGCGCCGACGTCGAGGCCGCCGCGTCCGGCGCCGCGGCGCCGGACGCCACGTCCGGTGGTGCCCGCGCGAGCGACGCCACCCGCGCGGACGACGGCGCCCGGGAGACGCGCGTCCCCGTCAAGGGCGTGCGGAAGATGACGGCGCAGGCGATGGTCGGGTCGGCGTTCACCGCCCCGCACGTCACCGAGTGGGTCACCGTCGACGTCACCGCGACGATGGAGCTCGTCGAGAAGCTCAAGCGCGACAAGGAGTTCCGTGACGTCAAGGTCACGCCGCTGCTCGTCCTCGCCAAGGCGATGTGCGTCGCGGTCCGCCGCAACCCGGAGATCAACGCGAGCTGGGACGAGGACGCCCAGGAGATCGTCCTCAAGCACTACGTCAACCTCGGCATCGCCGCCGCCACGCCGCGCGGGCTCGTCGTCCCCAACGTCAAGGACGCCGACCGGATGACGATGCGCGAGCTCGCCGACGCCATCGCGGCTCTCACCGCCACCGCCCGCGAGGGCCGGATCCCGCCGGCCGACATGAGCGGCGGCACGATCACCATCACCAACGTCGGTGTCTTCGGCGTCGACGCTGGCACGCCGATCCTCAACCCCGGCGAGTCGGCGATCCTCGCCTTCGGGTCGGTCACCCGGCGCCCGTGGGTCGTCGGCTCCGGCGCCGACGAGCGCATCGAGCCCCGGTGGGTCAAGACGCTCGCGCTCTCCTTCGACCACCGCCTGGTCGACGGCGAGCTCGGCTCGCGCTACCTCGCCGACGTCGCCGCCCTCCTCGCCGACCCCGCCCGCGGGCTGGTCTGGGGCTGACCGGTGGCGTCCGGGGAGCACGGGGTCGTCTTCCCGCTCGTCGACGGTCGGCGCTCCACCTCGGCCACCGGCCGGGCGGTCGTCGCCGACGCGCTGCGACCGGTCGACCCGGTCGGCGCGGGGGCGGCCGAGCGCGAGACCAACTGGCGCAGTGGGTACCTCACGCACTTCCGCCGACTCGTCGAGGCTGGGCTGCCGAGCTACTCGGACGCCCGGTCGGTCGCCGAGGCTGGCTTGGCGTCGGTCCAGGCCCGGATGCGCTGGAGCCCCGACGGCGCCGACGACCAGCCGCTGGCCGCCGCCGTCGCCGGGGCGGCCGGCGGCCCGAGCGGTCTCGTCGGCAGCGAGGTCCTCACCGGTGGCGCCGACCCGGACACGGCGCTGACCATCCCGTACCGCGGTCGCCGCCTCGCCGGCGACGACCTGCGCCGGCAGCTCGACGCCTGGGTCGCGGCGGGCGTCGTCGAACCCAGCCTGCGCGAGGCGGTCACCGCGGTCCTCGAGAACCCCGACTGGCTACGGCTCGAGGGCCGCACCGTCGTCGTCCTCGGCGCGGCCGCCGAGATGGGCCCGCTCCGGTCGCTGCTGCGCTGGGGAGCCACCGTCGCGGCCGTCGACCTGCCCCGTCCGGAGCTGTGGACCGGGTTGCTCGCCGACACCCGCGACCTCGCCGGCACCCTCGTCGTGCCCGCCCGCGCCGGCCACGACGACGTGGAGCGCCGCGCGGGCCTCGACCTGCTCCACGACCTCCACGACGCCACCGCCTGGGTCGCGGGCCTCGACGGACACCTCGTCCTCGGCAACTACGTCTACGCCGACGGCGCGACGAACGTGCGGGTCAGCACCGCCGTCGACGCCCTGACCGAGGCGGTGCGCACCCTGCGCTCCGACACGGCCCTGTCCTTCCTCGCGACCCCCACCGACGTCTTCGCCGTCCCGGCCGAGGCCGTCTCGGCATCGGTCGAGTCGTACGCGCAGCGCCGCACGTCGAAGGTGCTGCGGGTGCCCCTGCGCACCCTCTCCGGCGGCCGGCTGCTCCGGCGCAACTACGTGCCCGGCGAGGACCCCGGCATCAACGACTCGGTCGTCCTCCAGCAGGGCCCGAACTACCTGCTGGCCAAGCGGATCCAGCGCTGGCGGGCCACCGCGGCACGCGCCGCGGGGTCCACGGTGTCGTTCAAGGTCGCTCCGCCGACGCGCACCCGGTCGGTGGTCCGCAACCGTGCGCTCGCCGCGGCCTACTCGGGCGCCCACCGGTTCGGGGTCGAGGTCTTCGAGCCGGGTACCGCGAACACGCTGATGGCAGCCCTGCTCGTCCACGACCTCGTCAAGGGGTCGCCGGCCCAGGACCATCCCTGGCAGGACGAGGCCTACGCGGCGGCGCACGGTGGGCTGTGGCGGTGCGCGTACGACCCGCGCAGCGCCCTCGGGCTCGCCGCGATGCTCGGCGTCGCCTCCGCCCCCTGACCCTGCGAACGTGTGTGAAGAACGTCGGTATGCCGACGTTCTTCACACACGTTCGTGGTGGGACGGCCTCACCCGAGGTCCTCCAGGAGGCGGTGGAGGCGCGCGGCCTGCCGGGTGAGGTGGTCGCGCTCGGCGACCCGGGTCGCGGTGGCGGCCGCCTCCCGGTAGAGCCGCTCCGCGGCGGCCGGGTCGCCCGCGCGCTCGTGCAGGTGCGCCGAGACCGCGGCGTACCGGGGCAGGCCGGAGTCGAGCCCTTCGAGGGCCCGCAGCCCGGCCCGTCCGCCGTCGGCCTCGCCGACCGCGACCGCCCGGTTGAGCCGGTGCACCGGGCTCCCGGTGATGGCGACGAGCTCGTCGTACCACTCGACGATCTGGGGCCAGTCGGTGTCCTCGGCCCGCAGCGCGTCGGCGTGCAGGGCCGCGACGGCCGCCTGCGCCTGGTACTCACCGAGCCGGTCGCGAGCCAGCGCCGCCCGGAGGATCTCGACTCCCTCGGCGGCGAGCCCGGTGTCCCACCGCGAGCGGTCCTGCTCGGGCAGCGGGACGAGGCGACCGCCGGCGGACGTCCGCGCCGCCCGCCGCGCGTGGACGAGGAGGAAGAGGGCGAGCAGCCCGTGCACCTCCGGCTCGTCGGTGAGCGCGGCGAGCTGCCGGGCCAGCCGGATGGCCTCCGCCGCCAGGTCGACGTCTCCCCCGTAGCCCTCGGTGAAGACGAGATAGAGGACCCGCAGCACGGTGCGGAGGTCGCCGGGAGTGTCGAGGCGCACGCCGGCCACGGCCGCCTTCGCGCGGCTGATGCGCTGCGCCATCGTCGCCTCGGGGACGAGGTGGGCCTCGGCGATCTGTCGGGTCGTCAGGCCACCCACCGCCCGCAACGTCAGCGCCGTCGCCGACGCCGGGGTGAGCGACGGGTGCGCGCAGAGGAAGTACAGCCGCAGCGTGTCGTCACGCGCGCCGGCCGGCCCCGGCTCCGGTTCGACCTCGACCCGTTCCTCCCGGGCGCGCCGGGCCGACTCCGAGCGCACGAGGTCGAGGTGGCGCCGCCAGGCGACCGTGACCAGCCACGCCCTCGGGTCCCGCGGGGGGTCCTGCGGCCACGTGGAGAGCGCCGCGACCAGCGCCTCCTGGACGGCGTCCTCGGCCGACGCGAAGTCTGCTCCGCGCCGGACGAGGACGCCGATCACCTGGGGGACGAGCGTGCGCAGGGCCGACTCGTCGACCGGGCCGACGCTCACTCGTCGGCGACCAGCCGGGCGTCGAGCAGCGGACGCAGCTCGAGCCACTCGTGGATGGGACGCCCGCCCGGTCCGGGAGCCGCGGAGAGCTCGCCCGCCAGCTCGACGGCCCGCTCGTGCGACTCGACGTCGATGCACATCCAGCCGGCGACGAGGTCCTTGGTCTCGGCGAACGGACCGTCGACGACCGGAGGGCGGCCCTCGCCGTCGAACCGCACCCACATCCCCTCGGGCGAGAGCGCCATCTCGTCGACGAACTCCCCGGTGCCACGCAGGCGGTCGGCGAAGTCGCGCATGTACCGGATGTGGTCGTCGACCTCCTCGGGCGTCCACTCCTCCATCGGCGCGTCCTCGACCGAGGTCTTCGGACCGCGGTAGTGCTTGAGCATCAGGTACTTGGCCATGGGATCTCCCTCGTCGCGGTGCGGCCCATTCTGGCCGCGCTCACCCCGTGGTCGGAGCCGGCCCGTCGTCCTCGACATCCGGCCGCCCCTCCCTTTCCCGAACGTGTGTGAAGAACCTCGGCATGGCGACGTTCTTCACACCCGTTCCGGGGAGGGGAGGGCGCGTCGGTCCCGGCATGATGGGCCCATGAGCTCGTCGACGATGCCGAAGCGCCCCTCCGACCCGCTCGACGTCGTCGACGTCGACTCGATGCTGAGCGACGAGGAGAAGGCCATCCGGGCGACCGTCCGGCAGGTGTGCGACGACCTCGTCGAGCCGCACGTCGTCGAGTGGTACGAGAAGGGCGAGCTGCCGGTGGCCCGCGACCTGGCCCGGGAGTTCGGCAAGGTCGGTCTGCTCGGGATGCACCTCGAGGGGTACGGCTGTGCCGGGATGTCGGCGGTCGACTACGGCCTCGCCTGCCTCGAGCTCGAGGCGAGCGACTCCGGCATCCGCTCCCTCGTCTCGGTGCAGGGCAGCCTCGCGATGTACGCGATCCACGCCTTCGGGTCCGAGGAGCAGAAGCAGGAGTGGTTGCCCCGGATGGCGGCCGGCGAGGCGATCGGCTGCTTCGGCCTCACCGAGCCCGACCACGGCTCGGACCCGGCCTCGATGCGGACGCGCGCCCGCCGCGACGGCGACGACTGGGTGCTCGACGGCTCGAAGATGTGGATCACCAACGGCTCGATCGCCGACGTCGCGGTCGTCTGGGCGAACGCCGGCGAGGAGCACGGTGGCATCCGCGGGTTCGTCGTCCCCACGGACGCACCGGGGTTCGAGGCGCACGTCATCAGGAACAAGATGTCGCTGCGGGCGTCGGTCACGGCCGAGCTGACGTTGCGTGGCGTGCGGCTGCCGGCCGGCGCGGTGCTGCCCGGCGTCACCGGCCTCAAGGGGCCGCTGTCGTGCCTCTCCGAGGCGCGCTTCGGCATCGTCTGGGGCTGCCTCGGCGCCGCCCGCTCGGCCCTCGAGGTCGCTCGGCGCTACTCGGTCGAGCGCACCCAGTTCGACCGCCCGATCGCCGGCTTCCAGCTCACCCAGGCCAAGCTCGCGCACATGTCGACCGAGCTGACCCTGGGCCGGCTGCTCGCCCTGCACCTCGGCCGCCGCAAGGACGCCGTCGGACTGCGGCCCGAGCAGGTGTCGGTCGGCAAGTACAACAACGTGACGAAGGCGATCGAGATCTGCCGGACCGCGAGGACCATCCTCGGCGGCAACGGGATCAGCGGCGAGTACCCGGTGATGCGGCACGCGAACAACCTCGAGTCGGTGCTCACCTACGAGGGCACCGTCGAGATGCACACGCTCGTCATCGGCCAGGCGCTCACCGGCGAGTCCGCCTTCCGCTGACCCCGCCCGCTACGCGGGCTACGCCGCAGTAAGTGCTGCTGTGGCGACACTTACTGCGGGGTAGCCCGCGCCGCCGTCGCGGACGGTGAGCCCGAGGACGTCGGCGTAGAACGTGCGGGCGGCGTCGAGGTCGTCGACCGAGCAGCAGCCGCTGACGGCGGGGCTGTCGCTGAGCACGGACGCTCCTTCCGGTGGGAGTCACCCGTACCGACCAGCCTGCCCCCCGGAGCTCGTCGGTGGAGCGGCGTGGAACCGGTTTGTCCGCCACCCGCGCCCGGGAGCACACTGGACGCGACCCATCACCACGCTCGACCCGGCCGGGAGCCCCGGCGGTCGCCCGACCGACGAGGCCCTCCGTGCTCGCCCCCTACCGCCCCCTGTTCGCCGTCCCCGGTGCCCTGCGCTTCATCGCCGGCACCGCCCTCTCCCGCACCGGCGGAGCGATGTTCGGCGTCGCCGTCATCGTCATGGTCAGCGAGCGGCAGGGTTCCTTCGCGCTCGCCGGCGCGGTCTCCTCGGTCGGCCTCGCGGTGCTCGCGGTGGCCGGCCCGGTCCTCGGCCGGCTCATCGACAAGCACGGCCAGCGCCGGGTCGCCCTGCCGTTCGTCGTCGTCTCCGCCGTCGCCGGGCTCGGCACCGCCCTGGCCTCCTGGTCGGCGGCCCCGGTCTGGACCCTCTTCGTCCTCTACGGCGTGAGCGCCTTCCTCCCCGAGCCCGGGCCGATGTCCCGGGCGCGGTGGGCGCACATCTTCCGCGACGACCCGGACCGCCTGCACACCGCGATGTCGTTCGAGCAGGTCGCGGACGAGGCGTCGTTCGTCATCGGCCCGGTCGTCGCCGTGCTCGTCTCCACGCTGTGGTTCCCCGAGGCCGGGCTCGTCCTCGCCGAGGTGTTCTTCACCGTCGGCGTCCTCACCTTCCTCGGGGCCCGCGCGACCGAGCCGCCGGTCGTCGCGCACGCCGACCGCCCGAAGGGGCTCGCGGTCCGCTGGCCGGGCCTGCTCGTCGTCGCCACGGCCCTCGTGATGACCGGCGTCATCTTCGGCGCCAACGAGGTCGTCGCCGTCGCGTTCGCGGAGGCCGACGGCAACGCGAGCCTGTCCAGCCTCGTCCTCGGCGGCTTCGCGGTCGGCTCGACCCTCTCCGGGCTGTGGTTCGGCGCCCGCAGGTTCAGCTCGACCCTCACCCGGCGGCTGCTCATCGCCGCCACCGCGATGCTCGTCCTCGAGGTGCCGGCGCTGCTCGTCGCGAACACCTGGCAGCTGACCGTCGTCATGGTCGTCGCCGGGTCCGCGACCGCGCCGATGCTCATCACGAGCCTGTCGCTGGCCCAGCGCCTGGTGCCCGCCGCGCTGGTCACCGAGGGGATGGCGGTCGCGGTGACCGGCATCCTCATCGGCATCTCGGCCGGCTCGGCCGTCGGCGGCTGGGCCGTCGAGGCGCTCGGCCCGCAGCGGGCCTACGCCGTGCCGGTGCTCGCCGGCCTGTGCGCGGTGGCCATCGTCGCGACGCGCGCCCGGCACCTCGAGGGTGCCGAGCGCGCCCGCCTCGGCTCAGCGGTGCCGTAGCCCCGGCTCAGCCCACCGGGGCCGTGGCCTCCGGCTCGCCGGCGCCGGCCCGAGCCTGCTGGTTGCGCTCGGTGTACGCCGAACCGCCGCGCAGCTCGACCTGCGGCAGCATGAGCATCACGAGGAACCCGAAGACCATGACGATCGACCCGACGAGGAACACGAGGTCCATCGAGTCGGAGAAGCCGATGAGGAACGGCTTCGCGAGGCGCGGGTCGAGGTGCGCGAGGAACGAGGAGTCCGAGAGGACCCCGCTGGACGCGGCCGGGGTGGCCCCGCTCGAGGCCGCCTGCTGGATGGCCGACGCGACCTGGTGGTCGACCGAGCCGGCCGGCGCCTGCAGCCCGGCCGCGACGCCGGCCTGGAAGTCGGCCGTCGGGCGAAGCGCCTTGAAGGCGTCGGCGATCCGACCGGGCACCGCCGAGAAGAGGATCGAGAGGAAGATCGCAGTCCCGATGGTGCCGCCCAGCTGACGGGTCGTCGTGGCCGTCGAGGTGGCGACGCCGATCTGCTGCGGCGGCACGGCGTTCTGCACGGCGAGGGTGAGCGGCTGGAAGTTGAAGCCGAGGCCCATGCCGAAGAAGACCATGACGATCATCGTCTGCCACAGCGGGGTGTCGAACCGGACGAAGTGGAAGGCGAACAGGCCGAGCACGAGCAGCCCGGACCCGATGATCGGGAACATCCGGTAGCGACCGGTGCGGGAGATGATCTGCCCCGACAGGATCGAGCCGGTCATGATGCCGCCGACGAGCGGGATGAGCTGGAGGCCGGCCTCGGTCGGGGACGCGCCCTTGACGATCTGCAGGTAGAGCGGCAGTGCGGCGAGCCCACCGAACATCGCGACGCCGATGATGACCGACGCGACCGAGGAGACGCCGACGGTCTTGTTGCGGAACATGCGCAGCGGCAGGATCGCCTCGTCCTGCATCCGGTTCTCCTGCCAGAAGAACGCGATCGCCGCGACGACGGAGATGGCGTACGCGACCCAGGCGCGGCCGGAGGTCCAGCCCCACTCGCGGCCCTGCTCGAGGACGACGAGCAGCGGCACCAGCGCGGCCGAGAGGAGGAAGGCGCCCGCCCAGTCGATGCGGTGGTCGAGCCGGTGGTGGCGCAGGTGCAGGGTGCGGGAGACGACGACGAGTGCGGCGATGCCGATCGGGACGTTGACGAGGAAGACCCAGCGCCAGCCGGTGACACCGAGGATGCTCGAGGCGCCGGCGAAGAACCCGCCGATGACCGGCCCGGCGACGCTCGAGGTGCCGAACACGGCGAGGAAGTAGCCCTGGTACTTGGCCCGCTCGCGCGGCGGCACGATGTCGCCGATGATCGCCAGCGCGAGGCTCATGAGCCCCCCGGCGCCGAGGCCCTGCACCGCCCGGAACGCCGCGAGGGCGTACATCGAGCCGGCCATCGACGACAGCGCCGAGCCGACGACGAAGATCGAGATCGCGAAGATGAACAGCTTCTTGCGGCCGTAGATGTCGCCGAGCTTGCCGTAGAGCGGCGTGACGATCGTCGCGGTGATGAGGTACGCGGTGGTCGCCCAGGCCTGCTGGTCGAGGCCGTGCAGCTGGTCGGCGATGGTGCGGATGGAGGTCGCGACGATCGTCTGGTCGAGGGCCGCGAGGAACATCCCCATCATCAGCCCGACGAGGATCGTCACGATCTGGCGGTGGGTCAGCGGCCCGTCGTGCGAGTCGTCGGCGGTCGTGGCCGCGGCAGTCGTGTTCCCCACGACGTGGCGGCCGGGGCCGTCGGCGTCGGCGGAGTGGCTCGTGGGCTGGCCGGGGTCGGCGTGCCGTGGTGTGGTCATCGGTCGGTCCTCTGGGTCGGGTCGGTCAGGGAGGTCTCGAGGTCCGCGGCGAGGCGGGCCAGGGCGGTGGTGAGCGAACCGACCTCGTCGTCGGTCCAGTCGGCGAGCAGGTCCTGCAGCCAGCGGTCGCGGCTCTCGCGGATGCCGGTGAGCAGGGCGGTGCCGTCGGCGGTGACGGCGAGGACGTGCGCACGACCGTCGTCCGGGTCCGGTTCGCGGGTGACGAAGCCGAGGTCGACGAGCGTGCTCACCTGCCGGCTCACCGTCGAGACGTCCGAGTGGACGGCGTCGGCGAGCTCGGAGACGCGCAGGGTGGAGCGCTTGAGGTGGAACAGCAGCGGATAGGCCATCGGGTCGACGAGCGGGTGCTGGCGCGGCGCCCGGGCCCGGGCGACGTGGATCAGCTTGACGACGCGGAGGAGCTCGTCGCCGAGCAGCGCCGTCGGGGTCGACGACGTGGAGCGGAACGGCACGGGTCCTCCGGGGTGGCGGCTGGGCGGCTGGGCGGCTGGCAGTTGTTTGCAGCATACAACTAGATGGCCGGGCGACGAATTCCCGTCGGCGGGGTTCGACAGCGGCGCCCGGCGTCCCGGTGCCCCGGTGTCCCGGCCGGGGCGGCCCGGGCCGGAGGTCAGAGCGAGCGGGCGTGGAGGTGGTGCAGCAGCTGCTGGGAGAAGCGCTGGCCCATGAGGGCGACCACCCCCTTCATCGCGGCGTGGACCGCCGGGCGGGTGACGCCCGGGAACGGCAGCTCGACGCTGATGGTCATCGATGTCTCGAGGCGCGTTCCGCCGGCCCGGGGTTCGAGGTCGTACCACCCGTCGACGCCGGCGGACTCCTCGTCGTCACCGGCCCCGGGGTCGTGCCGGAACTCGATGCGGTGGGGCTCGTCGAAGGTCATCCGCTCGGTGAAGGTGAAGGAGAAGCTGCGACCGAGCACCGGCACCCGGGTCATCTCCCAGACCCAGTGCTCGCCGCGTTCGGTGACCCGGTGGAGGAACGGGGTCAGCCGGGCGACGAGCGCCGGGTCGGTCAGGGCCTCCCACACGGCGTCCGGCTCGGCGGTGACCGTCGCGGTCGACAGGGTCGAGGTCGAGAAGCGCGCCATCGGGTCAGGGGGTGACGGCGAGCGCGGGGAGCACCCGCGCCGCGACGTCGTCGTCGCCATGCACCGTGACGGGCAGGTCGGCCGGGTCGCGCCGCCCGCCGGCGAGGCGCATCGCCACGCGGGTGGACACCGAGAGGGTGGTGGTCACGACGTCCGGGTGCTCCTCGGCGTCGCCGGTGAACAGGGGGACCCCCACGGCCCGGCCGTCGTGCTCCTCGACCCGGGCGCCGGCGCGCCCGACCGTCGGCCCGGTGAGGTCGAGGACGACGGCGTTCCCCGGCGGGACCGCGGCGTCGCGGGCCACGAGGCGCGGCAGGGCGGCGAACAGCCGCGCGACGCTCAGCGCGGCGGCCGGGGTGTCGAGCCCGCCGGGACGCTCGAGCGCCTCGCGCAGGTCCTGCTCGTGCATCCAGACGTCGAAGGTGCGCAGGGCCACGAGGTCGGCCAGGGTCGTCGGTCCGAACGGGCCGGTCACCGGCTCCTCGCCGGTGACCCCCTCGGCGCGGTAGGCCGCGAGCCGCTCCTCGAGGCGCCAGTCGATCTCGTCGACGAGGTCCTCGGGCGTGCGGCCCCGGCGCGCCTCGACGAAGCGCTCGTGGCGCTCGGCGAAGGCGTGGTACACGTGGTCGTAGCCGCTGACGTCGACGTCGGGCTCGGGGTCACCGGCCAACATCGCCTCGGCTCCGGCGACGTGGGCGAGCTGGTCGAGGACGGTCCATCCCGGGCAGTCGGTGGGCCGTTCGGCGTCCCCCGGACGCAGCGTGCGCCCGAGGTCGGCGACCGAGCGGACCGTCTGTGCCCAGGCCTCGACGACCTCCGCGAACTCGGTCGGGGAGGGTGGGTGCAGCGGCATGCCGCCCACAGTACCTACGCTGGTCCACGTGACCCGTCCCCCGAGCGCCCGCACCGCGGACGCGACGGCGACCCCGGACGCCGGGGCGCACCGGCTGCGTCCCCTGGCGCTCGGTCTCGCGGTCGCGCTCGCCGTCGTCGTCCCCGCGGCCCTGGTCACGGGAGCCGCGGCGCCCCTCGCGCTGCTCGACCCCGGACCCCTCGTGCGGTGGGGGCTGCCGGCGGTCACGACGGTCTCCAACCTCGCGTCGGTCACCACCTTCGGGTTGCTGCTGCTCGCGGTCTTCCTCGCCCCGGAGCGGGCGCGCACCGACCGCCGGGGGACCGCCCGCCGGCTCGCCGCCTCGAGCGCCGTCGTCTGGGCCGTCGCCGCGCTGCTCGAGATCGTCCTCACCTTCGCCGACCTCTCCGGCACGCCGCTCACGTCGGCGTCGCTGCTGCCGCAGCTGCTCTCGTTCGCGTGGTCGCTCGAGACGACCCGCGTCCTCGTGATCGCGGCCGGCCTCGCGGTGGTCGTCGCCTCGACGGTCGTCTCCGCGCGCGGCCGGGCGGCGATGACCTGGCTGGCCGCCGCGAGCCTCGTCGCGATCGTCCTGCACTCGCTCAACGGGCACGCGGCCGGCTCGGCCAGCCACGAGGACGCCGTCAACGGGCTCGCCGTCCACCTCGTCGGGGTCAGCGTCTGGGTCGGCGGGCTCGCCGCGCTCGTCGTCATGCGGCGCAGCCTCGGCCGCGACCTCGGGACCACGGTGTCGCGGTTCTCGGTGCTCGCCACCTGGTCGCTCGCGGCGGTCGCGCTCTCCGGGGTGCTCCAGGCGTGGATCCGGCTCGGCACCCTGTCGGCGGTGCTCACCCCGTACGGGCTCGTCATCCTCGGCAAGGTCGTCGCCATCGGCGTCCTGGCCGTCCTCGGCTGGCGGCAGCGCCGCGAGCTCGCCGGCCGGCTCACCCGGGACCCGTCGGACGGCCGGGCGTTCGCGCGGCTGGCCGTCACCGAGATCGCGGTCATGGGCGCCGCGATGGGCCTGGCCTCGGTCCTCTCCCGCAGCCTCCCGCCCGTCCCGGACGCCCTGCCCGACCCGGGCATCGCCATCGAGCTCACCGGCTACCCCGACCCCGGCCCGCTCACCGGCGCGGACTGGTTCCTCGCCTGGCGCCTCGACTGGCTCTTCGTCACCGTCACCGCGCTCGCGGTCGGCCTCTACGTGGCCGGCTACGTCCGCCTCCGCCGCCGCGGGGACGCGTGGCCGGCGCTGCGGCTCGTGTCGTGGCTCGTCGGCTGGGGCATCTTCGCGTGGGCGACGTGCGGGGCGCCGGGCATCTGGGGGCGGGTGCTCTTCTCGTCGCACATGGTCATGCACATGGCGGTCGCGATGATCGTGCCGCTCTTCCTCGTCCCGGCCGCGCCGGTGACGCTCGCGCTCCGCGCGCTCCCGTCGCGTCGCGACAAGACGTGGGGGCCGCGCGAGCTGCTGCTCCAGGTCGTGCACTCCCGGGCGCTGCGGGTGCTCGCGAACCCGGTCGTCGCCGCCGCGTTCTTCTTCTTCAGCCTCGCGGCGTTCTACTACACGGGCCTGTTCGACCTCGCCCTGACGACCCACACGGGCCACCTGCTGATGATGGCCCACTTCCTCCTCACCGGGTACCTGTTCGTCTGGGTGATGATCGGCATCGACCCCGGGGTGCCTCGCTGGTCGCCGCTCATGCTGCTCGTCATCCTCTTCGCGACGGTGTCCTTCCACGCGTTCTTCGGCGTCGCGCTGACCGGCAGCACCGACCTGCTGGCCCCGGACTTCTTCACGGCGATCAACCTGCCGTGGGGGCCGGACCCGCTGCTCGACCAGCACACGGCGGGCGAGATCGCGTGGGGGATCGGCGAGGCGCCGACCCTGACGCTGGCGGTCATCGTCGCGGTGCAGTGGTTCCGGAGCGAGTCGCGCGAGACGGTGCGCCTGGACCGCCAGGCCGACCGTGACGGCGATGCGGAGCTTGCCGCCTACAACGCCCGGCTCGCGCGGCTGCGCGAGGAGGCCGAGCATCTCGACCCCCGCTGAGGAGCGATGCCCGACGGTGTCGGGTCGTGCCCGGCCGACGGGGTGCGCGAGGATGGACGCATGCGCATCGCGGTGATCCAGCTGTCCTACGGGGACGACGAGCCGTCCGCCGCGCGCGTCGAGCGGGCCGCCGCCGCCGTCGCCGAGCAGGCCGGGCACGACCTCGTCGTCCTACCCGAGCTCTGGGCGCCGACCGGCTTCGACTACCGCCGCTGGGAGGCCGAGGCCGAGCCGCTCGACGGCCCGTGGGCGGCCGCGATGGCCGAGGCGGCGCGCGCCGCCGGGGTGACGCTGCACGCCGGCTCGTTCGTCGAGCGGCTGCCCGGTCCGGGTGCCGACGGCAACACCCTGGCCAACACCTCGCTGGTGTTCTCGGCCACCGGCGAGCGGCTGGCCGTCTACCGCAAGATCCACCGCTTCGGGTTCGGCAGCGGCGAGCCGAAGCTCATGGAGGCCGGCGAGGACGTCGTCGTCCTCGACCTGCCGGACGGCGCCGGCGGCACGGTCGCCACCGGGCTGTCGACCTGCTACGACCTGCGCTTCCCCGAGCTCTACCGCCATCAGCAGGAGGCCGGGGCGCGGCTGCTCGTCGTCCCGGCCGCCTGGCCGCTGGCCCGGGTCGGGCACTGGACGCTGCTCGGCCGGGCGCGGGCCCTCGAGGACCAGTGCGTCGTCGTCCAGTGCAACACCGGCGGCACGCACGCCGGCGTGCCGATGGGCGGGCACAGCCAGGTCGTCGCGGCCACCGGCGAGGTGCTCGCCGAGGTCGCGCACGCCGACGGCGCCGTGCTGTCGGTCGACGTCGACCTCGACGCGACGACCGCCTACCGCGAGTCCTTCCCCGTCCTCGCCGACCGCCGCCTCTGAGCCCCGCCCGCCCCGCCAGGGTCGTGTGCTCCGGTGGCTGCCCGGGCAGCCACCTGGGCACACGACTCAGGCGGCGCGCGGCACGCCGAGCGCGAACAGGTCGCGCACCAGGTCCGGCTGCTCGAACCGCGCCTCCTGCGCGGTGCACCGGACGACCACCCGCCGGTCCGTCGTGAGCCCCCGCTGGCGCCGGATGTCCTCGGCCCAGCTCTCCACGTCGAGGTGGAACGCGCCGTCGATCTCGAGGACGAGCACGCGGCCGTCCGGCAGGTCCCACTCGCAGTCCGTCCAGCGCAGCCGGCCCGAGCGGTCCCGGCGACGCACCTGGCGGCGCGGGCGGGCGATGCCCCAGGTGCGGCACATCCGCACGACGTCGACCTCCGCCAGTGACTGCGAACCGCCCGCGACGTCGGCCAGGAGCGCGCGCAGCCGAGCAGCGCGCCGCAGTGGACGCAGCCGCCGGGTCCACTCGAGCATCAGCTCCGCCGTCGTCAGGCGTTGCTGGATGCAGGCCGTCACCGCACCGAGAGCCGTCCGCTCCGACCGCTCGGCCGCCGCGAAGAGGAGGACCGCGGGCTCGACCCGCGCGGTCGGTGGGTCGAGCCGCGGATGCCTCATCGCCGCGAGGTCGCGACGGGTCCGGACGAAGTGCACCCCGTCGACGGGGTCGAACGACAGCTGAGCGGGGACGAGGACGGTGACCGCGTCGCGCTCCCAGTGGCGCAGGCCGTGGAGGCCGGCGGCGGTCAGCCCACCGAGCAGCGCCTCGGGCCCGGCGTGCTCGACGGCGACCCAGAGCCGTTGCTCGCGGGAGAGCGGCCCGGTGGTCGTCGTGTACACCGAGTGGGTGCGCTCGACCCATCGCCCGGCGCGGACCTGGTTGCGGACGAACTTGCGAGTCACCCGCAGCTCGCGCAGCCGGCGTTCGGAGAGCACCCCGCACTGGCGCCGGGCGGCCTCCTGCCACGTCGTCTGCATGCGCCGAAGAGTGGCGCATCAGGCCCGGCCGGCCGCGCGGTTCTCCACAGGGGCCGGGTCGTGTGCTCGCCCGGTCGTCCCGGCGACCACCCGGGCACACGACTCTGAGAGGCTGGGGGGATGGACGCCGCAGCCGCCGTCGCCGAGCTCGCCGAGGCCCTCCCGCAGGGAGTCGTCACCACCGACCCCGCCGCCCTCGAGAAGTACCGGCACGACTGGACCCACGACGCGAGCGCCGGCACGCCGCTCGCCGCCGTCCGCGCCGAGGACGCCAGCCAGGTCCAGGCGACGCTGCGCTGGGCCACCCGCCATCACATCGGCGTCGTCCCTCGCGGCGCCGGCACCTCCCTCTCCGGTGGGTCGATGGGCGTCGACGGCACGGTGGTCCTCAGCCTCGAGCGGATGCGCGCCGTCGAGATCGACTCCGCCGCCCGCGTCGCCGTCGTCGAGCCCGGCGCCCTCAACGTCGAGGTGAAGAACGCGGCTGCGGCAGAAGGCCTCTGGTACCCACCGGACCCGAGCTCGTTCGAGATCTGCTCGATCGGCGGCAACATCGCGACCAACGCCGGCGGGCTCTGCTGCGTCAAGTACGGCGTGACGACCGACTACGTCCTCGGCCTCGACGTCGTCCTCGCCGACGGCACCCTCGTCACCCTCGGCGGCAAGCGCGTCAAGGACGTCGCCGGCCTCTCGCTCCTCAAGCTCTTCGTCGGCTCCGAGGGCACCCTCGGCATCGTCACCCGGGCGGTCCTGCGGCTCGTCCCGGCCCAGGCACCGCGCTCCACCGTCGTCGCGCTCTTCCCGAGCGTCGCCGACGCCGCCGCCGCCGTCGTCGAGCTGGGGCGCACCGTCCGCGCGTCGATGGTCGAGCTGATGGACCGCGCGTCGATCAACGCCGTCGAGGACTTCCGGCCGATGGGCCTCGACCGCGACGCCGGCGCGCTCCTGCTCGTCCAGTCGGATGCGCCGGGGCCGTCGCGCGCGGAGGAGGTCGAGGCGATCGTCGCGGCGTGCGAGGTGAGCGGCGCCAAGGAGGTCGTCGCCACCGACGACCCCGACGAGGCCGAGATGTTCGTCCAGGCCCGGCGGGTGCACTTCACCGCCCTCGAGCCGCGCGGCGCCGTCCTGCCGGAGGACGTGGGCGTCCCGGTCCCGCAGCTGCCGGCGCTGCTCGCCGAGGTCGAGGCCATCGCCCAGCGGCACGGCGTCGAGATCCCGGTGGTCGCGCACGCCGGTGACGGCAACACCCATCCGGCGATCGTCTACGACGCCGCCGACCCCGACTCCGAGCGGCGGGCCCGGCTCGCCTTCGACGACATCATGCACGCGGCGATCGACCTCGGCGGGACGATCACCGGCGAGCACGGGGTCGGCCGGCTCAAGGCATCCTGCCTCGAGGACCAGCTCGGGCCCGAGGTGATGGCCCTCAACCGGCGGGTCAAGGCCGCCCTCGACCCGGACGGCATCCTCAACCCCGGCTCGTTCGTCTGACCCGGAACCGTGGACGCCGACCGGCAGGTCTGACACCCTGACCGGACGGGTCGTGAGCACGGCCCGGGAGGGAGGACCGAGATGTGGTGGATCATCGCGCTGCTCGCCGTCGTCGTGGTGCTGGGGGTGCTGCTCGACCGGCGGCGTCGCGGCAGCGGGTCGAGCGGTGACTACACCGGCGACGCGCCCTACGGCGCCGAGGCGGCCGCTGCACGCACTGCCCGGCAGAGCGGTCCGGGGATGGGCGGCGGGGGCTCCTGACCACGCCGGCGCGAACTTCCCTGCACAAACGTTAAACACGAGGTGTCCGCGCAGGTAGGGTGCGGTGCGCCAGGTCAGCCGACCCCGACCCTCGAGGAGACCCCATGTACATCGGACTCGGCATCTTCCTGCTCGTGCTCGGAGCGATCCTCTACTTCGCCGTCACGGCATCCATCGGGGGCATCAGCCTCGCGACGATCGGTCTCATCTTGATGATCGGCGGGGGGGTCGCCATCATCCTGTCCTT
>NZ_DAOLAC010000012.1:0-55665 GCF_035325325.1 Phycicoccus sp. | reverse complement strand
CGGAGGCTGCCGCCCGCGGAGGCGGGGGGGTGCCGGCAGCCGCCGCACCGGGCGGGTGACGACGACCCGCGAGAGCCACGTCGACCCGGCCACCGGCACGCGCGTCGACCGCACGGACATCGACCCGCACTGACCGACCCCCCGCACGACGACCGACGGCCCGCCCTCCCGAGAGAGGGCGGGCCGTCGTCGTGGGTCCGGGCTCGGCGCGTGCTCCGGGCAACGCGCCGGGCCCGGGGTCGAGGGGGCCGCAGGAGGCGAGGCCTCAGAAGGCCGACTCGGGGACGTCCATGAGGTCGTTGTCGGTGGCCTCGGCCATCGCCCGCTCGGCGGTCAGCCGCGGGAGGACCTGCCGGGCGTAGAACTGTGCCGCCGCGACCTTGCCCTCGTAGAAGTCCTTGTCCCGGCCCTCGGCGCCGGCCTCGAGCTTCTCGAGCGCGACGGCGGCCTGGCGCAGCAGCAGCCAGCCGACGACGAGGTCGCCGGCGCCGAGCAGCAGCCGCGAGGTGTTCTGGCCGACCTTGTAGAGGTTCGGCAGCTCGCCGCCCTGGCGCGGGTCGGACTTCATCAGCTCGCCGACCATGTAGCCGAGGATGCCCTGCACGTCCTCGACGCCCCGGCCGAGCAGCTCGCGCTCGCGGTCGATGCGGCCGCCGTGCGCGCCGAGGTCCTTGGCGAACTCCTGCATCTGGGTGGCGAGGTGGGTCAGGGCCTGGCCCTTGTCGCGGACGATCTTGCGGAAGAAGAAGTCCATGCCCTGGATGGCCGTCGTGCCCTCGTAGAGCGTGTCGATCTTCGCGTCGCGGACGTACTGCTCGACCGGGTAGTCCTGGAGGAAGCCGGAGCCGCCGAAGGTCTGCAGCGACTCGGTGCCGAGCAGCACCCAGGCGCGCTCCGACCCGAGGCCCTTGACGATCGGCAGCAGCAGGTCGTTGACCCGGTTGGCGACGTCGGCGGGCGAGCCCTTCTCGAAGGTCTCCTCGCCGGTGGTCAGCACGTGCTGGTCGACGACGTCCTGCTGGCTCGCGGTGTAGAGGACGAGCGCGCGCAGGCCCTCGGCGTACGCCTTCTGGAGCATCAGCGAGCGGCGCACGTCGGGGTGGTGGGTGATGGTGACCCGCGGCGCGGTCTTGTCGGTCATCTGGGTCAGGTCGGCGCCCTGCACGCGCTCCTTCGCGTACTCGAGCGCGTTGAGGTAGCCGCTCGACAGCGTGGCGATCGCCTTCGTGCCCACCATCATCCGGGCGTTCTCGATGACGTGGAACATCTGCGCGATGCCGTCGTGCACCTCGCCGAGGAGGGTCCCGGTGGCCGGGGCGTCGCCGCCGAAGGTGAGCTCGCAGGTGGGGGAGACCTTGAGGCCCATCTTCTTCTCGACGTTGGTCACGTAGACGCCGTTGCGCTCGCCGAGCTCACCGGTCTCGAGGTCGACGTGGTACTTCGGCAGGATGAAGAGGGAGAGGCCCTTCGTGCCCGGGCCGGCGCCCTCGGGGCGGGCGAGGACGAAGTGGACGACGTTGTCGACCATGTCGGACTCGGCGCTCGTGATGAACCGCTTCACGCCGGTGATGGTCCAGGTGCCGTCGTCGTTCTGCACGGCCTTGGTGCGGCCGGCGCCGACGTCCGAGCCGGCGTCGGGCTCGGTGAGCACCATCGTGCAGTGCCAGCCCTTCTCGACGATCCACTTCGCGAGCTGCTTCTGCTCCGGGGTGCCGAGGACGTGGAGCAGCTTGGCGAAGGAGTAGGACGCCGCGAACATCGCGAGGGCCGGGTTGGCGCCGAGGAGCATCTCGTTGACCGCCCAGCGCAGGCTCGGCGGGGCCACGGTGCCGTCGAGCTCGGCGGGCAGGTCGATGTTCCAGAAGCCGCTGTCGCGGTAGGCCGCGAAGGACTTCGCGAACGACTCGGGCATGGTGACGGCCTGGGTCTGGGGGTCGTAGACCGGCGGGTGGCGGTCGGCGTCGGCGAAGGACTCGGCGATCTCGTGCTCGGCGAGCCGGGAGACCTCCTTGAGCATCTCGCGGGCGGTGTCGGCGTCGAGCTCGGCGTACGGGCCGGTGCCCAGCACGTCCCCGCGACCGAGCACCTCGAAGAGGGTGAACTCGATGTCGCGCAGGTTGCTCTTGTAGTGGCCCATGGTGGTCCTCCCGGAGACGTCGCAAAGTGAGCGCTTGCTCACCAGTGTGCTACTCATGGGTAACACACGCAACCGGTCGGGTCTTCCCGCAGGTGGTGCGCCGTGCCGGGCCGCTCGCGCCGGGCGGCGGCATACTCGGGGAGGTGAGCATCGTCCCGGTCCCGCTGCGACGCGCCGTCACCGCGCGCGACCCGCACGAGGACGGACGCGTCTCGACGCCGCTCGAGCTCCTCTTCGACCTCGTCTTCGTCGTCGCCGTCGCGAGCAACGCCGCCCAGCTGCACCACGGGCTGTCCGCCGGGCACTACGGCACCGTGCTCGGGTACGTCCTCACCTGGTTCGCCATCTGGTGGGCGTGGATGAACTACACGTGGTTCGCCTCGGCGTACGACAACGACGACGTCGGGTTCCGGCTGCTCACCTTCGTCATCATGAGCGGGGCGCTGGTCCTCGCGGCCGGGGTGCCCCAGCTCTTCGACAGCGGCAACTCGGGAGTCGTCGTCGCGGGCTACGCCGTCATGCGGTTCGGGATGGTCGCGATGTGGCTGCGGGCCGCAGCGGGGCACCCGGAGGGGCGGTTGACGGCCCTGACCTACGCCGGCGGCATCGCGGCCGTCCAGGTGCTGTGGATCGCCCGGCTCTGGGCGCCCGAGGGATGGCTCGTCGCGACCTTCGTGCTCCTCGTGGGCGCCGAGCTCGCCGTGCCCCTGCTCGCCGAGGGTCGCAGCGGCTACACGCCGTTCCACCCGCACCACATCGCCGAGCGCTACGGCCTCATGACGATCATCGTCCTCGGTGAGGTCATCCTCGCCGCCGTGGCCGCCGTCCAGGGCGTCATCGCCGCGGGTGCCGGCAGCGAGGGCGGTGGGGGGCACACGGCGCCGTTCGAGACCTCCGCCACCGCCGGTGTCACGTGGGGGATGGTGCCGCTCATCGTCGGCGGGCTCCTCGTCGTGTTCTCGCTGTGGTGGGGCTACTTCGCCCGCGAGAACGCCGAGCTGGTCGAGCGGGAGCGGATGGTGTGGGTCTTCGGCTACGGGCACTACCTCGTGTTCGCCTCGATCGCGGCGGTGGGGTCCGCGCTGGCGGCCGCCGTCGACGTCGTGGCGGGGTCGTCCGAGGCGTCGCCCCGGGGCATCGCGCTCGCCCTGGCGGTGTCGGTGGTGGTGGCGATGCTCGCGCTGTCCGCCCTGCACGCGCTCGCCGACGGCGGCGGGCTCGCGTCGCTCGCGCCGGGGCTCCTCGTGGCCGGCGGCTGCGTCCTCGTCGCCCTCCTCGCGCCCTCGATCGCCTGGGCGGTCCTCGGGGTGGGGATCGTCGCGGCCGGGGTCGTCGTCCACAAGGTCGTCGTGGGGTCGGCGGCGGCCGGTCCGGTGGAGGTGGCCGCGTGAGCGCCGACGACGTCCTCGCCGAGGCCCGTGCCCACGTCGACGCCGGGCGCTCGTGGAAGGCGCGCGACCTGCTCGCGGCGCACGTCGAGACCGCCGAGGACGCCGAGGCGCTCACCCTCCTCGGTCACGTGCTCCACGGGATGGGTGACCTGCCGCGGGCCGGGGCGATGTGGTTCGCCGCCGGTGCGAAGGGTCCGGAGGCCGACGAGGCGGTCGCGGCGTGGCGCGAGCAGTCCGGGGACGACTTCGCCGTGATGTGGCGCTCGCTGCCCCAGCCGGTGCGCGCGGAGCCGCGGGCCGCCCGGATCGAGGCGCTGCACGCGAAGGCGCTCGTCGCGGAGCCGCGGCTCGACGCGCCGGACGAGCCCCTCGTGCGGCACGGTGAGCTCGTCGCGCGTCCCGAGGACGGGGACGACGCGGAGGGCGGCGGAGTCGACGGCGCCCAGGTCATCGGCTGGATCCTCGCCGCCCTGTTCGTCGTGTGCGCCGTCATCGGCGTCGTCACCGTCATCGGCTGGGTCGTCCCGAGCAGCTGAGTCGCTGCCGCGGTGGCGTCGTGTGCTCAGGTGGTCGTCCCGGCGACCACCTCGGCACACGACCCCGGGGGCCAGGGCTCAGCCGCGGGCCAGCGCCGTTGCGATCAGGGCCGTGGCGGCCACCGACACGACGACGCGGACGAGGTTCCAGCGCACCCAGGTCGGTTCGTCGAGCAGTGGGCGCGCGGCGGCCGCGTCGTCGCCGGCTGCGGCGGCGGCCTTGAGTGCGTCGTTGCGCGGCAGGTGGACCCGGACGGTCACGACCGTCCCGACGAGGTGCAGCACGAGGGCGGCGCCGACCCAGGGGCGCTGGGTCGGCGAGGCGGCGAGGAGGGCTGCTGCCGCGAGCAGCGGAGCCCCGACGAAGGCCGTGGCCATGAACCACGGGTTGACGATGCGGCGGTCGAGCGCGGCGAAGGTGGTGACGGCGACGTCGTCGGGCAGGTCGCGAACGGCGGGCATCACGGTGTGCGCGTAGAGCAGGTAGACGCCGGCGAGCAGTCCGGCCGAGACTGTCGCCGCGACGAGGAGGACCTGCGCCATGCCGCGAGCCTAGGCCCCGGACGGCTGCGCCCCGTCGAGCTGGCGCGACGGACGCGGGTTCGCGTCGTTCCGGCGCGTCACGGTCGTCGCGCCCCACCAGCGCAGCCGGTGCGGCGGGCCTGCCTCACCGATGTCGCGGCGGTCCCCGACGGCAGGCGACCCCGTCACCAGCAGCCGGTGATCGTTGCGGCCAGGCCGTCGACCGCCCGCTGCAGCGCCAGGCTCGAGCGCTTGCCGTTGACGAGGAAGGAGAACACCTTGGTGCGTCCATCGGCTCCCACCGTGTACCCGGAGAGCGCGACGACGTCGGAGAGGGTGCCGGTCTTGGCGCGGACGAGCCCCGCGGCGCAGCTCGACGGGGCGGTGGTGAAGCGGCCGGACGACGCGGAGAGCGTCCCGGTCCGCCCCGATGTGGGGAGCGCCCACGGCCCGGTGATCGCGGCCAGCTGGGGTCGGGCGGGGTCGACGGCGGCGTCGACGATGCGGGCCAGCTGCACCGCGCTCATCCGGTCGGCGCGCGAGAGGCCGGAGCTGTCGTACAGCGTGGTCATCGCCAGCCCCGAGCGGGTCATCTGCACGTGCTGGCCCACTCGTCCGCCGCTCCAGGTCGCGGCGTAGCCCAGCTTCAGGGCGACCAGCCGGCCCAGGGCCTCCGCGATCTCGTTGTCGCTGCTGATGAGCATCCGCTGAACCATCGTCGAGACCGGGGAGCCGGCCGCTGACGCGATCACGGGGGCCGTCGCGGCGACCTGGGTCCTGCCGCGGTAGTGGGAGGTGATGCCCTGGGCCTGCAGCCGGGTCGCGAAGTAGACGCCCACGTCGGCGGAGGTGTCGGCGACGTCCCGCTGGTCCCGGACCAGTCCGCGCAGCGGGGTGAAGGAGGAGGGCACGTAGCTGCTGAGCCAGCCTCCGGCCAGCGTGGGTGCCGGGAACACGCTGTCGTCGATGTAGATCTGGGCCCTCGGCTGGCCGCTGCTCCGCAGGGCCGCGGCGGTGCTGGCGGCCATCGAGTCGAGCATCGCACTCGACAGGGTCGGGTCGCCGACCCCGTGGACGACGACGACGTCCGGTGTCGCACCCTGCTGCACCGTGGTGGTGTACCGGGTGTCGGGGCCGAGGGCCGACAGCGCGTTCTGGGCGGTGACGAGCTTGGTGTTCGAGGCCGGCATGAGCGCGGTGGAGGCATTGCGCCCCCAGAGGACCTTGTTGGTTCCCGCGTCGATGACCACACCGCTGAATCCCGCGCCGAAGGTCGAGCTCGCGGCCCGGGCGGTCAGCATCGCCACCATCCGCTGGTCCGCGACGTTCGGTCCCCACACGTACGGCTCGGGGGGACGGGTCCCCGGCAGGGGCCGGGCGGAGGCGCCGGGCTGGCCCAGCAGCACCGTCAGCGCCATGGCCGTCAGGAGGGAGAGGAGGACCGTCGCGGGTCGGCGGTGGAGGGTCATGGTGGGACCTTCTCGGGGTACGGGCACGGGGCCGAGGGCCCCTGCCAACCGACGGTGCCAGGAGGCTACCTCCGTGCTGCGGTCGGCGTGCGGAGGACACGGGAACCCGACGGCGTCGGCTTGAGTGGTTCCACAGGAATGCGTTGCGCTCGAGGTCCTGACGCCGAGGTGCTGGCACGGTTGCCGGCGTGGACCTGCCCACGACCCGAAGGGCCGATGACGGGATCCCTCACGGGGGGCTCGCTTCGCTCGCGAGGGGATCGTCCCGATTCCCGTCGTGCTTCCGTGTCTGAACGAAGGAACCCCCGACGAAAAGCGTGTCGGGGGTTCCTTCGTTCAGAGCCGATGACGGGATCCGTCCCAGGGGGGCTCGCTGCGCTCGCGTGCGGGTCCTCCCACGCGGCGCGACAGCGCCCCGTGGAGTGGTGGGGTTTGGGTGACGGCGCGGCGTCCTGAATAGAGGGGGCCACCGGCGAGATTCTCGATGTGTACCGCCAAGCACGCATCGAAGGAGACCTCACCGATGGCCTTGCCCCAGTCTGCCGTGTCCGAGCTGTTCGAGGTGTTCCGCACCGGCGAGGGCACCGACTTCATCCGAGAATGCGTCCGGGTCGCGATGCAGGAGCTGATCGAGACCGAAGCCACGGCCGCGGTCGGAGCCGGCCGCTACGAACGCACCGAGACCCGCGCGACCGAACGCAACGGCACCCGGCCGCGGCTGCTCACCACGCACGCCGGGGACATCCAGCTGGCGATCCCGAAGCTGCGCGCCGGGAGCTTCTTCCCCAGCATCCTGGAGCCGCGTCGGCGGGTGGACCAAGCGCTGTACGCGGTGGTGATGGAGGCCTACGTCCACGGCGTGTCCACCCGCTCCGTCGATGACCTGGTGGTCGCCCTCGGCGGGTCGGGCATCTCCAAGTCCGAGGTCTCCCGGATCTGTGCCGGCCTCGCCGAGACCGTCGGGGCGTTCCGCACCCGACGCCTGGACCATCTCGAGTTCCCGTACGTGTACCTCGACGCGACCTACCTGCACGTGCGCACCGAGCAGGCCATGGTCGTGTCCAAGGCGGTCGTGGTTGCCACCGGCGTCACCAGTGAGGGTCGCCGGGAGATCCTGGGTCTGGACGTCGGCGACAGCGAGGACGAGGTGTTCTGGCGGGCGTTCCTGACCGGGCTGAAGAAGCGCGGCCTGTCCGGGGTGCGCCTGGTGATCTCCGACCAGCACGCCGGCCTGACCGCCGCGATCGGTCGGGCCCTGCAGGGCGCGGCGCACCAACGGTGCCGGGTGCACTTCATCCGCAACGTCCTGGCGCACGTGTCCAAGGGCGAGCGGGAGATGGTCGCCGCGGTGTTCCGCACGATCTTCGCCCAACCCCGTCTCGCCCCGATGGCCAAGCAGTGGGACAAGGTCCGCGACGAGCTGGCCGCCCGCTACCCCAAGGTCGGGCCGTTGATGGACGACGCCAAGACCGAGGTCCTCGCCTTCGCCGGGTTCCCCCGGGAGCACTGGCGCAAGATCTGGTCCACCAACCCCCTGGAGCGGCTGAACAAGGAGATCAAGCGCCGCTCCCGCGTCGTGGGCATCTTCCCCAACGAAGCCGCCGTCATCCGCCTCATCGGAGCCGTCCTGGCCGACACCCACGACGAGTGGGCCACCGACGAACGCCGCTACCTCTCCGAAGAATCCATGGCCAAGATCGGCACCACCGAGCATGATGACCCCGTCGCCCTCAACCAGGGCTGACCGGTCGGCATCGAGATGACCTCAAAGCCCACCACTCCGCGGGACTCTTACCGCGGCGCGCGTGGGACCCGCCGATTCCCGGCTCACCTCACCAGTGAACGACGAAGGACCGGACGGAAAAGCGTGTCCGGTCCTTCGTCGTTCAGAGCCGATGACGGGATCCCTCACGGGGGGCTCGCTTCGCTCGCGAGGGGATCGTCCCGATTCCCGTCGTGCTTCCGTGTCTGAACGAAGGAACCCCCGACGAAAAGCGTGTCGGGGGTTCCTTCGTTCAGAGCCGATGACGGGAATCGAACCCGCGTGTCCAGCTTGGGAAGCGAGCGGACGGGTCCTTCCGGGCTGCGATCACGCACGGCTGCAGTGGCTTTGGTGGTGCCTGATTGGTGCGTTCTGGAGGGTGATTGGGCACGATTGGGCACGCGGGCAGGGAGAGCCACCGATCCGTAGCGGAGCAGGGGAGCCAGCCGGAGTGGTCGGGTCAAGGGTGGCCGGAGGTCATCGCGCAGCGACGCGTAGCGCCCTTGAGGCGGCCCGGAGGCTGGCGGAGAGTGGAGCGCAGGGTCGGCGGCGGTTGATGGGTCATCATGTATTCGTGGCGAACGTCTTCCGCTTGTCGCGCGTGCAGCGGCTGGTGTGTGCGGCCCCTCTCCTGTTCGTGGTGGTGGTTCTGGCTTCGACGGCGTTCGAGGCCCGCCTGTCGACAGGGCAGAGATCGGTTGGATCGTTCGGCGCCGCCGTAGTCCTCGTCGTGATCGTTCGGTTCTGGTTCTTGCGAGTGATCGCTATGAGTGAGTACGTGCTGGTCGTCAACTTCGTGCAGCGGTATCGCATCCCCTGGGACGAGGTAGATCGGTTCGTCTTCGACGGCGGCATGTCGATGCGCTTGGGCGATCTTCGAGAAGTCCGTGTTTCGGCGTTCTCGTGGCCGCGAGGGGCTTCCCCGATCATCGGTCGTCGAGCGCACGGCGCGGTCGTAGAGCTGGAAAGGCTGCGCCGCCAGGCCGTCGACCGTATGCGTGCGGATGGCGGAGGCTGAAGCCCAGTTCCGGCCGGCCGCTGAGGGGAAGCACTTGCCGTAAGGTTGGGCGCGGGGTGCGACGGGGGTGCGCGGAGGGCGCGCAGCGCCCGGAGCGCGGGGGTCCCTGTCGCGGGGCCCCCCGCGCTTCTGCGCGCCGGAGGCGCGCCTTGAGTCAGTAAGGAAAGTCCTCACAGGCATGCTAGGAGTGCCAAATTATATGGAGCGTTCTGGCGGCCTGGCGGCGCTCACGACCGCCTTATTAAAGAATCCCTTGCTAGTGTCTGCAGACCGGCTGGATGGGACGATGCGGTAGTCGCCTCTGAGCCACATTGTGAACCAAGTGGGCGCTCCGGGGACAACGACTTCGACCTGAGGGGTTGGCTCGTCTCTGTTTCGGGGTCCTCGGCTTGTCCGGTGGAAACTAACTGTCTTGAGCGTCCGAACCGGTATGTCCGGATCGTCGCGCAACGCAAACGTAATAGTGTCGTCCAACGAGCTTTCGATGAGAAGGCATTGAAGCCACAGCATCACGTCGCGCACATGCTTGGGCCTAGCAGAACTCCAAGCGAATTCACGAAACTTGTGCCAATCGCGAGACAGTTCCTCAACTGAATACATAATCGTGCGAGCAATCTCATCCGTTACCTGCATGCGCGGTATCACGCGCTCACTCGTCCACTGAAGCACATCGCCAGCATGCGGAATTGGAGCGCCAGTGGCAACGCTATGCAGTGCCATCAGGGGAAGTCCAGGCACGCAGGTTCCGAAAATGCGGTTTGCAAGCCTTAGTTGTGGAGATGTCGCCTGGAGAAATATCTGGAACTGGCCTGCATCTCGAAGGGAGAGGAACTGAGCAACTGCCGAATCTGACCAAGTCCGGGAATCTGAGACAAGGCACTCTTCAACAGTTGGGAGCCAGGTAGAATCGAATACGGATGATTCGCTTATCAAGTACAGCCTGGCATACCGCCGCGAGAATTCAATCAGCGCATCAGTGGCGTGGCCTTCGTCCTCGCCGATCCCCAGCCGCACTAGTACCCTAGCCATCGGATCTCGGTATAGCTCGAGAAGGGCAAGCATTTCAGAGTGTGCAAGATTTGGATCACCATCGCGCCATGTTCCGAATAGACGATCGAGAACCCAATCCATAGTCTTGGCGCGAAGGGGTGTTGCGTTCGCAACTCGCAGACAAAGGCTCAATGACCCAGCTTCGCCCGCGACGGGCTGCACACGCGAGCCGATAAGCCGAGAAACGAGTGTCTCTGCGGCACCCTCATACTTATCCTCGGCCGCTTGAACCATTAGTTCCGCGATAAGAGAGCTAGGGTTTCGTGCGTATGCTTCCATGATCTTTTGGACGGCGGCATCCTTGGAGCCACTCTTGCGGATCATAGCCTCCGCGGAAAAGAATTCCAGGAATGTGCTGTGCGTGAACCCGAACAGTCGTAGATCATTGGTTGAATATCCGCGGGCGCTGAGGAGCCACGCGCGGTCCGCGCAAAACTCAAGGAAGTCGCTTGCGCGAGTCGCAGCGGACTCAGGATCGATCCCGGCGGTGTCCGTAAGGAAGCTGCATATGACTTTGGCCAGCTGACGTTCGTCAAGCGCACCCCGTGTTGACGGTGTGGTGTAGTAGAAGTACGCAAGCTCTTGCATAAGTCGTTCGCCGTACTGGCGATGGTCGAAAGGCTGCGCCACGTGTCGCATAGCGTCCCAGCGTCGAAAGAGTAGGTCGGCGCAATCAGAGTAGACGCTCCGCCGATTCTGGGGTATGTAGCCCTTCGCTCGATGAAGAGTACAAAGAAGGGACAGCATCAACGGGTTGCGGCGCACATCCTCAATCGTTCGCGATTCCGCCAGGAAATCGTCGACTTCATCGATGGGCCTCCCGGTTAGCGAGAACCACCTGCGCGTATATTCGACGACTTGCGCGTCGGAGTACTGATTGAGTAGATAAACTCGATAGTCGTCATTGAACTTTGCTCGTGGATACCCTATGCGCCTGCTCGAGATCACAACCTTGCACAAAGGATAGCGTCTGGCTAGCGCTTCAATCCGCCGGATAAAGTCCCGCCTATGGGTGAGATCCGTGATCTCGTCAATTCCATCGAAGATCAGAGCCGCTTTCCCGATGGTCAAACAGTCCAGCAGGGCGTCTTCCGTCAGAGGAATTGCCAACGTTGTCTTGAGTTGTTCAACGATGAGATGCGTGAGCGGTGCCGCATCGACTGGGACTTCTCGCACTCGGACGAAGATCGGGGCGACTCGGCGGTGGCCCGTCGCGGTCTGATGCGTAAGGCGACGGAGAAGCGTGCTCTTCCCCACGCCGGGATCCCCGATGATCACGGCTCTATGAGGAAGATCGTCCGGCGCGACAAACTTCAGCGATTGAGATTCATCTTGATAGTCCGACAGGGTGCGGTCGACGAAGAGCTGATCAAGAGAGTAGCGGGAATCCTCGTACAGCTGTTGCGTGACGACATCGCTGAACATGTCGGCACTTGCCGTTGAGATGTCGGCCGTTGCCAACCGGGCGCGCTCTAGTCGTTGAACGTCCCTCACGACTTCTAGCAATTCAGAGAGCGCTGGGGGAAGCGCCGCTGAATAATCGTCCAAGACGGAGTAGGAAGGCGAGGCCAGTAGCGCGTGGTAATCGGATCCGAGGAAGGAAGTGACGACTTGCTCGCTCGGTAGTAGTTGGTCGGCATAATTTCGCAATAGGTCCCAGACGACGGGCGTGCTATCTGACCAATCTTCGCGTTCACTGGCCACGCTGTACGCAACGGCACGGCGCGTGAAGTCATCTCTCAAGTGGCCATCCAGTGCCTTGGATTCCGATCTTGAGAGCGGGGACAACAACGTCGCCAGGCAAGGTAAATGAATGGCGTCCGTGGTGCGCAGGAAGTTCAGGATGTCCTGCAACTGGTCGTCGGTGAGCAATACCTTGTCTTCGCGGCCTTGCAGCACTTGGTGGGCCGCGCTGCGGGCCTGCGCATCGTCAAACGAAGGGTTGGCTACCGTCCGTACGACACTAACGAGCATTGCAGAGCCTACGTTCGCCAGGAAGCCGGCGAGGATCTCGTCAAGCAACTTCCCTCCTTGGTTGCTTTGCGCCGACGTCGGCAGTGGCCCGACGACTAGCAGTCTGTTGGCGGGCCCACCATAGCGATGGCAGGTTCTGCGCGGTGTTCGTTGACGTGGTGCGCCACTTCCCCTAGCGGCGTCCATCCCAGGCGGACGTAGAGGCCTACGGCGGCTTGATCTTTCCGCATGACGTCCAGGACTGCCCGGCGACCGATCCTTCGTGCCGCTTCACTCGCTGTTGCTACGAGCGCTTGGGCGAGTCCTTGGCCGCGAGCGGGTGGTGCGATGAAGAGGCGGCCAAGAACGGCTGTGGGGACCGCGCCGAAGCGGCGGGCGAACAGTCGCGGCGCCTCGTCTCCAGGCCCTGGCTCCGTAAGGGAGACGTGCCCAACTGGCGTTCTGTTAACTTCGGCCGTCCATGCTCCGATGGCGTTCGGCAGGTCGAGCCAGGCAAGGGGGTCGTCGACGCCCTCGACGGGGTAGCCATCGGTGGCGTGCACTTCGACGAGCACCTTGGCCAGAGCGGGCAAGTCTTCGTCGGTTCGGGGCCGGATCGTCGCAGTCATCAGTCGTCCACCTTCATCGTGTAGTCCAGACCTGAGTAGTCGGCGCGCATCTTGAACTCGGTGAGCTCGAACGGTCGCCGCTGTTCGTCCAAGCCGGTGTGGGTCACAACGAGCAGCGGAACGCCGCCGGGCATTCGGAGGTCCCGCGCCTCGTCTCGGGTGGGCATGCGGGCGGTGACCTCTTCACGCGTGTAGGTGATGGCGTAGCCCCGGTCCTCGAACCGCGCGTAGAGGTCGCCGGCCCCGAGGTTGTCGCCCGTCGCGAGTTCGGTGCCCTTGGCGATTTCCCAGGGGATGTAGGTGGCGCCGACCTGGACGGGCTCACCGTCGACGAAGTACCAGTTGACGCGCTCGACGACGCTCTTGGTCCGAGGCGAGACGTCCAGGCGCTCGGCGACGTGTGCGGGTGGCTGAACGCGGCCGATGCGGTCGAGGGTGGCGTTTGGCGTGAGGCCCTGGGCGATGACCTCGGCATGGAAGGGGGAGAGCCCTGTCTCCTCGCGCACCTTGCGGGAGTAGCGATGCTGCCCGAAGCGCATGAGGCGCGGCCGGGCGCGGACGAATGCCCCGCGTCCGTGTTCGGCCGTCACCAGGCCTTCGTCGGTGAGTAGGCGGACGGCTTCGCGTGCCGTGTTGCGCGCGATTCCGTGCTCCTCCGCCATGACGCGCTCCGACGGGAGGCGGTCACCGGGTGCCAGCTCTCCGCGACCGATCTGTCCGCGCAGCTCGTTCGCCAGTCTCCGGCTGGCCGGCTCGTGAACGTGTCGTGATGTCACTCCCATGATGACAGCCTAGCCAACTGGCGCAAGCCACCTCTTGACAGAACTGGCTCAAGCCACTCCAATAGATCCACTGGCTTGAGCCAGTACTTCCGGAGTGAGGAGCGAGTCATGGCGATGCAGCGACGAATGAAGGTGGCGCACCACGAGGTGTTCCCGGCCGGTGCCTTCTTGAAGGGGGCGGTGGAGCCGGTGGGCGACTTCAACGCTTCCCCGCGGGAGGACGGGTCACGTCCCCAGCAGGTGGACAAGGACACGGGCCTGCCCTTGTGGCAGGTGACGGTGCTGGACGCGGACGAGGAGGCCTCGCGGAAGGAGACGGCGCTGTCGGTGAAGTTCGCGGCGAAGCAGCAGCCGGTGCCTCCGGAGAACAAGTCGGGCATGCCCTGGACGCCGGTCGAGTTCGTCGGGCTGACGGCCCTGGCGTGGATCGATGACTCCGGGCCCCGTCCCCGTCTCGCATGGTCGTTCCGGGCGGAGGGGATGGTCGCGCCCGGCTCGACCTTGAAGGCCGCGTCGTGACCTCCGTGGACCTCGACGCGCTGGCCCGCTCGTTCGGGGTCGGTACGGATGAGGCGTTGGCGGAGGAGTTGCTGGGGGTCCACGCGAAGACCGAGGACGCGGCCGAGCACATCCTCAGGCTGGGTCACGCGGGCGAGGACGTGCCGGGCTTCGCCGAGGCGATGGCAAGCGTCGCCGGGTGGTTGGACGTCGCCGCCTCGTGCGTGGACCGGGCCCTGGCGGCGTGTGAGACGCACGAGCGGGGCGAGCGGGGATGAGCGCCGTTGGCCGCTTGGGCTGGTTCGGCCGGTGGCTGTGGCTCTGGCTGACCGGGCATCGCCGGATCGTTGCGATCTGGCTCGTGCTCGCGACTGTGGCCTCGTGGGTGCGCGGGGAGTCGCTGATGGCGTGGGTCGCGACGGGGCTCGCAGTGCCGTTGGCGCTTGCTGGGTGGGCCTGGTGCCTCCCGGCCGGGTACGAGCGGGTCGTGGCGGGGCCGTCGCGGCGTCGGCGGTGGCGGCGGCACGTACGACGGAACTGGACGGGTCTGGCGGAGGCGTGCGGCTGGACCCGCCTCCTGAGAGACCGCTCGGTGGTCGGCTCCCGGCAGCGGTCGGCACAGGCGGTCCCACGGCTGCGGTCGGTCCGTGCGGAAGGCTCGACGGTGACCCTCGTCGTCCGGGCACGGGCGGGTCAGACCCTGGACCAGCTCGAAGCGGGCGTGCCGGGTTTGGCGGCGACGCTGGACGCCCTGTCATGGCGGTGCACCGCCTACCGGGGCTCGACCTCGACCCTCCTCGTCGAGCTCGTCATGCACGACGCGCTCCGGGGGCCACGGGACGGGAGAGTCCCGCTCACCCCGACCTCGGCTGAGCCGGGCCACCTGCTGCCGCTCGGACGCCGGGACGTCGGCGGCACCTGGGGGCTGACCGTCGCCGGGCGGCACACGCTCGTCGCCGGCTGCTCAGGTTCCGGGAAGGGCTCGGTGCTGTGGGGCCTGGTCGCCGGGCTCGCGCCGCTGGTGCCGTCCGACACGGTCCGGCTGTGGGGCATCGACCTGAAGCACGGCGTCGAGCTCCGGATGGGTCGCGCCCTGTTCGCCACGGTGGCCGACACCGGCCCCGACGCCCTCGCCGTCCTGGCGGCACTGCTCGACGTCGCGGAGAGGCGCGGGCAGGCGATGGCCGGTCAGGTCCGCGCCCACACACCGCGGCCGGGCGACCCGCTGCACGTCCTGGTCATCGACGAGCTGGCTGACCTCGTCGCGTACGCCGACCGGGAGAGCCGTATGGAGGCCGCGCGCCTGCTGGCCCGGCTTCTGACCAAGGGCCGCGCACTCGGGGTGGTGGTGGCCGCGTTCGTGCAGGACCCGCGCAAGGACGTCGTCACGATGCGGAACCTGTTCACCCAGCGAGTGGCGCTACGTCTGCTGTCGGACCAGGAGACCGCGATGGTCCTCGGCGACGGCGCGGCCCGGACCGCCCCGGCCCACCGGATCTCCCCGACCGCACCCGGCACTGCCTGGGTGGTTGACGACGAGGGCAACAGCGACCGGGTCCGCGCTGACTACTGGCCCGATCCGGTGATCCGCGAGCTGGCCGCGCGCTACCCGTGCCGGAGCCAAGTCGTGCCGTCTCCGCCAGCCCCGCAGGACGGCGACTCCGTCGACGAGACCCCCGAGGACGGGCCACGGCTGAGGTCGGTGCCGACCGGCCCGCCCGAGAGGGCGCCCCGCCCCCGGCGTCCCCGCTCCCCGCGGGCCCCGCGAGCCCGTGCGGCGGCCGGTGCGACGTCGGCCGACGGGAGGCGGTCGGAATGAGCCACCGGTACGGCCCGGACCGGGTCGCGCTGCACCCCTATGGAATCCGCCTCCCCTACGTGGAAGCCAGCGCCGCCGTCCTCGACGAGCTCGACGGCATCCGCTGGCGCGAACGCGGCTCCTGCGCGGGCACCCCGCACGGCGGCTGGTTCGAGGACACGCGCGCCCCTGCCGCTCGGCGCGCCCGCTCCATCTGCGCGGGATGCCCGGTCCGCCGCAAGTGCCTGGCCGCCGCGCTGCTGTACGGCGAGGAGTACGGCATCTGGGGTGGGCTCGACCCCGACGAGCGCCTTCCGCTCGACGACGCCCTCCGCGACGGTGCCCCGCTGAGGAGTGTCGTCGACGCTGCGCTTCACACCGACCGGGCCGCCTGACCCGAGGCCGCCATGCCTACCGCTGCGCTCCCCACCACCCGACCCCCGGCACGGTTCGGCGGGTTCGGTGAGGACGCCCCGCTCGACGTGCCGGCCCTGCACGGCGCGACCGGTGCAGGCTTGCTTGGCCGGTTCGCGGACGGGTCGATGGACGCGTTCGCCGACACGCTTACCGCGGTGCACAACTGCGCCCGCCCGGTCCGGCTCGCGGGGTCCTCGACGACCGTCGACGCCCGCACCGGGGAAGTGCTCTCGACGTTCCGCTCGGCGGACGCACCGTTGGGGGTGCTGTACCGGCCGTGCGGGAACCGGCGCGCGCACGTCTGCCCGGCCTGCTCGCGCACCTACGCCCGGGACACCTTCGCCCTGATCAGTGCCGGGGTCGCCGGGGGCAAGACCGTGCCGGAGCAGGTGGCGGACAACCCGCTGCTGTTCGCGACGTTCACCGCCCCGTCGTTCGGGCTCGTGCACGGACACCGCGGCGGGAGACCGTGTCGTCCGCGGCGTCGGGACGACCGGACCCGCTGCCCGCACGGACGCCCGCAGTGGTGCACCGCCGTCCACGAGCCCGGCGACGCCAGCTCCGGCGCCCCGTTCTGTGCGGAGTGCTACGACACCGCCTCGGCGGTCGTGTGGCAGTGGCACGCCCCCGAGCTGTGGCGGCGCACGACCATCGCCCTGCGCCGGGCCGTGGCCGTCCACCTGGGGGTGACGGAGTCCGGGCTGGGCGAGCACGCGTCGATCCAGTACGCCAAGGTCGCCGAGTACCAGGACCGCGGCCTGGTCCACTTCCACGCCCTGATCCGCCTCGACGGGCCCGCCGACGCCGGGATCGGTGCACCCGCGCCGGCCGCCCTCGACGGTCCGATGCTCGCGGCGCTCGTCCGGGAGACCGCTCCGGGTGTGACCGTCCTGGCGGAACCCGTCGACGACGAGGACTCACCGCGCGTCCTGGCCTGGGGTGCCCAGCTCGACGTCCGTGTGGTCACCCCCGGCCATCGGAGCGACGACCCGACCGCGGCCCTCACCCCGGGGCAGGTCGCCGGCTACCTCGCGAAGTACGCGACCAAAGACGTCTCCGGTCTGCACGGCGAGGGCCAGCACCGGCCGCACATCGTGGCCTTCCGGGCCGCGTGCACCGACTTGGCGGAACGAGCTGCACGGCACCACGGCGAGGACCACGACTACCAGCGGATGAGCAAGTGGGTCCACATGCTCGGCTTCCGCGGCCACTTCGGCACCAAGTCACGCCGCTACTCGGTGACCCTGGGCGCGCTCCGCCGTGCGCGGGCCCGGTGGCAGGCGATGGCCGCGGAGTCGCGACGGACTGGTGAGCCGATCGACACTCGCGACCTCGAGCGCCGTCTTCTGGCCGTCGACGCGGAGGAGACCACTGTCGTCGTCGGCTCGTGGACCTTCCTGGGCACCGGGTGGCGCGACGCCGCCGAGGAAGCCCTCGCCCTGGCAGCCGCGGCCCGAGCGCGGGAGTACGACCAGTGGCGCGCGGAGCGACGGGACGGACACGACGCGGGGACAGGAACCAACGGAGCAACGACGAGCACGAGGTGATGGCGATGGACGAGACGACGGAGATGCAGCGGCTGTTGACGGTGCACGAGGTGGCGGAGGTGCTGGGCACGGCGGACGGGTTCGTGCGGCAGCTCGTGGCGGCACGGCGCATCCGGTTCCTGCGGGTGGGGAAGCACCTGCGGTTCCCGGCGTCGGCGGTGCCGGAGTACCTGGCCGCGGTGACGGTGGAGCCGCTGCCGTCACGCGGGCGGAGTGCGTGATGGGCAAGCGGGTGCGGGGGTCGATCCGCCGGCTGCCGTCCGGGCGCTGGCAGGTCCGGTACACCGGCCTCGACGGGCTGCGCCGGACGTTGGAGCAGACCCACCGGACGAAGGCGGAGGCCGAGGCGGCGTACGCGATCGTGGCGGCGGACATGGCGACCGGGCGGTGGGTGGACCCGTCGCTGGCCGGGGTGACGTTCGGGACGTACGCGGCTCGTTGGGTGGCGGAGCGGGCGACGATCACGGGCCGGACCCGCGAGCTGTACGCGACACTGCTGCGGCTGCACCTCGCTCCCTACCTGGGCGAGGTCCAGCTGCGGTACGTCTCACCCGCGCTGGTGCGTCGGTGGCGGCAGGGTCGTCAGGACGCGGGGGTGGGTGAGTCGACCATCGCGAAGGCGTACCGGCTGCTGCGCTCGATCATGGCGACGGCGGTGGATGACGAGGTGATCCTGCGGAACCCGTGCCGGATCAAGGGCGCGGGGACGGAGGTGGCGTCGGAACGGCCGATCCTCACCCCGGTCGAGGTCGCGCGGCTGGCGGAGGTGATCGAGCCGCGCTACCGGCTCGTGGTGCTGCTGGCGGTGTACGGCTCGCTGCGGTGGGGTGAGCTGATGGGGTTGCAGCGGAACGACCTCGACCTGGACCTGATGACCCTGACGGTGCGGCGCTCGGTCTCGGAGGTCGGGGGCCGGCTGGTGGTCAAGGGTCCGAAGTCGCGCGCGGGTCTGCGGACCATCGCCCTCCCGCTCGGGCTCCGCGAGGACATCGAGCAGCACATCGACGCGTTCGCGGAGGACGGGCCCGAGGGCCGGCTGTTCGTGGGCCATCGGGGCAACACCCTGCACCGGTCGAACTGGACGAAGGTGTGGTCCGCGGCCCGGTCGGCGGCCGACCTGGACCCGCGCGTGCACCTGCACGACCTGCGGCACACGGGCAACCACTTCGCTGCCGCGTCGGGGGCCAGCACGCGCGAGCTGATGCACCGGATGGGGCACGCGAGCATGCGCGCGGCGCTCATCTACCAGCACGCCACGGCGGAGCGGGACGCCCGGATCGCGGCGACCCTGAACCAGGTCCTCAGCGGGGGTGCCGGGCGGTGATTGGGCACGCGTTGGGCACGCGAGGCACCTGCGCCGTGGTGCCGGTGAGGGGGCGGGTCGGCCGCATGTGGCCTGACCTGCGGTGATGCGGTGGAGCCGATGACGGGAATCGAACCCGCGTGTCCAGCTTGGGAAGCTGGCGCTCTACCATTGAGCTACATCGGCGTGCCGGGTCGAGCGACCTCCCCGGCGCCCGGAAGTCTAACCGAACCGGGCCACGGTGCCGCACCCACCCCGATCGGTCACCGGTAGCCTGACGGCGTGCTCCTCTCCGACCGTGACATCCGGGCCGAGGTCGACGCCGGGCGGGTGGCCCTCGACCCGTGGGACCCGGCGATGATCCAGCCGAGCAGCGTCGACGTGCGCCTCGACAAGTTCTTCCGGCTCTTCGACAACCACAAGTACCAGGTGATCGACCCGGCCCAGGACCAGGCCGACCTCACCCGGCTCGTCGAGGTCGACCCCCAGGAGGGCTTCGTCCTGCATCCGGGCGAGTTCGTCCTCGGGAGCACCCTCGAGACCGTCTCCCTCCCCGACGACCTCGCGGCCCGCGTCGAGGGCAAGTCGAGCCTCGGCCGCCTCGGCCTGCTCACGCACGCGACGGCCGGCTTCGTCGACCCCGGGTTCACCGGCCACGTCACCCTCGAGCTGAGCAACGTCGCGACCCTGCCGATCATGCTCTGGCCGGGGATGAAGATCGGCCAGCTCGCGTTCTTCCGGCTCTCCAGCCCGGCCGACACCCCGTACGGCTCCGAGGGCTACGGCTCGCACTACCAGGGCCAGCGCGGCCCGACCGCCAGCCGCAGCTTCCAGAACTTCCACCGCGCCGACGTCTGAGCCGCCGCGGTGACGGAGCCGGCGACGACCCCGGACCCGGCGGGCGACGCCCTCGTCGAGGTCCACGTCACGACCCCGGACCGCGCGAGCGCCCTCCACCTCGCGCACGCCCTCGTCGACGCGGGCCTCGCCGCCTGCGTCCAGGTCGTGCCGGGCATCACCTCGGTCTACGTCTGGGACGGGGCGGTGCAGGAGGACGAGGAGCACCTGCTCCTCGTGAAGTCGACGGCGGCCCACTTCACGGCCATCCGCGAGCTCGTCCGCGCCGAACACCCCTACGACACGCCCGAGGTGCTGGCGGTCCCCGTCACGGACGCCGACACCGGGTACGCATCGTGGGTGCGGACCACCGTCCGAGGAGCCACGGCCGGACCCGCCTGACCCGAGAGGGGTACGCGACGCGATGCAGGAGCGCGCCACGGGCACCCGGCCGGTCCCGGCCGGGCTCGCACCCACCCATGCCATGAGCCGACCCGAGCCGTCCCGCCCGCGCACCCTCGAGGCCCTGCTGCTCGCCCCCGACGGCGGCGGCGGTGCGCGCCTGCGCGGGTTCGTCCCCGACCGCCCCGCGGGGGTCGTCCTCGTCCTCCACGGGGGGCGCGAGAACAGCCGTCAGCGGGTGACCCGGTTCCAGCTGGCCGTGCTGCGGATGCTGCCCTTCGCCGAGTCGATCCGCCGGGCCGGTGGCGGGTCGCTCGCGGTCCTGCGCCTCACCTACCGCGTGCGCGGCTGGAACGGCCACTCCCAGGACCCCGTCGTCGACGCGCGCTGGGCGCTCGAGCGCATCCGTCGCGTCCTGCCGGGCGTCCCGGTGGCCCTCGTCGGCCACTCGATGGGCGGCCGGGTCGCGCTGACCCTCGCCGCCGAGCCCGGGGTCGCGGCCGTCGCCGGGCTGGCCCCGTGGGTCGAGGGTGACCTGCGCCCGCCGCGCGCGGGCACGCCGGTGCTCCTCATGCACGGCTCCGCCGACCGGATGACCGACCCGCGCCGCACCGCCCTCGTCGCGCACCGGTGGGACGAGCTCGGGGCCGACGTCACCTGGGTGCGAGTGCGCGGCGAGCGCCACGCGATGCTCCGGCGGGCCGCCGAGTGGCACCGCACGGTCGCCGACTTCGTCACCGGCGCGCTGCTCCGCCGAGACCGACCCAGCTGACCACTCCACCGGCCACGAGGAGGCCGGCGCACCACAGCATCGCCCCGCGGAAGCCGCTCGTCATCGCGACCGGGTCGAGGTAGGCGTCGCCGCGCAGCCCGACGACCGCGGGCAGGGCGGCCACGGCGAGGAGCGAGCCGGCCCGGGCCACGGCGTTGTTGACGCCGCTCGCGACGCCGGCGTGCCGGTCGGGGGCCGACGAGAGCACCGCGGCGGTGAGCGGCGAGACGAGCGAGGCGAGCCCGAGCGCGAAGACGACCATCCCGGGGAGCACGTCGAACCAGCCCGCGTGCGCGTCCACGCGGAGGAGCAGCAGGGCGCCGGCCGCGCACAGGAGGGGTCCGACGGTCATCGGGAGGCGGGGGCCGATGCGGTCCGAAAGGGCCGCCGCCCGCGAGGAGAGCAGGAGCATCACGACGGTCAGGGGCAGCGTCGAGAGGCCGGCCGCCAGGGCGCTCCATCCGGCGGCCTGCAGCTCGAGGACGACGAAGACGGTGATCGCCCCGAGCGCCCCGTAGACGAGGAGGGTCATCGCGTTGGCGGCCGAGAACACGCGGGAACCGAAGAGCGACAACGGCATCAGCGGATGTCGGGAGCGCCGCTCGACGACGACGAAGCCCACGCCGGCCGCCACGGCGAGCAGCCAGCCGCCGACGAGCCCCGCGACCGGGAGGGTCTGCGACGCGGTGAGCACGTACGTCGTCGTGCCCAGTGCCACGACGGTGAGGCCGGCGCCGAGCACGTCGAAGCGGCGGCCGACGGCATCGGGGTCGTGGCTCTCCGGGGCGGCCCGGGCGGTGAGCGCGACGACGGCGACGCACAGCGGCACGTTGATGCCGAAGACCCAGCGCCACGAGGCGTGGTCGACGAGCCAGCCGCCGACGAACGGGCCGACCGCGGCGGCGACCCCGGAGAGGCCGGCCCAGGTGCCGATGGCCGCCGCGCGGTCGGCCGGCCGGAACGAGGTCTGGATGATGGCGAGGGCGCCCGGCGTGAGGAGCGCGCCGCCGACGCCCTGGAGCACCCGGAGCCCGACGAGCTGACCCGGCGTCTGGGCCACGGCGCAGAGGGCGGACGCGAGGGCGAACCACCCGACCCCGACGAGGTAGACGCGCCGACGGCCCCAGCGGTCGCCGAGGCCCCCGCCGACGAGGACGAGCGACGCGAGCGCGAGGAGGTAGCCGTTGACGACCCACTGGAGCTGGGCGAGCGAGGCGCCGAGGTCGGTGCCGATGGTGCGCAGCGCGACGTTGACGACCGACCCGTCGAGGATGGCGACGCCGCTGCCGAGGACGAGGCCGATCAGCACGCGGCGCCCGCGCGGGGAGCGCCGGTCGAGGTGCTCGTCGGGTGGCACGGTCTCCTGGGCGGCGGTCACCTCGACCCCAACGCGCGGCGGCCCCGATCGCATCCCGGCCGAGTGCGGGTCAGCCGGGCGGGCGCGCCCGCATGCTCGCGAGGGCGTCGCGGTAGGTGACCCACCCGACGGGGTCGACGCCGTCCTCGTCGAGGATCGGCATGCCGCCGACCCCGCTCTGGTTCAGCGCGTCGAGGACCCGGTCGAGGGTGTCGGTGACCCGGACCCGCTCGGGCAGCTCGGTGACCATCTCGGCCGGTTCGACCTCGTGCCGGCCGTCGACGAGGGCCTCGGAGACCGCCCGGGCGGTGACGACGCCGTGGTACCCGCCGGCGGCGTCGACCAGCGGCAGGACGCCGTAGCTGGTCCCGGAGAGCCGGGCCGCGACGTCGCGCAGCGGTGTGCCGCCCTCGACCGGCCGCGGCAGGGGCCGCATCACCTCGCGCACCGGCGTGCGGGCGGCGGCGGACTCCGGCGCCGGCGCCCCCAGGTCGACCCCGCGGCGGCGCAGCTTGAGCGTGTAGACCGAGTCGTGCGAGAGCGCGTGGCTGACGAGGGTGGCGATGACGATGGCCGTCATGAGCGGCAGGATGATCGAGTACTCGCTGGTCAGCTCGAACATGATGATGACGGCCGTGATGGGGGCGCGGGCGGCGCCGGCGAACACCGCGCCCATCCCGATGAGGCCGTAGGCGCCGACCGGGCCGGCGACCCCCGGCAGCACCGAGTGCGCCACCGCCCCGAACGCCGCGCCGAGCATCGCCCCGATGAACAGGCTCGGCGCGAACACGCCGCCGGAGCCGCCGATGCCGATGGTCAGCGACGTCGCGAGCATCTTGCCGACGAGCAGCAGCAGGAGGAAGGCGATGGCGTACCGGCCGTCGATCGCGTCACCGAGCACCGGGTAGCCGACCCCGTACATCTGCGGGAGGACGAGGAGCACCAGGCCGAGAAGCAGCCCCCCGACGGCCGGCCGGGCCCACTCCGGGCCGCGCCACACGGCGTCGCAGACGTCCTCGACCCGGTAGAGGATCTTGGTGAACGCGACGCCCGCGCCGCCGGCGACGACGCCGAGCACGGCGAAGAGGAGGTACTCGCTCGGGTGCTGGACCGTGAAGGCGGGCAGGGCGAGGAACGGCTCGTCGCCGAGGACCGCGCGTCCGATCGCCGAGGACGTGACGGCCGAGAGGACGACGAGCCCGAAGGACTGCGCGGTGAAGTCGGCGAGGATCAGCTCCATCGCGAAGAAGACGCCGGCGAGCGGGGCGTTGAAGGTGGCCGCGATGCCGCCGGCTGCGCCGCACGCCACGAGCACCCGCATCCGTGGCTCGGTGACCCGCACGACCCGGCCGATCGTCGAGCCGAGCGCGGACCCGATCTGGACGATGGGTCCCTCGCGGCCCACCGACCCGCCGCCGCCGATGCACAGCGCCGACGCGAGCGCCTTGACCCCGGCGACCTGCGGCTTGATCCGCCCGCCGTTGCGGGCCACCGCGTACATCACCTCGGGGACGCCGTGGCCGCGGGCCTCCCGGGCGAAGCGGTGGACGAGCGGGCCGTAGAGGAGACCGGCGACGACCGGTGCGAGGACCACGAACCAGCGACCCAGGCCGGGCACGTGCGGGTTGGCCGCGCCCGGGACCGCCGCGTAGTCGGCGTGCCCGGTGAACACCCGGGTGAAGGTGGCGACGAGCCACCGGAAGAGGACGGCCGCCGCCGCCGTGCCGGCACCGACCAGCAGGGCCATCGCGAGGAACCCGCCGCGCGATCCGCGCATCCGTTCGGCCTGGGTCGTGACCCGCCGCCACCGGCCGTACATCGGGGTCGGACGGGGAGCGGCGGCGGTCGAGGGCATGAGTTGCAGTATGCAATAGTTGCATCCATGAGGGAAAATCGCGGGGCGGCCGGAGGGGCTCCGCCGCCGGAGGAGGCCGAGGAGCTCGACGCCATCGTCGGCGCGGTGCTCGTTGCGTCCCGGGTGCTCGTCGCGGTGTCCGCGCGCTCGCTCGCCGACGTCGAGGACACGGTGACGCTCACCCAGTTCCGCACGCTCGTCGTGCTGAGCGGCCTCGGCGAGACCCGGCTCAACACGCTCGCCGAGCGGCTCGACGTCGGCGCCTCGAGCGCGCTGCGCACCGTCGACCGGCTGCTCGCCGCCGGGCTCGTCACCCGCCACGAGGACACCCGCGACCGACGCGCCGTCGTCATCGCGCTCACCCCGCGCGGCCGCCGGCTCGTCGCCACCGTCACCGACCGCCGACGGGCCGCCATCGCCGAGGTCGTCGAGCGGATGCCCGCGTCGCGACGCCGGGGGCTCGTCGCGGCGCTCACCGCGTTCGCCGAGGCCGCCGACGAACCGGTGCCGACCCCGCAGGAGGTCCCGGCCGAGGGGTGGTGAGCGCCGGTCACGGTCGTCGAACCTGCGGGTGCCGGCCCTCCGCACCTGCGCAGATTCCCGTTAGGGTCGTCGGATGATCCGCTTCGACGGCGTGACCAAGCAGTTCCCGGACGGCACGGTCGCCGTCGACGACCTCAGCCTCACGGCGCCGACGGGGAAGATCACCGTCCTCGTGGGGCCCTCCGGCTGTGGCAAGACGACCAGCCTGCGGATGGTCAACCGGATGATCGAACCGACCCGCGGCTCGATCTCCCTCGACGGCCAGGACACCGGCCGGATGAACGAGGCAGAGCTGCGCCGCGGGATCGGCTACGTCATCCAGCACGCCGGCCTCTTCCCGCACCGCACGGTCCTCGACAACATCGGCACCGTGCCCCGGCTGCTCGGCTGGGACCGGAAGAGGACCCGTGAGCGCTCCCGCGAGCTGCTCGAACGGGTCGGGCTCGAGGCCCACCTCGGCGACCGCTACCCGGCCCAGCTCTCCGGCGGCCAGCAGCAGCGGGTCGGGGTCGCGCGGGCGCTGGCGGCCGACCCGCCGGTCATGCTCATGGACGAGCCGTTCTCGGCCGTCGACCCCATCGTCCGCGACCAGCTCCAGGACGAGTTCCTGCGTCTCCAGGCCGAGCTCGGCAAGACCATCGTCTTCGTCACGCACGACATCGACGAGGCGATCAAGCTCGGCGACCAGGTCGCGGTGCTGCGGGTCGGGGGGCACCTCGCCCAGGTCGCGGAGCCGTCCTACCTGCTCGCCCACCCGGCCGACGACTTCGTCGCGGACTTCGTCGGCCGCGACCGCGGGTACCGGGCGCTGCAGTTCCAGCCCACTCCGCGGCTGCCGCTGCGCCCCGAGCGCACGGCCGTGCTCGGCGAGCGGCCCGAGGGGGGCGGCGCGTGGCTGCTCGTCGTCGACGACGCCCGCCATCCCCTCGGATGGGTCGAGCCGGCGCGCATCGGCGACCGGGCCGTCGAGGACGCCGACCTGCATCGCGGCGGCACGGTGGCCAGGGCCGGCGGCACGCTGCGCGGCGCACTCGACGCGGCACTGTCGTCGCCGTCGCGTCGCGGGGTCGTCGTGGACGACAGCGGTGCACTCGTCGGCACGGTCCTGGCCCACGAGGTCCTCAGCGCCATCGAGGACCCCGACCGCCCCGAGCGCGACGAGGACGACCCGGTGCACGGCGGGGCCGTCACGCTCGCCGAGGACGCGGGCTGAGCATGGACTGGCTCGCGTCGAACTGGCGGACCGTCATCGACCTCGCCCTCTCGCACCTCTACCTCGCGGGGGTGCCGCTGGTCGTCGGCTTCGTCTTCGCGATCCCCCTCGGCTGGGTGGCCAAGCGGTGGCCGCGCTCCTACCCGTCGGTCGTGACGACGACCGGGCTGCTCTACACGATCCCGTCGCTCGCCCTGTTCGTCGTCATGCCGCTCATCCTCGGGACCCAGATCCTCGACCCGCTCAACGTCGTCGTCGCGATGTCGGTCTACACGGTGGCCCTGCTCGCCCGGACCGTCGCCGACGGCCTCCGGTCGGTGCCCGACCACATCGAGCAGGCGGCGACCGCCATGGGCTACAAGGGGATCCGCCGGCTGTTCGGCGTGGAGCTGCCCCTCGCCGCACCGGTCATCGCCGCGGGGTTGCGGGTGGCGGCCGTGAGCAACGTGAGCATCGTGTCGGTCGCGTCGCTCGTCGGGGCGTCCCAGCTCGGCGACCTCCTCATCGACGGCTACAACCGGGTCATCTGGGGCGAGCTGCTCACCGGCATCCTCGCCACGGTGGCGCTGGCCCTCGTTCTCGACGCGGTCATCGTCTTCGGCGCCCGGCTGGTCACCCCGTGGCTGCGGGCGGGGGCGGGCGCATGATCGGCTCGATCCTCGCGTGGTTCACCGACCCGGCGCACTGGTCGGGGGAGGACGGCGTCCCGCACCGCCTCTTCCAGCACCTCTGGTACACCGGCGCCACCCTGCTCGTCGCGGCGCTCGTCGCGATCCCGCTCGGGCTGTGGATCGGCCACACCGGTCGGGCCCGGTGGCTCGTCTCGGCGGCCAACGCGGTCCGTGCCGTGCCGACGCTCGGCCTGCTCCTCGCCGCCTCCTTGTGGCTGGGTCCGCACCTCCAGGGGGATCTCGCCTACGTCGTCCCGAGCATCGGCGTGCTCGCGATCCTCGCGGTCCCGCCGCTGCTCGCCGGCACCTACGCAGGCATCGAGGCCGTCGACCCGGCGGCCCGCGACGCCGCCAAGGGGGTGGGGATGAGCGGCCGCCAGGTGCTCTGGCAGGTCGAGGTGCCCAACGCCCTGCCGCTCGTCATGTCCGGGGTGCGGTCGGCCACCCTCCAGGTCGTCGCGACGGCGACCATCGCGGCCTACCCGGGCCTCGGCGGCCTCGGCCGGTTCATCATCGACGGGCAGGCCTACGGCGAGTACAGGACGGCGGCCGCGGGCGCGCTCCTCGTCGCCGCGCTGGCCGTGGCGCTCGAGGGCCTGCTCGCGCTGGTGCAGCGCCGGGTGGTCTCGCCCGGGTTGCGGGGCGTTGTCGGTGGGTCACGAAACGATGACGATGCCGACCCGGCGGAAATGGATCCCGCCGCGGAGCCGGTTGACGTCCGCGCGCACGCCTGAAGCCCATCTCGACCCACCCACGCATCGCACACCGAGCCACCGGCCCCCAAGGCCACCACGAAAGGGACCGACCGATGAAGCGCAGAACCGCACTGGCCGCCGTCGCCGTCGCCGCCGCCCTCGGGCTGACGGCCTGCGGCGGGGGCAGTGACCCGCTGGCCTCCGACTCGCCGACCGCGTCCGCCGGGGGAGGGAGCGGCTCCGGCGGCGCGATCGTCGTCGGTGGCGCCAACTTCTCGGAGTCGACGCTCCTCGCGGAGATCTACGCCGGCGCCCTCAAGGCCAAGGGCATCGACGCCACGACGAAGACGAACATCGGCGCTCGCGAGGTGTACCTGCGGGCGCTGCAGGACAACTCGGTGCAGGTGTTCCCCGAGTACACCGGCGCCCTCGCGCTCTTCTACGACAAGTCGTACTCCGGCACCGACGCCGACGAGGTCTACGCGCACGTCAAGGAGGTCCTCCCCAAGGACCTCACCGTGCTCGACAAGTCGGCCGCCGAGGACAACGACTCGATCAACGTCACGAAGGAGACGGCCCAGAAGTACTCGCTGACCAAGGTCTCCGACCTCGCGAAGGTCGCCGGCGACCTCACCCTCGCCGCGCCGCCGGAGTTCAAGCAGCGGCCGCAGGGCGTGCCCGGTCTCGAGAAGACCTACGGCATCACCTTCAAGTCGTTCCGCCCGCTCACCGGCCAGGCGATCATCCAGGCCCTCGCGAACGGGCAGGCCGACGCGGCGAACATCTTCTCCACCGACCCGGCGATCGCGGCCAACGGCTTCGTGACGCTCGAGGACGACAAGAAGCTCTTCGGGTCGCAGAACATCGTCCCGCTCGTGCGGGCCGACCGCGCCGATGAGGTCAAGGACGCGCTCAACGCGGTGTCGGCCAAACTGACGACCGAGGCGATCGCCGGGATGCTCAAGCAGACCGACATCGACAAGAAGGACCCGAAGACCGTCGCGCAGGAGTTCCTGGCGAGCAACGGCCTCGGCTGACCCTCGCCCGTGGCGCCCGGCTTTCCCGCCGGGTGCCGGAAACCCCGGGGTCGCACCGGAACCTTTCCGGTGCGACCCCGGGGTTTCTCGTGTGAGGGCCGTGCGCGGGTGGCGTCGGGGCGTCAGTCCCAGGGGTCGGGCTCGTCCAGGAGCGACGCGTCGCCCCCGAAGGAGCCCGCGGTCGGCTTCGTGCCGGTCGACGGCGCCGGCTTCTCCGCGGCCTCCGGCTCCCCGTCGCCCGTGTCCTCCACCTCGGGGGTGGACGGCTCGCCGACTGTGGCGTCCTCGTCCACGGGGGAGGGCTCGGTCTCGGGGTGCTCGGCCCCTGACGCGAGCTCGGCCTGCTCGGCGGAGGCCTCGGGGGCGTCCGCCTCCGACTTCTCGGCCGGCGTCGTCGCCGCGTCGCTCGTCGCCGCCTGCCCTGCGGGCTCGTCCCAGGGGTCCGGCTCCTCGAGGAGCGAGGCGTCTCCGCCGAACGACACGTCCGCCGGGACGGCGGGAGCATCCGACGGCTCGGCGGGGGCCTCGCTGGTCGGCTCCTCCGGCTCCTCCGGCTCCTGCACGGACTCCGTCGGCGTGGGCGCCGGCTCCGCTGCAGGCGTCGAGTCCTGATCGGCGGGCTCGTCCCACGGGTCGACGTCGTCCTCGACCGCTGCCGGGGTGTCGTCGGTGGCGGCAGCGGCGGACCCGGCCTCCCCGGTCGGCGCTTCCGTCGTCTCCCCGGCGGGTGACGCGGCGGCCGTGTCGGCGGGCTCGTCCCACGGGTCCGGCTCGTCCTCGGTGGGGGCGGGCGCAGCCGTGGCCGCCGAGGGGTCGGTCGCGGGAGCGGCCGTGTCGGCGGGCTGGTCCCACGGGTCCGGCTCGTCCTCGGTGGGGTCGGGCGCAGCCGTGGCTGCCGAGGGGTCGGTCGCGGGAGCGGCCGTGTCGGCGCCCTCGTCCCAGGGGTCGACGTCGAAGGTCGCCGCGGCGGCGTCGACCTTCGCCTTCTCGGGCGAGGGTTCGCCCTCCGAGGCCCCGGCCGCCGTGTCGACGGTGGCGGCCGGCTCGTCCCACGGGTCCGGCTCGTCCTCGGTCGGGGCCGGTGCTGCGGCAGGCTCCGCGGTGGTCGCGGCCGCGGCCGAGCCCGACGGCGCCGCCGGCTCGTCCCAGGGGTCACCGTCGTCGGCCGGGCTGCTCCCGGCCTCGGTCACCGAGGTCTCCGCGACCGCGGCAGCCGTCGCTCCCGCCGCCGTGGCAGCCGCAGCCGCCGGCGCGGCGGCCTCCTGGACCGGGGCCTCCTCGACCGGGGCCTCCTCGACCGGGGCCTCCTCGACCGGGGCCTCGACCACCGGAGCAGCAGCGGCCTCGGGATCCTGCCCGCGACGCACCGCCGCGAGCAGCATCTGGGCGACGTCGACGACCTCGACCTCGTCACCGACCCCCTGCGCCTGCTTCGCCGTCAGCCCGTCGGAGATCATCACGCGGCAGAACGGGCAGCCGATGGCGATCCGCTCCGCCCCGGTGGCCAGCGCCTCGTCGGTGCGGTTGGTGTTGATGCGCGTTCCGAGCTTCTCCTCCATCCACATCCGGGCACCGCCGGCGCCGCAGCAGAAGGACTTCTCGCCCGAGCGCGGCATCTCGCGCAGCTCGACGCCCGGCAGCGCGCCGATCAGCTCGCGCGGCGGGGTGTAGACGTGGTTGTGCCGGCCGAGGTAGCACGGGTCGTGGTAGGTGACGGAGGCCGCGGTCGACGCGACGTTCTTCGCCGACGACATCCCGGGCGCCTCGTCCGGGCGGGCCACCGGCACGAGCTTCTTCTCGCGCACGAGCCGGTTGAGCAGCTGGGTGTGGTGCACGACCTCGTACGAGCCACCGAGCTGTGGGTACTCGTTCTTGATCGTGTTGAAGCAGTGCGCGCACGTGACGACGACCTTGGTCACGCCGAACGCGCCGAAGGTCTCGACGTTCTGCGCGGCGAGGGTCTGGAAGAGCAGCTCGTTGCCGGCGCGCCGGGCGGAGTCGCCGGTGCACGTCTCGCCGTCGCCGAGGACCGCGAACGAGACCCCGGCGCTGTCGAGCAGCTCGGCGACGGCCCGGGTCGTCTTCTTCGCACGGTCCTCGTAGGCGCCGGCGCAGCCGACCCAGAACAGCCACTCGACCTCGGACGCCTGCTCCACGTCCTGGCCGAGCACCTTGACCGGGAACGGCAGGTCCTTGGCCCAGTCGAGGCGCGCCCGGGCGCCCATGCCCCACGGGTTGCCCTTGCCCTCGAGGTTCTTGAAGAGGCCGCCGAGCTCGTTCGGGAACGCCGACTCGATGAGGGTCGCGTACCGGCGCATGTCGACGATGTGGTCGACGTGCTCGATGTCGACCGGGCACTGCTCGACGCAGGCGCCGCAGGTCGTGCACGACCACAGGACGTCCTGGTCGATGACGGCGTCCGGGCCGTGCGGGTTGTACGCCGTCAGGGGCGCGGCGGGGTCGTAGCCGGTGTCGCCGACGAGGGCCATCGAGGTCCAGTCGACGACGTCGACCGACCCGGCCGGCTCGATGCCGTCGGTGGGCACGGTCTGCGCGGCTGCGGCCACCGAGGCCAGCGCCTTCTCCGGGTCCCCGCCGGAGGACTCGAGCGCGCGCAGGTACGGCGCCTTGGCGTCCGCGTGGTCGCGCAGCGTCATCATGAGCAGCTTCGGGGACAGTGGCTTCTCGGTGTTCCACGCCGGGCACTGCGACTGGCAGCGGCCGCACTCGGTGCACGTCGAGAAGTCGAGCAGGCCCTTCCACGTGAAGTCCTCGACCGCGCCGACCCCCAGCCGGTCGCCCTCCTCCATCTCCTCCATGGCCTCGAGGTCGAACGGCTTGCCGCCCACCGTCATCGGCTTCGCCGCACCGAGCGCCGCCCGGCCCGACGCCTCGCGCTTGAACCAGATGTTGGGGAAGGCGAGGAAGCGGTGCCACGCGACGCCCATCGTCGGCTGGAGGGCGATGGTGATCATCCAGGCGAACGAGACCAGGATCTTGACGGTCGCGACGACGTACACCCACGCCGCGATGCCCGACGCCGAGGTGCCCGCCCACCAGCCGGCCATCCAGCCGGTCAGCGGGAAGTGGCCGACGAGCGAGGTGCCCGGCTCGAAGCGCTGCACCATCGCCGCCTCGAGGCCACGCAGCAGGAGGATGCAGAGGGTGACGACGAGGATGGTCAGCTCGACGTAGTAGGCCTGCCAGAAGGTCGACCCGAAGAAGCGTGAGTTCCGCCCGCCCTCGCCGGCGGCCCGCTTCGGGTGGTTGCGCTGGCGGATCGCCATGAGCACGAGAATGCCGACGAGCCCGCCCCACGCGAACACCTCGACGACCCACTCGAACGGCGCGAAGTGCCCGATGAGCGGCAGTCGGTAGTCGGGCTGGACGAGCTGGAAGAACGCGTTGACGAGGGTCGTGAAGAGGATGATGAACGCGAGCGCCGTGAACCAGTGCGCCGCCGCGACGACCCTGAGCCGCGACATCCTCGTGTGCCCGAGGAACTCCTTGGCCAGGGTCCAGGTGCGGGCCGCGGGCCGGCCGGTGCGGTCGGCGTCCGGCCGGCCCAGTCGGTAGAGCGACACGAACCGGCCGACCTGCCGGAAGAGCAGCGCCCAGCCGATCGTCGGCACGACGAGGCACAGCACGATGCCGACGACCTGCACGGCCGTCACCCCGCCGAACCGGTCGTCGAAGGAGGGGAGGACGTCGCTGGCCAGGGCAGGGGCGAGGGCAGCAGGCATGCGCGCCAGCGTACCGGCCGGTAAGCGAGCGCTCACCGGTCTGTGACAACCGTCAACGCACGCCCCGTGCGCCACAGGCCGTCCCTGTGCGCCGCACAGCCGGGCCACAGGTCGCGTTCCTAGCGTTCGGCCCCATGCGAGTCGACGACGCCCTGCGCAGTGACCTCGTCCAGGACGTCGTCGACGAGGCGGTCGGCCGGGGCCACCGCGCCGACCCCGTGCTGCCCGCGACCGGTGGGCCGGCGGGCAACGCGGTCCTCACCGCGTGGACCGGACTGGTCCTGCTCGTCCTCTTCGTCGCCGAGCTGCTCACGCTCTTCGACGTCCGGGGTCTCATCTCGTGGCACGTCGCCCTCGGCGCCATCCTCGTCCCGCCCGCCCTGCTCAAGACGGCGAGCACCGGGTGGCGGCTCGTCCGCTACTACCTCGGGCACGAGCCCTACCGGGTCGCCGGACCGCCGCCGATGCTGCTGCGCCTCCTCGGGCCGCTCGTCGTCCTCTCCACCCTCGGCGTGCTGGCCTCGGGCACGCTCCTCGTGGTGCTCGGCGAGTCCCGCGGCCGCCAGTCGCTGCTCTCGCTGCTCGGCTTCCGGCTCGACTGGGTCACCGTGCACGAGGGCTTCTTCGTCGTGTGGTGCGTCGCCACCGGCCTGCACCTGCTCGGCCGGATCGTCCCGGCGCTGCGGCTCACCGTGCGCCGGCTCCGTGGCGCGGTCCCCCCGGGCCGGGTCCCGCGCGGCGTCGCGCTCGTCGTGGCCGGAGGGCTCGCGGCCGTCCTCGCCGTCGTGCTCGTCAGCGCCGACGCCTCGTGGCAGCAGGACCGTGTCGGCCGCGACGGCCGGCCGGCCCAGGGCGCGCCCCGCTGAGTCGGCGTCGCCGGCCGGGCCGCCTCCGCGCACCGGGCGGCCGTTGTCGGACGGGATAACTCTCTGTTGGAATACGCATAAGCGATCCGGGGTTGGCCCGGAGAGCAGGTCCGATGCAGCGTGCCGTCGCCCCGCAGGGCGTCGGTGCTCCCGACCAGAGAGGCGACCCAGATGCCCATCCTCGACGACGTGACCCAGGCCGTCGGCAACACCCCGCTCGTCCGGCTCAACCGGATCATCGACGGGGACGCCACCGTCGCCGCCAAGCTCGAGTTCTACAACCCGGCGAGCTCGGTCAAGGACCGCATCGGCGTCGCCATCGTCGACGCAGCCGAGGCATCCGGCGCGCTGAAGCCGGGCGGCACGATCGTCGAGGCGACCTCCGGCAACACCGGCATCGCCCTCGCGATGGTCGGCGCGGCCCGCGGCTACAAGGTCGTCCTCGCGATGCCCGAGTCGATGAGCAAGGAGCGTCGCGCCCTGCTGCGCGCCTACGGCGCCGAGCTCGTCCTCACCGACCCCTCGACCGGGATGAAGGGCGCGGTCGCCAAGGCCGACGAGATCGTCGCCGAGCGCGACGGCGCCGTCCTGGCCCGCCAGTTCGCCAACGCCGCGAACCCGGAGATCCACCGGAGGACCACCGCCGAGGAGATCTGGAAGGACACCGACGGCCAGGTCGACATCGTCGTGGCCGGCATCGGCACGGGCGGCACGATCACCGGCGTCGGTGAGGTCCTCAAGTCGCGCAAGCCCAACGTGCAGATCGTCGCCGTCGAGCCCGAGGAGTCCCCGATCCTCAACGGTGGCCAGCCCGGCCCGCACAAGATCCAGGGCATCGGCGCCAACTTCGTCCCCGAGATCCTCAACACCGAGATCTACGACGAGGTCATCGACGTCAACGCCCAGACGTCGGTCGAGTGGGCCCGCAAGGCCGCCACCCAGGAGGGCCTGCTCGTCGGCCTCTCGTCCGGCGCCGCCCTCGCCGCGGCCAACCAGGTCGCGAGCCGCCCGGAGAACGCCGGCAAGACGATCGTCGTCATCATCCCCAGCTTCGGCGAGCGGTACCTCTCGACGATCCTCTTCGAGGGACTCGTCGACTGACCATGTCCTTCCTCCAGCAGGCACGTGCGACGGTCCGCGAGGACCTCGACGCCGCGATGCGTCGCGACCCGGCCGCCGAGACGCGCCTCGACGTCGCGTTCAACTCGCCCGGGCTGCACGCGATCTGGTCCTACCGGCTCGCACACCGGCTGTGGGACAAGGGTGCCCAGTGGCGACCGGTCGCCCGCCTGCTGTCGACGCTGACCCGGGCGGTCACCGGGGTGGAGATCCACCCCGGTGCCCGCATCGGGCGGCGCTTCTTCATCGACCACGGGATGGGTGTCGTCATCGGCGCCACCGCGGTCGTCGGCGACGACGTGATGCTCTACCACGGCGTCACGCTCGGCGGACGGTCGCTCGCCCGCGGCACCAAGCGGCACCCGACCCTCGGGGACCGCGTCACGGTCGGCACCGGCGCCCGCATCCTCGGCGACATCGAGATCGGGGACGACGTGCAGATCGGCGCGAACTCGGTCGTCGTCAAGGACGTCCCGGCCGGTGCGGTCGCCACCGGTGTCCCGGCGAAGGTGCGGATGCCGCAGCTGCCCGGCGAGGACCCCTACGACGCCCTCTTCGCCGAGCCCGCCCTCTTCATCTGACCCCCGACGCCGAGGTCGTCCCCGCCGACCAGTCGGCGCCGTAGACGGCGAACAGCCTCCCCTCGGGCAGGCCCGCCGTGGCCGCCTCGAGCGCGGCGGCGGCGTCCAGCCCCTGCCGCAGCCCGGTGTGGTGCCGACGGACCAGCTCGTGGGTGACGTCGTCGCGCACCGGTGCGACCGCGGCGAGGACGGACCGGACCCCGGAGGCGAGCAGCGCGGCGGTCAGCCCGAGCGCCTCGTCGCCGGGACGCAGGCGGGCGCTGCCGACGTCGCACGACGCGAGGACGACGTGCTGCGCCGCGACGCCACGGCGGTGCAGCTCGTGGGCGAACACCGGGCCGTCGTGGAGGCGGACCGACGAGAACAGGGGTGACTCCTCGTGGTGCGTGCCGTGCGCCGCGACGTGGACGACGTCGGTCGTCGCCATCGCGTCGACGAGCGCCTCGGCGGTGGCCCGCTCCCCGGTGAGGGCGCGCCCGCGTCCCCAGGCCTCGAGCACGGCCGCCACCTCGTCGTCGGCGCGGTCGACGGACGGCCCACCGACCGCGAGGACCGTTGCCGCCGAGCCGGGTCCGCTGCGCCGCAACCACGACGTGGCGGAGCCGCTGACCGTGAGCGGCCGCCCCTCGATCCCGGGAACCATTCGCCACGGCACGGACGGGACGGCCATCGACGGGATGACGACGATCCGGCCGGCGTCCGTGGCCAAGGCGTCGGCGAGAGCCGCTCCCAGGCGCGCGAAGTTGGCCGCGAGCGAGCGCCGGACCGCCTCGGCCAGCGGCGCGGCGGTCGCCAGGGCGAGGGCCCGCAGGTCGGCCCGCGTGCGGCGCGAGAGCTCGACCGCCTCGTCCGCCGGGCAGACGGTGCTCAGCCGGGTGCCGTGCGCGTCGAGGGTGACGGCGCGCAGCATCCCGCCGTGCGAGTACAGGACCAGGGCCGCGGTGTCGCGGGCGGCGAGCGCCCGGCGCACCTCGGCGTGCGAGGCCGGCCGGAGGCCGTCGACCACGGCGGCCGCGCGGGCGTCGAGCTCGCGCTCGCGCCGGCCGACCTCGCGCTCGAGGCGAGCCGCCTCCTCCCGCAGGGCCTCCGCCCCGGCGGCGTCGGCGTCGCCCTGCTGCCGCCGCGCCATCCGCAGGCGGGCGAGCAGGTCGGCGAGCCGCTCGTCGTCGCGCGACGCCGGCGCCCCCGGGAGCCGGAGGGAGAGCGCGCGCCAGCGCTCCGTGGCGGCGAACACGGCGCTGGGACGGCCGGTGGCGACGGCGGCGTCGAGGTCGACGGCGGCCAGCCGCCGGCCGTGCAGCGCCACCGCGGAGCGGATGTCGAGGCTCGAGGTGGCTGCAGAGCTGCGGGCCAGCCGCAACGACGCCCGGCGCAGGATGCGCGAGCGGGCCGCCGCGTCCCCCGAGGCCTCGGCGATGCGGGCCGACACGAGGTCGAGGTGCAGCTCGTCGCTGAGCACCGCCCGGTGCCGGCGGCCGGCCCGCGCGACCTCGTGCCGGGCGGTCCCGAGGTCGCCGCGGGCGACGGCCGCCTCGGCGCGCAGCACCGCGACGTGGTGCTCGAGGACCGGGGAGCCGGTGCCGCTCGCGTCGAGTGACTCGACCGTCTCGAGGACCTCGCGCCCTACGTCCCCCGCCGCCAGGCGCGCCCGGGCCAGGAGGACGTCGGCGTGCAGCCGCCAGGCCTCGACCTGGTGCGCCGTGAAGAAGGCGGCCGCCTCGGCGGCGGGGGCCGCGGCCGCGGCGGGGTCGCCCCGGACGACGGCGCACCGGGCGAGCTCGAGCAGCACCTCGCCCCGCACCCGCCCGAGCTCGTGCGTCGTCGCGATCCCCAGCGCGTCGGTGAGCAGGAGCGTCGCCTCGTCGACCAGCCCGGCCTCGATGTGGGCGCGGGCTTGGTCGAGCCGCGTCGTGGCGACCGACTTGTCCGGGTAGAGCCGGTCGGCCTCGGCCATGAGCCGCAGCGCCTCGGGCACCTCCCCGCGCAGCAGCGCGAGGCATCCGAGGTCGTGCACGGCCATCGCGTGGACGTCGGTGTCGCCGCCGGCCGAGGCCACCCGCGAGGCGGCGTCGAGGTCGGCCGCCGACTCGCGGAACTGGCCGAGGTACTGCCGGGCCAGGCCGCGGTTGAGGAGCGAGACGGCGAGCTCGCGGTGCCCGACGAGGTCGCCGTCGTCGCGCACGTCCTCGAGGGCGGCGACGGCGTCGGCCCAGCGGCCCGAGCGGGCGTGGAAACCGGCCCGCTGGATGGCGGCCAGGGCCCGGAGGGACTGCGCCGCAGGACCGTCGCCCGCCACCCGCTCCGCCGCGGCGAGCATCCGCAGTGCGGCGGCGAGGCCCTCCCGCTCGAAGATGGGCACCGCGAGGGTGACCATCGCCCGGGCCCGCATCCGGGCCGAGTCGGGGCCGTGCTCGCCGTCGAGCAGGTCGACCGCGCGGCGGAGCAGGCGCTCGGCGTCGACCGGTCGGCCGGACGCGTTGGCCCGCAGCCCGGCGGCGACCAGCTCGGAGGGCGTGCTCGTCGTGCTCGTGGCGATCCTCAGAGCTCGATGGACGGCGTGATGACCGGCTTGGTCCCCTCGTCGACCGGGTGGAGGACGAACTGCACGAGCCCCCGGTGCACTCCCTCGAGGACGAAGCGGCCCTCGTCCTCGACGTCGACCGACCGCGTGCGGTCGCGCTCGCGCAGCTCGATGCGGACCGGTCCGCCGGTGACCCAGCCGTCGATGCGGACCTCGTCGGTGCCGGTGGCGACGACGCTGACCATCGCGGTGAACGGTCCGCCGGTGAAGGTGAGCGTCTCGGCGCGGGTGTAGTCGACGCTGCGGACCAGCGCCTCGTCGGCACCGACCCGGGTCAGCTCGGCCACCTCTGCGTGCAGCGCCTGCACGGTGAGTGCGAACTTCACGTCGTCGGTGAGCCCGGCCGGCACGGGGTCGAGCCGGGCGTGCAGGTCGCGCAGGGCCTGCAGGACGGTGGCGTCGACGTCGTCGAGCCTCTCGGTGGCCAGGTCGTCGGTCACGATGCACCTCCCCACGCCGGGTCGGTGCCCAGCGCTTCTCGTAGCTTGGCCAGGCAGCGGCCCCGGGTGGGCCCGATGCTCCCCACCGGCATCCCGAGCGCCTGCGACACCGCGGCGTAGTCGGGCCGGTCGGAGAACGCGATGACCCGCAGCAGCGCCTGGCAGCGTGGGCTGAGGGTGGCGAAGTGCCTCCACAGGGCGCCGTCGCGCTCGGCGAGGACGCTGGTCGTCGCGGGGTCCGGGGTGTCCGAGACGACCTCGGCCGGTACCTCGCCCACCTCCCGGCCGTGCGCCTTGACGACGCGCCAGGACTCGCGGCGCACGGTGGTGACGAGCCAGCCGAGGACGGCTCGCGGGTCGCTGATCCGGTCGGCGTTCTCGACGAGGCGCAGCCACGCGGTCTGCACGACGTCGGACGCGCTCGCGGCGTCGAGCCCCTGGCCGCGCGCCGTGTGCCACAGCACCGGGGTGAGGAGGTCGACGAGGGCGTCCATCCGTTGCCGGTCGCCGTCGCGGTAGGCCTCGAAGGCGGCACCGGCACGCACCGCGAGTCCCTCGCGCCCGGCCACGTCGCCGCGTCCCGGCTCGGTCGTCGTCATGGCCCGACCTGCGTCAGGGCGGTGCGGACGGCCTCGAGGCCGCGGGTCACGCACGCGCCCATCTCGGTGTCGCAGAGCGAGGCCGCGTCGCGCACCGCGCACGCGATCTGGCCGGCGACCACCGGTGCCGCGAAGGAGGTGCCGCTCCAGGAGGCGAACCCGGTCGTGAAGTCGTCCGGGTCGATGAGGGCGCGGTCGGTGGGGTCGTCGCGACGCGCTCGCACCCCGGCCTGGATGGACCCCCGCATCGTCGTCGGCACGGTGCTGACCACGGCCGCGCCCACCCGGTGCGTGGTGACCCAGGACCCGCTGTTCGAGAAGAGCGCGATCGTGGCGTCCCCCGGGTTGTAGGCGCCGACGCTCACGAGGGGAACCTGCGACGCCGTCTCGGGCAGGACACTCTCGCGCTCGACGGCGAAGCCCGCCGGGTAGAACTTCGCGGTCGTGCCGTCGTTGCCCGCTGCCGCGACCACGGCGACCCCGGCCGCCGCGAGCCGGTCGAGGAGGGCCTTGAGGGGCACGTCCTGGACGACCGCGTCGAGCGGGGACTCGTGGTAGTACCCGAGCGAGAGGTTGACGACGTCGACGAGGGCCTCGTGCTTCTTCTCGGCGATGGCCCAGCGCTGGCGCGCGAGCAGCAGCGCGAGGGCGTCGTGGACGTCCTTCTCGGCGGCCGCTCCGGCGAACGGGACGACCGGCAGGACGAGGATCTCGGCCTCGGGGCAGACCTGGCGGATGATGCCGGCGACGAAGGTGCCGTGCCCGGCCTCGTTGGCGAGGAGGCCGTCGAGCTCGACCGTGAGGCCCTCGCCCGGGGCGACCATCGGCCGACCCGGCAGCCCGAGGACCGTGGTGCCGCGCCCGGGATGGAACCAGTCGTGCGGGCCGACGGGGGTGTCGAGCACGGCGACGACCGGCGGCCGGCTCCCCGCGGGCGTGGGCCGGTACGGGTCGGTCATGAGGCAGACGACGGGCGTGCGACCGCCGAGCCCGGGCACCCCGTACTGCGAGGCCGCGCCGACCGAGCCCCAGTGGCCGACCGAGCCCCCCTCGCCCACGGAGCCCCACTCGCCGACCGACCCCCACTCGCCGACCGAGCCCCAGTGCCCGACGGAGCCCCACTCGCCGACCGAGCCCCAGTGGCCGACCGACCCCCACTCGCCGACGGACTGCCAGGCCCCCTTCCCCTGCGGCGCGGCCGCCTCGAAGTCGGCGCAGAGCATCAGGTGCTCGAGGGCGATGCCCTCCGGCGACTTCCCCTCCCGGCGGAGCGTGATCTCCTGGAGCACCGCCCACGCGTCCGGTGGTGCGGCGGCGGTGGGCGGCGGAGGCTGCTCGTCGTTCTCGCGGAGGCGTTCGGCGCGGGTCGCCAGCTCCTTCGGTGTGGGCCGGCGCAGGACGACCTGGGTCTGCCAGACGTCGTCGAGGTACTCGCGCTCGGCGTCGGAGGCGAGGCGCCCGAGGCACCGGTCCCCCTCGGAGACCTCGGCGACGAGGCCGAGGTTCTCGGCGACCGCGACGACCTCGCCCACGCCCTCGTGGCCGCGGAAGCCGGGGTCGGGGAGCCCGCGGACCAGGAGGGTGTTCGCGATGTAGGCGGTCGGCATCGGGGTGGGGACGCCGGGGGCGGTGACCGCGGTCGCGGGGTCGAGGACCCGGGCACCGAACGCACGCAGCACCGCCTCGGGGAGCGCGGGCGCGGGCGGTACGACGGCGGGCACCGGCGGCGTGCGGCCCACGTCCTTGGCCGGGCGCGGTCGGGATGTCCCGGGACCGTGGGTCGAGGGGGCGGTCGGACCTTCCATGGGTGTCTCCTGGCGGTGGCTCGCACCGAGCGAGGAAGGGTGCTCCCCGCACAGCGTAGTGACGTCGGCGTCACCCGTCAGGAGGAAATCGTGGGTCGCCTGATACACCGCCGTCGGTCGGGAGCGCGGTCGGCCCGATGCCCGGCCCGATGCCCGGCCCGGGGACCGGCTCGCCGAGGGATGTATCAGGACGCGGGCGGGCTGCTCCTCACCGTCGAGACCCGGGAGGTCACCACGACTCCGGGCCGGTCGCTCCGGGCGCCCGGTCCGGTGCGGGGCCCATCAGGGTGTCAGCCGTCGCGGCGTCCGGACCTGCGCCGCGGCGGCCACGCCGGTCCCGTTGGCGGGGAGCCGGTCACGTCGGGTCAGGTGCTCGCAGGGGAGCGCCGAGGGCGCAACCAGAGGGCGCCTCCCCGGCGTGGCCGGCGACCACGGGTGCCGGCGGCCCACCGCACGGTCCGGGCCGCGGCGGGGCGGTCAGTCGGTGGGGCCGGGGGGCCTCGTCGCCGCTGCCCAGGCGTCCGCGTGCTCGGCCGAGCCGCTCGCGGTGCCGGAGCCGTTCGTGGTGGCGCCGCCCGACCCGGAGGACCCGTGGCCGTCGTGGTGGATGGCCTCGGACGCGATGGTGCGGCCCTGGCGCAGCTTCTCGCCGGTGGCGCGTGCGGCGTCGGCGACGAGGTCGGCGACGACGGGCGCGGCCTTGGTGCGCGCGGCGTCCTTGGCCTGCGCGACCTGCTTCTGCACGGGGTCGGAGTTCCACACCTTGCTCGAGGTGCGGCGGATCTGCTCGTACCGCTGGGTCCCCGCCTTGGCCCCGAGGACGTAGCCGGCGGCGAGCCCGGCGAGGAAGGACAGCTTGCCCATGGGGGCTCCTTTCGTCGGCCTCCGACCTTACCCACCACGGGTGGGGCCGACACCGGGGCGGACGGTCGGGATGCCGACCGGCCCCCCGCGGAACGGGTCAGGCGGCCGGTCGGGGCACGGTGAGGGCGGCGAGGAAGGCGTCCGGGTCGGCGAGGCTGAGGTGCAGCCGGTGCACCCGCAGCGGCCACCCGAGGCAGCGTCCGGGGGCGGGTGGCTCGAGGTCGAGGACGACGAGCCCGTGCCGGCTGGTGTTGACGAGCCAGTCGCCGCGCCAGCCGTGGGCGCCGATGCTGATGGTGCGCAGCGGGTCGTGGCCGGCCGCGCGGATGCTCGCCCGGGGGATGCGCGCGTGCCAGGTGAGGCCGAGCCGGACCTCGAGGGTCTCGTCGGTGAGCTCGACGGTGGCGCGTCGCGAGGCGGCCAGCGCGAGGACCGCGCCCATCACCGGGTGGGGGTCGCGCATGGCGAACGTGCTCACCCCTCGATCGTCGCACCGCGCCGCCGCCTCGGACGCGACGTGTGACGGGCCCTACGCTGGGCGGGCGGTCCGGGCGTCCTCGCGCCCGGCCGATGGAGGGCTCGCATAGTGGCCTAGTGCGGCGGTCTTGAAAACCGCTAGGCGGGCAACCGTCTCGTGGGTTCGAATCCCACGCCCTCCGCGGCCTCCCTCATCCCGACTTCTTGCGAATCACCCACCTCGAGGCCCCCGATCTCCCGGGCCCGAGGTGGGTCATTCGCAAGAAGTCGGGGCAGGAGAGGGGCGCGGAGGTGGCTACCGTGGGCGGATGGACCACGAGCCGGTGCGCGTCGTCACCGACGCCAAGCTCGCCGAGGCGGACCCGACCCCCGGGATGCTGCGCCGGCGCGCGTTCGAGGTGCCAGGGCTGTGGGCCGGCCAGGTCGTCACCGACCCGGGCGGGGTCTCGGGCTGGCACCACCACGACTCCAACGTCAGCGTCCTCTACGTCGTGCGGGGCGTGCTGCGTCTCGAGTGCGAGGGCGTCGAGGGCTGGGTCGACGCCGTCGCCGGCAGCTACGTCCACGTCCCGGCCTTCACCGTGCACCGCGAGTCGAACCCCGGTCGCGAGCCGTCCCTCGCCGTCATCGCACGCAGCGGCGTCGGCATCCCGACGGTCAACGTGGGCCAGGCACCGCCACCGCACCGAGGACGAGGGTGAGCGCGCCGCCCCCTGCGCCCGACGGCACGACCCCGACGCCCGACACCGGTGCGCTCGAGCAGGTCCGCGAGGCGGCAGCAGACCTCGCCGCCCCGGTCGTCGACGCCGCGCAGGGCGCGCTGGAGGCCGCGCACGAGACCGCCGAGGTGGTCTCCGAGACGGCGCAGCAGGTCGTCGAGGTGACCGCGCAGGCGGCCGAGGTCGCCGAGACGCACGTCGCCGTCAGCGCCGGAGCGCGCTTCGGCTTCTTCCTCGACGGCGTCCTCCACGCCGCGATGGGGTGGGCCGGCCTGCAGATCGTCTGGCTCGGGCGCAGCCGCAGCACTGCCGACGAGTCGGGCGCGCTCACCGCCATCGCGACGACGCTCGGGGGACGCGCGGTCCTCTGGGTCGGCTTCGTCGGGTTCGCCGTGGTCACCGTGTGGAACCTCGCCCGGGCCGTCACCGGCCGGCACTGCCACACCCGGCTCAAGCGCCTCGAGCACGCCGCCGACGGCATCGCCTACGCCACGGTCGCGTGGGCGGCCGCCGCGTTCGCCATCGGGGCCGGTCAGAGCAGCCGCGACTCGACCGTCGGCATCACGCGGACCCTGCTGACCCTGCCCGGCGGGGTCCTCCTCGTCGTGGGCGCCGGGATCGCCGTGGCCGGGGTGGGCGCCTTCAGCATCTGGTCCGGGCTCTCGCGCGACTTCCTCGTCGACCTCGCCCGCCGCCCGGGGCGGGCCCTCGTCGTCGTCGGCATCGTCGGCTTCGTCGCCCGGGGCGTGGCGTTCGGCATCGTCGGCCTGCTCTTCGTCGTGGCCGCCCGCACCCACGACGTGCGGGCCTCGACCGGCATCGACGGCGCGCTGCACTACCTCCAGGCCGCCCCGGCCGGCCGGTACGCGCTCGCCGTCGTCTCGCTCGGCCTCGTCGCCTTCGGGATCTACCTCATGACCCGGGCCCGGCACCTGCGCCCGTGACCCCGCAGGTCACGCTCCGGGCGGGATCTCCCCGGAGCCGCGCGCGACGAGGGTCGGCTCGACGACGACGTGCTGCGGCGCCGAGGTGTCCCCGCCGATCCGCGCGAAGAGGCGCTCGGCGACGAGTCGGCCCATCTTCGAGACGTCCTGCCGGATGACGGTGAGCGGTGGGTCGAGCAGGTCGGCGAGCGGGAAGTCGTCGAACCCGACGAGCGCCACCGACCGGTGCAGCCCGCGCTCCTGGAGCGCCCGCACGGCCCCCGACGCGAGGATGTTGCGGCCGGCGAAGATCGCGGTCGGGGGCTCGGCGAGGTCGAGGAGCCGGTGGACGACCTCGCTCGCCTCGTCGGTCGAGGTGATGCCCTCGACGACGAGCCGCTCGTCGGGGCGCAGGCCACGGTCGGTGTGCGCCGCGGTGAAGCCGGCACGGCGGTCGCTGGCGGTCGTGATCTGCGGCAGGTGGAACAGCGCCGCGATCCGTCGGTGCCCGCGGTCGAGGAGGTGCTCCGCGGCCAGCCGGGCACCCAGCGCGTTGTCGGCGACGACCGAGTCGACGTCGACGCCCCGCGGGGGCCGGTCGACGAACACGGCCGGCGTGCCCGTGCGCAGCTCGGCGACGAGGTAGTCCTGCCGGTCGCTGGCCGGCATGATGACCACGCCGTCGACCCGACGGGTCACGAGGTCGTGGACGAGCTCCTGCTCGCGGTCGACGCCCTCGTCGAGGCTCGCGGCGAGGACCCCGGTGCGGTGCGCCCGGGCGGCGTCCTCGAGGGCGCGGAGCAGGCTGGCGGAGAACGAGTTCGAGACGTCCTGGACGAGAGCGCCGATGAGCCCGGAGCGGGCGCCGGTGCGCCGCAGGTTGCTCGCCGCGAGGTTGGGCCGGTAGTCGAGCCGGCGCACCGCCGCCCCGACGCGCTCGCGCACGTCCGGCGAGACGCCGGGCTCCTCGTTGACCACGCGGGAGACCGTCTTGAGGCTCACCCCGGCCAGCGCGGCGACGTCGCGCATCGTGGCACGCGACCGTCCGTCATTCGACAACGATGTCACGGCCATGTCTCGATTTGTACCGGTTGCCTTGACCTACGCGCAAGTAAACGGTAGAACTACGGCCTGACAACGTTGTCACAGGGCAGCATTGTCGATCCAGCCCAGTACTCGAAGGAGAGTCCGGATCATGCAGCTCCGTCAGGTTCCCACGACGCGCACCGCCCGCCGGGCCGTCGCCTCGGCCGCGATCGTCGGCCTCGCCCTCACCGCCACCGCCTGCAACCGCGGCAGCACCTCCGACTCAGGGTCCGGCGGCGGCGACGCCGCGGTCGGCGTCACCCTCATCACCAAGGACTCCACGAACCCGTTCTTCGTCGCCATGCAGAAGGGCGCCAAGGCCGACGCCACGAAGAACAACGTCAAGCTCACCGTCGCCTCCGGCAAGCAGGAGGGCGACGACCAGGGCCAGATCACGGCCATCGAGGACGCGGTCGCCCGTGGCGACAAGGGCATCCTCATCACCCCGATGTCCACCGGGGTCAACGCCGCGATCAAGAAGGCGCGCGACGCGGGCCTCTACGTCATCGCCCTCGACACCCCGCCGGACCCCGCCGACACCGTCGACATCACCTTCGCCACCGACAACCGCTCGGCGGGCAAGCTCGACGGGCAGTGGGCCGCGGCGACCCTCGACGGCAAGCCCGCCGTCATCGCGCTGCTCGACCTGTTCGACGACAAGATCGTCTCGGTCGACTACAACCGCGACCAGGGCTTCCTCGAGGGGATGGGCATCGACGTCGCCGACCCGAAGAAGAACGGCGACGAGGCCAAGACCGGCACGTACTCGGGGGGCAAGGGCGGCCAGTACACGATCGTCTGCAACGAGGCCGGCAACGGCGCCGAGGACGGTGGCCGCAGCGCGATGGAGAAGTGCCTCGCGAAGAACCCGGACATCAACCTCGTCTACACGATCAACGAGCCGACCGCCGTCGGCGCCAACGCCGCCCTCAAGGCGGCCGGCAAGACCGCGACGATCGTCTCGGTCGACGGTGGCTGCGCCGGCGTCTCGTCGGTCAAGTCCGGTGTCATCGGCGCCACGGCGCAGCAGTACCCGCTGAAGATGGCGACCCTCGGCATGGAGGCGATCGCCAAGATCGCCCGCGGCGGCGAGAAGCCGAAGACCACCGAGGGCCTCGACTTCTTCGACACCGGGGTCGCGCTCGTCACCGACAAGCCGGTCGACGGTGTCGAGAGCATCGACTCCGCCAAGGGCGCCGACCTCTGCTGGGGCAACTGAGCATGAGCTCCACCAGCAGCACGTCCGCCGCCGCCGAGTTCGCTCGGCGGCGGCAGACGCCCCTGCAGCAGCTGCAGCACCAGCTCCACCGCCGTCCGTGGTTGAGCCCGTTGTTCCTGCTGCTCGTGGCGTTCCTCGCCTTCTTCATCGCCACGCCGACGTTCCTCACGGCGAGCTCGATGGGGATCCTGCTGCAGCAGACGGCAGTCGTCGCGGCACTCGCGGTGGGCCAGACGCTCATCATCCTCACCGCGGGCATCGACCTGTCGGTCGGTGCGGTGATGGTCCTGTCGATGATGGTGATGGCCTCGCTCGCGCGCGACGGAGGGATGCCGGGGCTTCTCGCCCTGGTCATCGGTGTCGCCCTCGCGACGGTCGCCGGCCTGCTCAACGGCCTCCTGGTGACCCGGATCAACCTGCCGCCGTTCATCGTCACCCTCGGCACCCTGAGCATCTTCACGGCCATCGCCCTGCTCTACTCGGGCGGTGAGAGCATCCAGGCCGAGCACCTGCCGCGGTTGCTCAACGTCCTCGGCGAGGGCTTCGGCATCGGCTCCTTCCGGCTGACCTGGGGCATCGTCGTCGTCGTCCTCATCTACGCGGTGATGGCCTTCGTCCTGTCCCAGACGGCGTGGGGGCGCTACGTCTACGCCGTCGGTGACGACGCCGAGTCCGCCCGCCTCTCCGGCGTGCCGAGCCGGCGCATCCTCCTCGGCGTCTACACGGTGGCCGGCCTCATCTACGGCATCGCCGCGTGGATCCTCATCGGCCGGGCGGGCGCGGCGACGCCCAACGCCATCCCGGACGCCAACCTGGCCTCGATCACCGCGGTCGTCATCGGGGGCACCAGCCTCTTCGGTGGCCGCGGTCGGCTCATCGGCACCCTCATCGGCGCGCTGATCGTCCAGACCTTCGCCTTCGGGCTCTCCCAGCTCGGGGTCGACCAGCAGTGGCGCGTCCTGGCGACGGGTGTCCTCGTCATCGTCGCGGTCGCCATCGACCAGTGGATCCGGAAGGTGAAGGCATGAGCACCATGGAGCGGCTCCCGCTGACCCACGACGCCATCCCCGAGGGGCGGCGCCACATCTACGACACCGACCCGGTGCTCACCGCGCGCGACCTCGTCATCACCTTCGGGCGCGTCATCGGGCTCGACGGCGTGAGCCTCGACCTGTACCGGGGCGAGGTGCTGGCGGTGATCGGCGACAACGGCGCCGGCAAGTCCACCCTCATCAAGTGCCTCACCGGGGCCTACCTCCCCGACTCGGGCGCGATCCACCTGGAGGGTGAACGGGTCCACTTCCGCCGGCCCCAGGACGCCCGCGAGGCGGGGATCGAGACGGTGTACCAGCAGCTCGCCGTCATCCCCGCGCTCGACATCGCGAGCAACCTCTACCTGGGCCGGGAGGAACGCCGCGGCGGGATCCTCGGCTCGGTGTTCCGGATGCTCGACAAGGGCGGCATGGAGAAGCGGGCCGGGCAGTCGGTGCAGGACCTCGGCATCCAGACCATCCAGAACATGAGCCAGGCCGTCGAGACGCTGTCCGGTGGGCAGCGCCAGGCGGTGGCCGTCGCGCGGGCCGCGGCGTTCGGGTCCAAGGTCGTCGTCCTCGACGAGCCGACCGCGGCGCTCGGCGTCAAGGAGTCGGGCATGGTCCTCGAGATGGTGAAGCAGCTGCGGGACAACGGTCTCGCGGTCATCCTCATCAGCCACAACATGCCGCACGTGTGGGAGGTCGCCGACCGCATCCACATCCAGCGGCTCGGGGGCTGCGCGGGTGTCATCACCCCGCAGTCGCACGACATGGGCGAGGGCGTCGCCATCATGACCGGCGCCAAGACCCTGTCGGGGAGCTGATCCCCGAGGTGCCGCACCCGGCTCTCGCCGGGTGCGGCACCCGCTCCCCTCCGATCGGCCTCCCGTGCCGATCCCCTGCGGCACAACGGAGTGCATCCATGTCCATCGTCGTCGGGTACGTCCCCCGCCGGGAGGGTCTCGCCGCCCTCGAGGCCGCGGTCGCGGAGGCCCTCAGGCGGAACGAACCGCTCGTCGTCGTCAACGCCGGCGCCGACGCGGACCCGTTCGGGTCGGGTCTGGCCGAGCGGCGCGACCTCGAGGCGATGTGCCGGCCGCTCGCGGACGCAGGTGTGCCGCACGAGATCCGGCAACCGCGTCGCGGACTGTCGCCGGCCGACGAGCTCCTCGTCGCCGTCGAGGACTCCGGTGCCCGGCTCCTCGTCCTCGGTCCACGGGACCACCGCCACCCGCGCGCCGGGCACTCGGACTCGACCGTCGTCCGGCTCCTCCTCGAGGCCGGCTGCGACGTCCTCGTCGTGCGGTTCGCCGGCGTCTGAGCCGGCCGCCGCCACCCGCCGGCCACGCGGCGGCCACCCCCGACTCACCGGCCGGTGTCGCTCCGTGGACAGGGTGTGCACGGCACGCGGCGCTCACCCCGGGTCTCTGCTAGGTTCGCAGGCGGTTGCAGCAACAGCAGTACCTCGAAGGTCGAACTACCCTCGCGCCACAGGGGGCTGGAGTCGCATCCACGACCGGCACGAGGTGTGCCGGCCGAGTGACACACAGGAAAAGGAAGTACCCCCCACATGGCACAGGGCACCGTGAAGTGGTTCAACGCCGAGAAGGGCTTTGGTTTCATCGCCCAGGACGGCGGCGGCCCGGACGTGTTCGTCCACTACTCCGCCATCGACGTCCAGGGCTACCGCAGCCTGGACGAGGCCCAGCGGGTCGAGTTCGAGGTCACCCAGGGTCCGAAGGGTCCGCAGGCCGACCAGGTCCGCCCCATCTGACCCGGTACCACCGAGTCCTCGCAGACGACCCCCGTCCGGTGCTCCGGGCGGGGGTCGTCCGCGTCCGCCGCCCCGTCATCCGGGCCCGACCCCGACCGGATGCCGGGCTACCCCGCAGTACTCGTCGTGATGACGACCAGTACTGCCGGGCTACCCCGCAGTACTCGTCGTGATGACGACCAGTACTGCGCCGTAGCCCGCGCGCGACCAGTACTGCGCCGTAGCCCGCGCACGACCACTACTGCGCCGTAGCCCGCGAGGGGCGGCGCGTCAGGGGCGGGCGAGGAGGGTGAGGAAGTCCTTGGCCACCGGTGCCGCCGTCTCGCCACCGCTGACGCCGGCCTCGACGAGCACCGCGAACGCCACCTTCCCCTGGTACCCGGTGAACCACGCGTACGGCTTCTCGTCGACGCCGTGGTCGGCGGTGCCCGTCTTGCCCCGGACGGTGCCGCCGGGCGTCCCGCGCAGCACGGTGGCGGTCCCGGTCGAGACCACCTCGGCCATCATCGAGCGCAGTTGGGCGACGGCCTGCCCGTCGAGCGGCGCCGGGCGGGGGTTGCCGCCGTCGCCCCGGACGAGGACCGGTGGCAGGTAGGTGCCGCGGCCGACGCTCGCCGACATCACGGCGAGCGCGAGCGGCGAGACCTCGTCGCGCGCCTGCCCGATGACCGCCGCCGCCTGGTCGGTGCCCTTGCGGGTCTCGGGGATGCTGCCGTCGAACGCACCGTCCACCCCGAGGGTCCGCGCCCAGCCCGCGCCGATGCCCAGCGCCTTCGCGGCCGTCGTGAGGTCGGTCGTCGCGAGCTTCTGCGAGAGGGAGATGAACGCGGTGTTGCACGAGTGGGCGAAGTCCTGGCTGAACGGCACCGACCCGGGGATGGACTCGCCCGCGTAGTTGTGGAACGAGCGGCCGTCGACGGTGACGGTCGTCGGGCACGCCACGGTGCTCGACGGCGTCGTGACGCCACGGGTGAGGTACGCGTACGTCGAGGCGACCTTGAACGTCGAGCCCGGCGGGTACTTGCCGGTGATGGCGCGGTCGAAGCCACTGCTCGGCGAGTTCGCCGCCGCCAGCACCTCGCCGGTCGGCACGTCGACCGCGACGACGGCGGCCGGCACGGACAGGCGCGCGTCGGCGAGCGCCTGCTCGGCCGCCTTCTGGGTCGTGGGGTCGAGCGTCGTCTCGACGTCGGTGCCCGCGACCGCCTCCGTCGAGAACAGGGTCTTCTTCGCGTCGGTGACGACGGCGATCCCCGGAGTGCCGGCGAGCGTCGCGTCGTACTGCCGCTGCAGCCCGCTCAGGCCCGCCCGGTCGCCGGTGGCGTAGCGGCCCTTGCCCTGGTCGACGATCTCGGCGGTCACCTCTCCGACCGTCCCGAGCAGCGGCTGGCCGAAGGTGCGGGTCGGCCCGAGGGGCTGGGTGGCCGACGGGGCGATGACGCCCGTGATGGCGTCGAGCCGGGACCTGAGCGGGGCGTAGTCGGACTCGCGGTAGGTGATGACCGGGATGGGTGCCTGCGACCCGCTCTTCTTCCGGTCGGCGAGGGCCTTGACGACCGACCCGGGGGTGACGCCGGTGACCTGCTCGAGCGCCGCGGCACCGGCGGCGTCGGCGCGGACGGGGTCGAGCTGCACCTGGTACACCGTGCCCTGCGGCATGAGCGGCCGGCCGGCCCGGTCGAGCAGGTCGCCTCGGGTGGGGGCGCTGCGCTGGAGGGACATCCGGCCGCCGGCGGGCAGCTCGGGGTGCCACGGTGAGCCGTCGCCCGGGGCGGTGACGAGCCAGCGCTCACTGCGCTCGACGAGCCGCACGGGGGTCGAGTACCGCCACTCGTGCTCGCCCGGCAGGGTCCAGGTGACCTCGAGGGACGCGGTCGCGCGCGTGCCGTCCCGGTGCACGGTGCCGGCCCGCGCGGTGACCGCCGCGGACCCGAGGCCGGCGACCGCCGCCGTGAAGTCCTTGGCCGCACCGTCGCTCGCGAACGGCACCGCGCCGAGGTCCTTCCCGTGCCAGGCCGCCGCGTACCGGGTCAGCGCGGCCGTCGCCGCGACGTCGCGCGAGTGCTCGCGAGACATCCACCACCAGCCGCCGCCCGCCGCGGCGGCGAGGACCGCCACCACCGTCGCCACCCAGATCCACCGACGTCCCATGGGCCCCATCCAACCCGATGGTCGCCGCGGGCACCCGTCCGCGGCCGCCGTGCATCACACGTCCAGCGCACGCACAGGCTGCGTCCGTACACTTGGCCGGTCGTCCGTCCGCGCGACCCGGGACTCCCGGGCCGCGGACCACCGAAGGAGCCCCCGTGTCCGAGCCCACCCGGCGGAGCCGCTCCGCCGAGCGCGCGGCCGAGGCCCGCGGCTCCCGGCGGCGGCGCATCCTCGTCGTCCTCACCGTGTTCGTCGTCGTCGCCGCGATCGTCGGCGGAGCCGCCTGGTGGCGGCTCGAGGGCAACATCAGCCGGCTCGACATCAGCGGGGCCCTCTCGAGCGACCGCCCGACGCCGGTCGACACCAAGCCGCTCAACCTCCTGCTCATCGGCTCGGACACCCGGGTCGGCCAGGGCACGACCGACGCGAAGTCGGTCTCCGGGGCGCGCTCGGACACGACGCTCATCGCGCACCTGTCGGGGGACCGCAAGCACGTCACCGTGGTGTCGATCCCGCGCGACTCGATGGTCCCGATGCCGCCGAACTGTGACGCGAAGGTGCCGAAGCAGAACTGGCCGGTCCAGCAGTTCAACGCGGCGTACAGCCTCGGCGGCCCGGCCTGCCTCATCAACACCATCGAGGCCGACACCGGCATCTTCATCAACCACTTCGCGGTCGTCGACTTCAGCGGCTTCAAGGGGATGGTCGACGCCCTGGGCGGGGTGCCGGTGTGCACGCCGGTCGCCATCAACGACCCCAAGGCGCACCTCAAGCTCAGTGCCGGTCGGCACGTGCTGAACGGCACCCAGGCCCTCGGGTACGTGCGGGTCCGCTACACCGAGGGCGACGGCTCCGACCTCGGCCGGATCAAGCGCCAGCAGGCGTTCCTCTCCTCGATCGTCCAGGAGGCGACCCGCACCTCCCTCCTCCTGCGGCCCGACAAGCTCTACGGGTTCCTCGACGCCGCGACGCAGTCGCTGACCACCGACGAGGACCTCGGGCTCGGCACGATGAAGGACATCGCCACCTCGGTCAAGGACATCGGCGTCAAGAACGTCGCCTTCGTCACCGTCCCCGTGCAGACCTACCCCAAGGACCCCAACCGGGTCGAGTGGACCGATGCCGCGCCGACCCTGTGGAAGGCCATCCGCACCGACCAGCCGGTGACCCGGCCGAGTGCGTCGCCGAGCCCGAGCGCCTCGGCGACCCCGCTCACGGTCAGCCCTGCCGACGTCGCCTCGGTCGTCGTCGTCAACGGGACGGGCGCCGACGGCCTCGCCGCCCAGGAGGCCGAGGCGCTGCGGGTCCAGGGCTTCGGCCGGGTCTCGACCTCCTCGACCACCGAGCGCCGGGACGGTGTGCTCGTCGAGTACTCCAGCGGCCAGGAGGAGGCGGCCCGCACCGTCGCCGCGGCGTTCCCGGGCGCGAAGGTCGCGAGGACGACGGGACTCGGCACGGGCATCCGGGTGACGATCGGCCCGGGCGCGGCGCACGTCGTCGCCGTCCCCAACCGGCTCGGCACCACGCCGATCCCGGCGCCGAAGATCACGGCGCCGGCCCCGACGCAGTCCATCCAGGCCCGGACGGCGGACCAGGACATCTGCTCCTGAGCCGGACCGATACGAAGTCGTCGGCTCCTGGTGCTTTCGTTCGCGTCACGTCCCGGGGTCTCCCCAACGGCCCCCGAACTTGGTTTCATGCCGACGGACCCGCGAGGCCGCGAGTGAGGGCGGTCGGCGGCCGCGCCTGAAAGGACCCCTCCCGTGACCGCACTGACGACGTCGACGGCACCCGACGCGGGTGTGCCCGCCCCGACCTACGACCGCACCGCGGCGACGGTGGGCATCGTGCACTTCGGCTTCGGCAACTTCCACCGGTCCCACCAGGCGATGTACCTCGACCGCCTGATGGACACCGGTGAGGGCCTGGACTGGGGCATCTGCGGGGTCGGCGTGCTGCCCCAGGACGCCGCGATGCGCGACGCCATGCGCGCACAGGACTGCCTCTTCACCCTCGTCGTGCGCCACCCGGACGGCTCGCTCGAGCCACGGGTGGTCGGGTCCGTGCTCGAGTACCTCTTCGGGCCCGAGGACGCCGATGCGGTGTACGCGCGGCTCGTCGACCCCGCGGTGCGCGTCGTCAGCCTCACGGTCACCGAGGGCGGGTACCTCAAGAACGCGGCCACCGGGGCCTTCGACGCCGGCGACGAGGCGGTGCTCCATGACGTCGGGGACCTCGAGCACCCGCGGACCGCGTTCGCGTACATCGTCGAGGGCCTGCGCCGCCGTCGAGCCGCGGGACTACCCCCGTTCACGGTCCTGTCCTGCGACAACCTCCAGGGCAACGGCGACGTCTGCCGGCAGACCGTCGTCGGGTTCGCGCGGCTCGTCGACCCCGAGCTCGCCGCCTGGATCGAGGCGGCCGTGTCGTTCCCGAACTGCATGGTCGACCGGATCACGCCGGCGACGACGGACGCAGACCGCGAGACGCTGCTGCACGACTTCGGCATCGAGGACCGCTGGCCGGTACCCGCCGAGCCCTTCACGCAGTGGATCGTCGAGGACGAGTTCCCCCTCGGGCGACCGCCGTTGGAGGCTGTGGACGTGCAGTTCGTCGACGACGTCAAGCCCTACGAGCTGATGAAGCTGCGGTTGCTCAACGCGAGCCACCAGGCCATCGCCTACCTGGGGGCGCCCCTCGGCTACACGCTCGTCGACGAGGCGATGCGTGACGAGCGCATCCGCACCTACCTCGAGCGGTACATGGCCGACGAGGCGGCGCCGACCCTGGGTGAGCTGCCCGGCATCGACCTGCCCGCGTACATGGCCACCCTCGTCGAGCGGTTCGCCAACCCCGGCATCAAGGACACGCTGGTGCGCCTCGCGACCGACGGCGCCAACCGGATGGCCACCTTCACGCTCCCGGCGGTCCGCGCCAACCTCGAGGCCGGGCGGCCCGTCGCGCTCGGTGCCCTGATGGTCGCCGCGTGGGCCGAGTACTGGGCGCTCATCGCGCGAGGAGGCCTGCCGGACAGCGAGGTCCCGCCGGACGTGCACGCCTCGACCCTCCGCGCGGCGGCGGCCTCGGACGACCCGGCCGCGTTCGTCGAGGTGGAGGCGATCTTCGGGGACCTCGGCACCGACGAGCGGTTCCGCGGCGAGTTCCTCCGGGCCCGCGCCGAGATCGCCGCCGAGGGCGTCGCGGCGGCGGTGGACACCGCCCTCGCCTAGGTCTCGACCGGCGCCCGGAGCCCGAGGCTGAACACCTCGGGCGGCGGCTTCTGCGACGACTCGAGCTTGCGGTAGCTCGTCGGTGTCGTCCCGACCTCGGCGAGGAACTGGCGGTTGAAGTTGGCCATGTTGTGGTACCCGCTCATCGCCGCGACCTGCGCGATGGCGTGGTCGCTCGTGTCGAGAAGCCTGCGCGCGTGGGCGATCCGCAGCTTCTTGACCATGTGGCTGAAGGTCATGCCGGTGGCCGACTTGAAGTACTTCGAGAACGTCGGCTCGGACATGTAGGCCATCCGGGCCGCTGTGGCGAGCCGGATGTCGCCGGTGAGGTTCTCGAAGATGTAGGCCAGCCCGGCCTCGACGGCGCCGATCGAGTTGCTGTCCTGGGGCCGCCCGAGCCACTCGCTCGCGACCACCTCCCGCTCCTCGCGCGGGGCCTGGGCGAAGAGGCCGAGGAGCCGGAAGAAGTGCGCCATCTGCTCGGCGCCGCGGCTGCGGGTGACCTCGAGGATGGTCTCGGCCGCGCGCCACGCCGTGGCGCCGGAGAACACGAGCCCGCGGGTGGAGAGCCGCAGCACCTCGTCGACCTCCTGCAGCTCGGGGATGAGCTCCATGCAGCCGCGGATCCACTCGTCGGTGAACTGGATGACGGCGTCGCGGTCGACGGCCACCTGACCCGGCTCCAGGTCGCTCACCCAGTCGTGCGGCAGGTTCGGGCCCATGATGCTCACCTGGCCCGGCGAGAAGGTGCCGACGTGGTCGCCGGCGATGAAGCTGCCGTGCGACTTGGTGATGAGGTGGATCTCGTACTCGGGGTGGGCGCCCCAGCCGCAGATCTCGCTCGGGAAGTCGTGGGTCAGGGCCCGGATGGCGTGCTGCGGGTGCGGGGGGATGACCTCGCGGCGCGGTGCGTCGGCGTAGGGGCCGCGCACGAGCGGGGCGGCGGGCTCGCCGTCCTCGAGCGCGAGCGAGGGGAAGCCGGCGAGGCGGATGCGGGGGGTGCCCGTGGACTGATACGAAATTGTCACCACTCCCTCGTTGACGTCGTCGTCGGGCGCATCACACGCCGGGTCGCGCTGCGGTGCCGCTCACCCGTGAGAGCAGCCGCACGGGTGAGCGCAGCAAAATAGTATCGAAAGAGCGCGGGTCATGGTGCTTGTCGCCGCTTCGCGGGTCTCCCTACATTGCCGGTGTTCCACCGCGGCAAGGCGTATCGGAACGCTTCCCGGGCACACCCCGGGGGGCCACGCTCCTCCCGGGCGGGAGGGGTGAGACCTACCAAAGGAGTTAGGCATGCTCTTCACGAAGCGCGCCCTGACCTTCGGCGCCGGTGCGCTGGCTTCGGCCCTCGCCCTGGCGGCCTGCTCGTCGGGGAACGTCTCCACGGACAACGGCTCCGCCGGCGGCGGAGGCGGCAACGTGACCCTCAAGCTGGCCACCGTGAACAACGGCCAGATGAAGGACATGGAGAAGCTCAAGACCGAGTACGAGAAGGCCAACCCGGGCACGACCGTCAACTTCCAGGTCATGGAGGAGGGCGACCTGCGCGCCGCCGTGACCGCGGACGTGGCGAGCGGCGCCGGCCAGTACGACGTCGTGACGATCGGTGCGTACGAGACCCCGCAGTGGGGCAAGAACGGCTGGCTCGTCGACCTGACGCCGGACCTGCAGAGCGACTCGTCGTACGACGTGAACGACATCCTCCCGCCGGTGCGGGACGTCAACACCTACGACGGCAAGCTCTTCGCGGTCCCGTTCTACGGCGAGTCCTCCATCCTCATGTACAACAAGGACGTCCTGTCCAAGGCCGGCGTCACGCTCGGGATGAACCCGACGTGGCAGGAGGTCGCGGACGCGGCGAAGAAGGTCAAGACCGCGGACATGGCCGGCATCTGCATGCGCGGCAAGCCGGGCTGGGGCGACCTCTTCGCGCCCCTGACGACGGTCGTGCAGACCTTCGGCGGCAACTGGTACGACGACAAGTGGAACGCCACGGTCGACACCCCGGAGTGGAAGGAGGCCGTCACCTTCTACAAGACGATGCTCGACCAGTCCGGTGAGAAGGACCCGGTGTCCTACAGCTTCAACGAGTGCCTCACCGCGCTCAAGGAGGGCAAGGCCGCGATGTGGGCCGACGCCTCCGTCGCCGCGTCGATGCTCGAGGCCGACGACAGCCCGGTCAAGGGCAAGATGGGCTACGCCCACATGCCGGTGGTCAAGACCCAGCAGTCCGGCTGGCTCTGGAGCTGGAACCTCGCCA
>NZ_DAOLAC010000011.1:68703-102604 GCF_035325325.1 Phycicoccus sp. | reverse complement strand
CATCATCGACGAGCACTCACACACGAGATGGACCAGATTTCGGGGGGCCGGACATGGGGGTTAAGCCACCGGACGAGGCCGCACGACGGCGGGCGTGGCGGGTACTCCGCGAGGACCTCGCCCACCCTCCTCAGCTTGAGCTCCTAAAGGTAGCTGCGGGTGGTTTCACCGGGAAGAAGCCGACAGTCCTGGGCCAGCCGGCACCGCTGTGGGGCTATCCGTTGTTCTACTGGTACAGGACGGCAGACCTCGGCGAACTCCGTCATGCATCTACCTTGGTCGCAATCTCCGCTGGTGGCGATGTCTACGCAAACGTCCCAGAGGAGGACAGCATCCGTCGGGCCCCCGGATTCTCCACCTTCCGATGCGAACGTGACCCGTGGACCAATAGGGAGGGATATATCGCCCGCGCAGGTGACGGCCTGCGGAAGCGCAGCGGCGCGAAAGGCAACGCGTGGCTGGTGACGGCTGCGCCGGCGCCGCGACCGGTGTCGCTGCGAGACCTGGCCGAATGGGCGAGCCGGGGTGACTCACCGGCGAACCTGCTTTTCAGTGAGTTGGATGACAACGACCGTTTTGCCACCGAGGGGGTTAGCTCGGCCATGGTGAGGCAACTCAGCGGCCACGATTCGGGTGCGCCAGCGGGCATTGGGGAATGGTACTAACCGCATGCCGCCCCGTCGCGCAAAGGCATTCTCCCGGTGTAACATGGATGGAACCTAAGTCGCGGTGTCGAGCGGATGCCGTTCCGGACAAACTCGCAGTTGAAGTCCAGCATCTGTGCCTTCGAGCGGAATCTCTGACGTGATCTTGCGTCGCGCCGCACGTGTCGCGGACAAGCGGCGGTATGCCGCATTGAGTGGGGGCCTCGTCTGAACCGATGCGGGCCCGAACCCGAGCCGCGTTGCTCGCCGGACGGCTATTCTCCGCTCAAGCGGAGTCTGCGCAGCTGGCATCAGTCTCATGGGCGCACTCAGGAAGCGAGGTTCGCGTCTGTTGTCGATCTCCCAGACTCGAGCGGAAGACCCGCCGCCGCTCGATGCGGCATCGTCGGCGGCTGCCGAAACCAACGCGAAGTGGGCGTTGCGGTGGGGCTTCATGTCGGCAGCGTTGTGGCTGCCCGTGTGGCTCGGCTTCCTGTGCCACGTGCGACGGTCAGACGGCCAGACTAGGCGCAGGTCTATGCTGACGCCGTGCAGAACGAATCAAGAGTGGGATTGTCAGCGTCTTCCAGATCAGCTCCGTGAAGCCGCCCCCCGAAGGTGATACGCCGTTAGGGTGGGATCGCCATTTGGCCGCGAAGTCATATTTTTCCCATTGGGGTATTGACGTCCCTCGCTCCATAATCGACGAATCGGTTCTGCGTGCTCTCGCCGGAGACGAACTGTCAACCATTCAAGAGGTACTCGGCGAGGCCACCGGACTCGGCTGGGCGCGCGAGGCGCGCAATGTCTTGGTAGTGCTCCGTCCAGAGCAGGACGTCAATGCATACGCTTGGGAGTCCAGAGGGAACGGGCGTCTTGTGGTTGTTACCACAGCGTTGCGTAGGGCACTCATCGCAGTCTCGGGACTACTTGTTGCATTCATTGAAGAGCTTCGGAGAGGCAGCTTCGCCGATGACTCGATAATGCGGTCGTTACCGGCACCCCGCTCCCTCGAAGATCTTGAGTGGGCCGAGATCGCATCGCGGACCATTGGTAAAGACCTCGCTCAAAGAGGCATGTTTGGAGTCGCGACATCGATATGGTTGGAACGGGCTCGAGCTGTCTCGGCCGGAGCCCCGCTCATTCTCGGAGAATCCGGTATGCCGGCGGCGGCTGAGTCATATGTACGCGCGGTCTATATAGGCGGCATGCACTTCGTCCTCGCACACGAGTTGTCTCATCAGTTCTTGGGGCACACGTCGTCGACAGCACAGCCCGTCGCCGGCTTTCTGGCTGCAATCAATGAATGGCTTGCCGGTTCATATCTCGTAGACGCGTCTAGCAAAGACCGCGTCGAAATGGAGCGATCAGCCGACCTTGCGGCGCACGCATGGATAGCGCTCAGTCAGAATCGAATGGATCCAACCGCTGGGACGTTAGCCTCCGTCGGGGGTGCTATTACCGCGCTTTCGGCTCTCTCTTGTTTTCCCAAGCCTCTGGGTGCCACAATGCCCGGAACCGCTATCCGCGAAATTGATACCATCGGACAGATGACACATCCACCGATCGCCGAGCGTGTATCAGTCGCCCTGGGCTTGAGTGCACGCTCATGGGATGGCCGAGATGGGCTCCGGGGTCCAAGCCTGGGCCGGAGCTTGAGCTTCGGACTGCAACTGACGGCTGGTGCAGCGTTTATAGAGGAAGCCATGAGGAACATTGTCAACAATTAACAGAGCTGCGCTGTTGCTGCTCGCATTCTTTGTGTGCTAAAACTGGCCAGCAGGGATATGCTTGACCGACGTGTCTCTATTCTGCCAGCCGCACCTTCGCAACGAGTCGCCGGGTTGTCCGTCGCGCAGAGTGGAGGAACTCCTGAACCTTCAACTTTCTGCATCGAGCCGTGGCCGTAGCGATGCCTGAATCGGCTCCTGGGCCTCGAGAAATGGGACGCTGGTTGTGTCACCTTGGAGATTGCCTTGATCGACATTACGGCGCTTTAGGGCAGGAGGACACGACCGTTATTGAGCTAGCCTGGCTCAGAGGTACCCCGTTGACCTCGAGGGTCCCGTCGGTGCCGACGGTGGGCGCGCCGCAGTACGCTTTACCGCCCACGACACTGATTAACAGGGTCGGGCTCGGCGCTTTGGCGAAACTGTCAGAGAAGAGCATGATTATGGACCCTCCAACAACCACCACGGCGGCTATGCAACCGGAGATCATGGAGAACTTAAGGAGATTCAGAGCTCTCTTGGCCGTCTCCTTAGTATCCTTTTGAAATGACGCGATCGAGAGATCGCTGGTCACCCTGGGGACAGAGTTTGCTGCCAACCCCGCCAGTATGGTGGCTGCAAGGGTGGCCAAAGCGGCGACGCCAATCGATGCCAGGACGACGACCCGCGGCGTCTCGTCAAGGTCATCGATCCCTGGAAGTCCGGTTGCGAAGGTGACAGCACTGAAGACACCCAGCACGGCGGTGAATAGCGCGGACCAGCTTGTGGCAGCCTTGCGGACGGTGTCGAGTTGCCCATGGCGTGCATCGGTCAGTTTGCCGGCCCAGTATTGGTCTTCCGCTTGCGACATCGGCGGGGCCCCTAACCCTCGGTCTCCAGGCGGACCTGATTCGACCCGCCCCATCCGCAACCAGAATGGTCCTTATCACGCCCGCCGTGTTCGTGGTGGCAGTTGCACTGAACATCGAATACACCGATGCGGCTACGGACCGGGGTCACGCCGAGGATCACGTCGAACTCGATGTTGATCGCGTCAAGCTCATGATCGCATCGGGGACACCGACCGCTGAGATCGTAGAAGTCGCTTCCGGGGTCAACAGGGTCAAGGTGAAGCGTTCCCGTTGTCAGGGCTGAGGAGACCGCCGCTGACCACCGAGCCCTATTCGCGGGGCTCCGTGCGGGGTACTGATAGAGGACGGCGGGGTTTGGCCACGTCTCGGACATCCGTTACACCCTCCCGTGTGCCAGTGGGACATTGTGGCGCCCACCCTGCCAACAAGGTTATCGCTGAGACGCCGCGTCCAGCTGAACGCCACTCGGTGGACATCAGTCCCTATGGTCGGAGAGCTGCGCCCACAGTGGGCGGAATGCCGCGGCTTGTATGCGTCCCATGAGGGCGCGCCGGCAACCGGGAGCTCACGACCAGCGGCTGGACGCAGGAGATGCCTTGCCGTCGCTGTGGTGGCCGGGCGACGGCGCCCCGCCTCAATCGCCGGCAGGCCACCGCCGTGGTAGCCGAGGCCGATGGTGCCCACCCTGCGGTTACGAAGGATCAATGATCGGGAACCGCTCTGGCACGAATCTGGCACGAAGATGGCCCCTGATCCGCGTTTCCGCAGTTCAGGGGCCATCTTTGATGGTGGGCGATACTGGGTTTGAACCAGTGACCTCTTCCGTGTCAAGGAAGCGCGCTACCACTGCGCCAATCGCCCGTGAGGGGGTACTTCTCGAGGTGGAGACGGGATTTGAACCCGTGTACGCGGCTTTGCAGGCCGCTGCCTCGCCTCTCGGCCACTCCACCATTGGGGGCGGCTAACCCTCCGAGCGGATGACCGGGTTCGAACCGGCGACCTCAACCTTGGCAAGGTTGCGCTCTACCAACTGAGCTACATCCGCGCGCGACGAGCGGTGATGTCCGTGCGGAACCCCTCTCGGCGTGCTCCGAGACAGTAGCCGATCCGCGCGACGAACTCCAAACCGGGACCTCCCCCCGCCGTCGTGGACTCAGCGGTCGGACTCGGCGGCCCCGACGCCCGCCGTCGAGGGGGCGTCGTCGGCGCGGTTCGGGGCGTCGGCGAGCGGGGTGAGGGGGCGCTTGGCCGCGTCCCGGAGGCTGCGCAGGTCGAGCTCGTCGGAGTCGTCGTCGGCGAGCCGGTAGCCGGCGAAGGGGTCCTGCTGCACCGGCGGGGCCGGCCGGCGCCGGTCGCGCACCCAGGCGAGGAACCGGGTGTGCAGCGAGCGCCGCTCCTCGGCCGGCCACAGCTCGCGGATGGCGGCGTTGAGCGCCGCCCCGATGAGCACGGCGATGGCCAGGGCGTAGAGCCAGATGAGGATGACGATCGGCGCCGAGAGCGGGCCGTAGATCGAGGTGCCCCCGACCGAGGCGCCGATGGTGCCCCGCACGACGAACGACGCGAGGGCCCAGATGACGAGGGTGAGGACGGCGCCGGGCACGTCACGGGTCCACGGCGACCGGCGCGGTGTCGACACGTGGTAGAGGCTCGCGAGGCCGCCGACCGTGAGCAGCGTGACGAGCGGCCAGTAGAGGAGGACGACCGGGTGCCAGGGCTCGGGCAGCCAGCCCCTGATGATGTCCGGCCCGAGCAGCACGAGCGGGATCGTGATGATGCCCATGACGAGGGCCACGACGTAGAGCGAGAAGGAGAGGGCGCGGGTCTGCACGATCCCGCGGACGCCCGACTGCCCGTACATGATCGAGATGGTGTCGACGAAGACGTTGAGCGCGCGAGACCCGGACCACAGCGAGAGGACGAAGCCGATGGACAGCAGGTCGGCGCGCCCGCCGCGGAACACGTCGTCGACCGTCGGGCCGAGGACGGTGTTGATGACGTCGGAGGTGAGGAACTGCGTCGAGTAGTCGAGGATCGCCCGGCGCACGTCCTCGACGGTGTCCGGGCCGAGGGCGTCCCGCAGGTAACCGAGGCCACCGAAGAGTCCGAGGACGAGGGGTGGCAGCGACAGCAGCGCGAAGAACCCGGCCTCCGACGCGAGCCCGGTGACCCGGTAGCGCAGGCAGATCCTCGTCGTGACGACGGTGAGCCGGGCGACCGGCAGCGCCCCCGGGACCCGCGAGAGGGCCCGGCGCACACGGCGCTTCGCGTCGGTCATGCGGTCCACGGTATCCGCCGTACAGTGCAACGGTGCGCACCCACGACGTGACCAACCAGGTGCCGCCCCTCGTGGGGCTCGACGTCCTCGGGGCGGACGCGGCCCTCGACGAGGCCGTCGCGCGCTGGGTCCGGCCCCACGACGCGGACGGTGCCGCCGCCCTCCACGACCTCGGCCGGCTCGCCGGGACGGCCGAGGTGCGGACCTGGGCCGACCAGGCCGACCGGGTGACCCCGCTGCTGCGCACGCACACCCCGACCGGCGAGCGGCTCGACGAGGTCGAGTACCACCCCGCCTATCACCGGCTGATGGAGGTCGCGGTCGGTGAGGGCCTGACCGCCGAGCCGTGGACCCGCCCCGAGGGCTCCGGCGCCCACGCCCGCCGCGCCGCCGGCTTCGTCCTGTGGTCGCAGGTCGAGGCGGGCCACCTCTGCCCGGTCTCGATGACCTACGCCGCCGTGCCCGCGCTGGCCCACGCCGACCCCGCCGTCGCGGACCCGTGGGTGGCCGGGCTCGCCTCCCGCGCGTACGACGGCGAGCTGCGACCCCGCGCCGAGAAGCCGGGCCTGACGCTCGGGATGGGGATGACCGAGAAGCAGGGCGGCTCGGACGTCCGGGCCAACACCACCCGGGCCACGGCCGCACCGGACGGTCCGCTGGCCGGCGACACCTACCGGCTCACCGGCCACAAGTGGTTCTGCTCGGCCCCGATGAGCGACGGCTTCCTCGTCCTCGCGCAGGCGGACGCCGGCCCCACCTGCTTCCTCCTCCCCCGCGTCCTCGACGACGGCGCGCGCAACGCCGTCCGGCTGCAGCGCCTCAAGGACAAGCTGGGCAACCGCTCCAACGCCTCCTCGGAGATCGAGCTCGACGACGCCTGGGCCGTGCGGGTGGGCGACGAGGGCCGGGGCGTGCGCACGATCATCGACATGGTCGCCTCGACCCGGCTCGACTGCGTCCTCGGCTCCAGCGCGACGATGCGGGCCGCCCTGACCCGCGCGGTGCACCACGCCCGGCACCGGTCGGCGTTCGGGGCCCGGCTGCTCGACCAGCCGCTGATGCGCAACGTGGTGACCGACCTCGCGCTGGAGTCGGAGGCGGCCACCGTCCTCGCCCTGCGGCTCGCCCACGCCGTCGACGCGGGCGAGAGCGAGCTCGGCCGGCTCGGCGTGGCGCTCGGCAAGTTCTGGGTCTGCAAGCGCACCGCCCCGATGGTCGCCGAGGCGCTGGAGTGCCTCGGCGGCAACGGGTACGTCGAGGAGAACGGGCTGGCCCGGCTCTACCGGGAGGCGCCGCTCAACTCGATCTGGGAGGGGTCGGGCAACGTCAACGCCCTCGACGTCCTGCGCGCCGTCGCCCGCGAGCCCGGGACCCTCGCCGCGCTCGGCAAGGAGCTCGCCCTCGCCCGGGGCCACGACGCCGCGCTCGACGCCGCCATCGACGCGTGCGACGAGGTCGGCTCCCTCGCGGTCGCCGAGGACGCTCCCTGGCACGCCCGGCGGGTCGTCGAGCGGCTCGCCGTGACGCTCCAGGCCGCGCTGCTCGTGCAGCACTCCCCCGGCCCGGTGGCCGACGCGTTCGTGGCGAGCCGGGTGCGGGGCGAGCACGGAGCGGTCTTCGGCACCCTCGACGCCGGCCTCGGGACCGCGACGGTCGCCGCAGTCCTCGACCGGGCGCTGCCGGCCTGAGCGGACGCACCGCCCGCGGCGGCGCTCAGGGCGAGAGCTCGAGCCGCTGCCGCTCCGCCTCGACGTCGAAGTCTGCCGCGGGCCACTGCGGGTCCATCCCCTCCAGCGCCTCGAGCAGCAGGTTGGTCACGGCCAGCCGCGCGTACCACTTCCGGTCGGCGGGCACGACGTGCCAGGGCGCCGCGTCCGTGGAGCACTTCTCCAGCGCGACCCGGTACGCCTCCATGTAGTCGGCCCAGCGGCCGCGCTCGTCGAGGTCTGCGGGGTTGTACTTCCAGTACTTGTCGCCCCGCGAGAGCCGCTCCGCGAGGCGGGACTTCTGCTCCTCGGGCGAGAGGTGGAGCATCACCTTGACGATCGTCGTGCCGTCGTCGACGACGCCCTGCTCGAACCGGTTGATCTGCGCGTACCGGCGCGACCACGTGGCGGGCGGGACGAGGTCGTGGACCCGGACGACGAGGACGTCCTCGTAGTGCGAGCGGTCGAAGACGCCGATCATCCCGGGCCCGGGCAGCGCGCGGCGGATCCGCCAGAGGAACGGGTGGCGCCGCTCCTCGGCCGACGGCGCCTTGAACGCGGTGATCCGCACCCCCTGCGGGTCGACCGCGCCGACGACGTGGCGCATGATGCCGCCCTTGCCGGAGGTGTCCATCCCCTGGATGACGAGGAGCACCGAGCGGGTCCCCCCGCCCCTGGACTCGGCGTACAGGCGTTCCTGGAGGTCGGAGAGGCGTTGCTGGAGCTCGGCCATCACCTTCTCGCCGTCCTTCTTCGCCCCGTCGAAGCCCGGCGTGGCGCGCGGGTCGAGCTCGGCCAGCGAGAAGCCCGGGCCGGGCCGCAGCACCTGCGACCACGAGCGGACCTCCACCGCGTCGTCGGCGCGCGCCTCGGCGGCCGCCTCCCGCTTCTTTCGCGCCTTCTTCGCCGCCTTGCCGTCGAGCGCAGCGCCCTCGACCTCGGCCTTCGTCGTCGTCGACCGCTTCTTCGCGCCCTTGCCCATGGCGGCATCCTCGCAGAGCCGGGCTGCGAGGATGCCGACGTGCGCGTCCTCCTCGACCCCCGCCGCCCGTCCTCCCCCGGTGCCCGGGTCGGCGCCGGTGAGCTCGCCGAGATCTACGCCCCGCCGCGCGGCCGCTGGGTGCGCTCGAACATGGTGACCACCCTCGACGGGTCGGCGGTCGGGGCGGACGGGCGCAGCGGCTCGGTCAACACCCCGGCCGACCACCGGGTCTTCGCGCTGCTGCGCGACCACGCCGACGCCGTCCTCGTCGGGGCGGGGACCGTGCGCGACGAGGGCTACACCCGGGTGCGCCCGACCCGTCGCTCCCCCGTGGCCGCCGCCCTCGTCGTCGTGACCGGCAGCGGTCGCGTGCCCGAGGGGTTGCGCACGCCGACCGAGGGCCGGGGCTCCGGGCTGCTCGTGACCTGCGAGGCCGCGGGAGCGCGAGCCCTCTCGCGGGCCCGTTCGGCGCTCGGCGAGGAGTCCGTGCTCGTCTGCGGCGACGACCGGGTCGACGTCGCCGCGGCCCTCGACCGGCTGGCCGAGCGCGGACTGCGTCACGTCCTGCTCGAGGGCGGTCCGTCACTCCTGGGCACGGCCCTCGCGGCCGGGGTCGTCGACGAGCTCGCGGTGACGGTGGCCCCGGTCGTGGTCGGCGGTGACTTCCCCCGCATCGTCACCGGACCTGCGCTGGCGGCGCCGGACGGGGTCTCGCTCCGACCGCACCTGCTCGTGGAGCAGGGCGGCACCCTGCTGGGCCTGTGGCGCGTCCGCCGCTGAACCGGCTTCAGCCGGAAGCGAACTCGCGGACCAGCGTCTCCCACCGCTCGGGCTCGGTGTTCCACTCCTTGCAGTGCCTCGCGACCCGCCAGTCGGGGAACTCGACGAGGTCGGGGCGGGCCTGCGCGAGGGCCAGCGAGGGTCCGAACGGGACGAACTCGTCGTCCGCGGAGTGGATGAGCAGGATGCGGTGGTGCAGCTCGTCGGCCCGGCGGACCCAGTCGGTGAGCGCGAGGTCGACCCCCTCGTGGACCCCGACCAGCCGGTGCCCCCAGCGGTGCCGCATGAGGAGCCGGGCCAGCGAGCCGACCGGCGGCGGCACGTGGTGCCGGCGGGCGTGGTGGGCCAGGACGTCGCCCCAGTCGACGACCGGGGCGTCCAGCAGCACCCGGCTCACCAGGTCCGACCGTTCGGACCGGTCGAGGACCTGGAGGACGATGGCCCCGCCCATCGACCACCCGGCGAGCATCAGCTCGGTGGCGCCACGGGAGAGCGCGAGCTCCATGGCGGCGTCGACGTCGCGCCACTCCGAGAGCCCGAGGGCGTAGCGGCCGTCCGGACCGGCGGGCACGCCCTCGTCGTTGCGGTAGGTCGGGACGAGGCAGGTCCAGCCCTCCGCGAGCAGCGGCGGCAGCGCGCGCAGCGTCTCCTCGCGGCGGGCGCCCCGGCCGTGGACGAGGACCGCCCAGCGGTGCGTCGGCCCGCCCTCGGGGGCGACCACCCAGGCCGGCATCCGGCCGAGCTCGCCGTCGACCGTCACGTGCTCGGTCGGCAGTCCGAGGCTCTCGTCGGGCGGCGACCCGTGGAAGTACTGGTTCCACCGGGCCGTTCCCGGGCCGAGGACCCCGCGGTCGATGCCGAGCACCTCGCGCCGCACCCGGCCGGCTCCCGCGTCGAGGTCGAGCACGTCACCGACCCGCGCGTGCCCGGCGCCCCCCTCGAGCCAGAGCCCGTAGCGGCCCGGCACCACGGTCTCGGGGTTGGTGCCGAGCGTGACACTGGTCGCGTCGGCGCCGAGGACGACCACGTCGTCGGGGCGCACGCGGTCCGGGGTGACGATGCGCCGGGCGAAGTACGCGGCCGCCGCGAGCGACCCGCCCCCGGAGGCCAGCGCCGCGGTGCCCCCGACCGCGGCACTCGCCACGGCCGCGCGACGGGCCCGGCTCGGCGCGCCGCTCCGAGCCCGGCGGCGGCCCGGGACGAGGTCGGTCATCCCGGCCGCCCGTCGAGGACGGCGGACAGGTCGTAGGAGACCGGCTCGTCGAGCTGGTCGTAGGTGCAGTCGGCGGGGTCCTTGTCCGGGCGCCACCGGACGAACTGCGCCGTGTGCCGGAACCGGACGCCCTCCATGTGGTCGTAGCGCACCTCGACGACCCGCTCGGGGCGCAGCGGGGTGAAGGAGAGGTCCTTGCCGGCCGCCCAGCGGCTGCCGGCCGCGTTCTGCGGCGTGCGGTTGCCCTCCTCCTGCCTCGCCCACGCCCACGGGTGATCGCCCCAGTCGGTGACGAGCGGCTGCAGCTCCGCGAAGAGCTCCTTGCGCCGGGCCATCGGGAAGGCCCCGATGACCCCGACCGAGACGAGCGTGCCCTCGGGGTCGTGGATGCCGAGCAGCAGGCTGCCGATGACGTCGTCACCGGACTTGTGGGTGCGGTAGCCGGCGACGACGCAGTCGGCGGTGCGCTCGTGCTTGATCTTGAGCATGGTGCGCTTGTCCGGTTCGTACCGACCGTCCACGGGCTTGGCGACGAGGCCGTCGAGGCCGGCGCCCTCGAACTCGGTGAACCACTCCGCGGCGATGGCGCGGTCGCGGGTCGCGGGGGTCAGGTGGATGGGCGGCTGCGCCTCGGCGAGGGCCTTCTCGAGGAGAGCACGCCGCTCGGCGAACGGCCGGCCGGTGAGGTCGTCGTCGCCGAGGGCCAGCAGGTCGAAGGCGACGAACCGGGCCGGCGTCTCGACCGACAGCTTCTTCACCCGGCTCGCCGCGGGGTGGATGCGCTGGCTCAGCAGGTCGAAGTCGAGGCGGTCCTCGCCGGGTCGCACGACGATGATCTCGCCGTCGACGACGCAGCGCTCGGGGAGGTTGGCCAGGGCGGCCTCGACGACCTCGGGGAAGTAGCGCGTCATCGGCTTCTCGTTCCGGCTGCCGATCTCGACGCGGTCACCGGAGCGGAAGACGATGGAGCGGAAGCCGTCCCACTTCGGCTCGTAGACGACCTCGAGGTCCCTGAGCGCCGTGGCGTCGAGCCCCTTGACCGGCTTGGCGAGCATCGGCGGCACGGGCGGCACGACGGGCATCCCCCACTCCTCGCGCAGCGCCGCGTCGCGCTCCGCCTTGGGGGCCATGTACTCGTCGTCGGCCTTGTCCTGGCGGCGCTTGGACGGCTGCACGCGCGGCGGCTCCCCGGGCATCTTCGGGTAGTCCGGCGGGAAGTTGAGCTCGCCGAGACCGCGCTCCTCGACATCCCTGTCCCAGAGGGCGATCGCGGTCGACACGTCGCCGACGGCGTCGTCGATGCCGGCCCAGGCGTCGCCGCGGTCCTCGAGGACGTCCGGGACCGTCAGCACGGTGAAGTCGCCGGGCGTGACGGTGGTCAGCTCCGCCCAGGTGACCGGCATCGACACCGGGGCGCCGGGCAGCGGGCGCGGGCTGTACGCGGAGGCGATGGTGCGGTCGCGGCAGGCCTGGTTGAAGTCGACGAAGACCCGCTCGCCACGCTCCTCCTTCCACCACGACGCGGTGACGAGGTCGGGGAGGCGGCGCTCGAGCTCGCGGGCGATGCCGATGACGCCGTGCCGCACGTCGAGGAACTCATTGGTCGGTGTCACGCGGGCGTAGACGTGCACGCCGCGGTTGCCGCTCGTCTTGGCCCACGCGGTGAGCCCGAGCTCGGCCATCAGCTCGCACAGCGCGACGGCGGCCTCGACGGCGTCGGCGAAGGTGCGCCCGGGCTGTGGGTCGAGGTCGATGCGCAGCTCGTCGGGGTTGTCGGTGTCCGCCGTCCGGACCGGCCACGGGTGGAAGGTGACGGTGTTCATCTGCACCGCCCAGACGGCCGTGGCGACCTCGTCGACGACGATCTGCGGGTGCCGCCGGCCGCTCGGGTACCGGCAGGAGACGGTGCGCACCCAGTCGGGCATCCCCTTCGGCGGGTTCTTCTGGTAGAACTCCTCGCCCTCGATGCCCTCGGGGAAGCGCTGGAGGGTGACCGGACGGTCACCGATGTGCCGCACGAGGCAGTCGCCGACGGCCATGACGTACCCGGCGAGGTCGCCCTTGGTCACCCCGGCGTCCGGCCACATGAGCCGGTCCGGGCTGCTGAGGCGCACCTCGCGCACGCCCCCCGGGCCCTCGACCTCGACGATCTGCGCATCGGCCATGAGCGCGAGCCTAACGAGGTGGGCCGACGTCCCGGGTCCTCACGAGGTCCTTTCGGCGCGCGGCGGCGGGAACCATCGGGTGCGGGGCGGTGTTGGGACGGACATGACGATGAAGCAGACCGGTCGCGAGTACGCCGTCACCAAGTCCGACGCCGAGTGGCGCGAGCAGCTCTCCCCCGCCGAGTACCAGGTGCTGCGCGAGGCCGGCACCGAGCGCCCGTGGGTGGGCGAGTACACCGACAGCACGACCGTCGGCGTCTACGCCTGCCGCGCGTGCGGGGCCGAGCTGTTCCGCTCGGACACCAAGTTCGACTCGCACTGCGGGTGGCCGTCGTTCTTCAGCCCGCTGGCCGGCGACTCCGTCGAGCTGCTCGAGGACCGCTCGATGGGGATGACGCGGGTCGAGGTCCGGTGCGCGTCCTGCGGCAGCCACCTCGGGCACGTCTTCGAGGGCGAGGGCTTCGACACCCCGACCGACCAGCGCTACTGCATCAACTCGATCAGCCTGACCCTGCAGCCCGACTCCCCCGCCTGACCCCACCCCGCCGCCGCACCACGCGTATCGGGTGACCCGATACGACCGCGCCTCACCCGAGTTCGGTTCTCGGGTGAGGCGCAGCGTTCTCGGGGATGGTGGTGCTGGCCAGGCGGCGGGCCGCTGGTCAGACGGCGGGCCGCTGGTCAGACGGCGGGCCGCTGGTCAGGCGGCGGGCCGCTGGTCAGGCGGCGGGCCGCTGCTCAGCCGCGGCGCGAGCAGCCACGAGCCGGGACCCCAGGACCGCGGGGGCGTCGAGCTCGGACCAGATGATCCGCTCGAAGAGGTAGCCGGCCCGGCGCCCACGGTCCTCGCGGCGCTTCTCCTTCCAGAGCGCGTCCGCGTCGCTCGCGTACTTGACCCGGCCGTCGAACTCCAGCACGAGGTTCGTGCCGTCGACGCCGAGGTCGCCGTAGCCGAAGACGCCTGTTGCGTCCCGCAGGGGGACCTGCGGGGTGACGCGCCAGCCCAGGGCGACGACGAAGAGTCGCGTGAGCGTCTCGCCGACCGACTCGGAGCGGCCGTCCATGAGGGCGATGGCCGTCCGCACCCGGCCCGACTCCGGCCATCCCTCGACCAGGTGGGCGACCGCGTCGATCTCGGCGCGCGTGACCAGCCCGTGGTGCAGGGCGTGGTCGGCCGCCACGACCGCGGCGACGTGCCCGTGGTCGAGTGCGGTCTGCACGACCGCCTGGGCCAGGTTCGGGGCACCCGACCGGGTCGTCGGGCGTCGCACTGCAGGGTGCGGGGGGCGGATCCGACACAGGTCGGTCAGCACCTCGCGGTGGACGGGCCGAGCGACATCGGCCCGGTCGGAGCCGATCCGGTGCACCGGGACGCCGGCCAGGACGAGGGCGGAGGCGCCGACCGCGTACGAGTCCGGGTACAGCGCCAGCGCCCCGCGCGTCCGCACGAGGAGGCGGGCATCGACCCGGCCGTCCCGCCACGGCGTGGTGCTGGAGACGGAGCGGGCGACGACGTGCACCTCCTTGTCCCGGCGCAGCCGCGCGAGGCCACGGTCTCCCACCCCGACGCGCCGGGCCTGCATCGTCGTGAAGACACCGCCTTGGGCGTCGGCCAGCGCTCGGAGTGCGTCATCCATCGGGTCAGCGTCCGATGGCGCGGAGGGTCACGTCATCGGGGCCGACCCGATCTGTGGACGACCACGGGCGACCATCCGCCCTGTGGACGATTCCCCCTACCGAGAAGGCCGCGCCTCACCCGACAACGGTTCCCGGGGAGAGCGCGGCCGTATCGGGTCACCCGATACGCGTGGTGCCCGTGGGGTATGGCAGTGGCAGCGGCGGCGGGCCGGGTCAGCGCAGGCGGGCCACGAGGTCGGCGACCTCGACGCGAGGACCGGTGTAGAACGGCACCTCTTCGCGCACGTGCAGCCGCGCCTTCGAGGCGCGCAGCTCGCGCATGAGGTCGACGATGCGGTGCAGCTCGTCGGCCTCGAAGGCGAGCACCCACTCGTAGTCGCCGAGCGCGAACGCCGCGATCGTGTTCGCTCGGACGTCGGGGTACTCGCGCGCCATCCGGCCGTGCTCGACGAGCATGTCGCGCCGCTCCTGGTCCTCCAGGACGTACCAGTCGTACGAGCGCACGAACGGGTAGACGCAGACGTAGGCGCGGGCCTCCTCGTCGGCGAGGAACGCCGGGATGTGGCTCTTGTTGAACTCGGCCGGCCGGTGCAGCGCCGCGACCGACCAGACCGGGTCGAGGTGCTGCCCGAGCTCGGTGCGCAGCAGGCCGTGGTACGCGCTCTGCAGCGCCTCGATGGTCGGCGCGTGCCACCAGACCATGAGGTCGGCGTCGGCGCGCAGCCCGGCCACGTCGTAGACCCCACGGACGACGACGTCCTCGGCACCGACCGCGGCGAACAGCTGCTCGACCTCGTCGGCGAGGGCCGCGCGGTCGGCGTCACCGAGCGGCTCGGCGAGGGCGAACACCGACCACATCGCGTAGCGGATCGTGTCGTTGATCTCGCGGATGCGGGCCGCGCCGGGCTTGCTCGGGGCGGGACGGCTGGGGGTGGTCATCCGGACTCTCCTCGGGGTGCTGCGGTGGTCGCCGCGACGCCCGCGGCGGAGGTCAGGTGCTCGACGACGGCTCGCGCGGCGCGGGTCGCGGAGGCGACGACGGCCGGCACGCCGACGCCGTCGTAGGCGGCCCCGGCGACCTCGACCCCCGCCAGCCGCTCGACGTCCGCGCGGACGCGGGAGACGCGCTCGAGGTGGCCGACGGCGTACTGCGGCAGGCCGCCGCCCCAGCGCTGCACGTGGTGGTCGACGACCGGCGGCAGCGGGGTGCCCAGGGCCTCGCCGATCTCGGCGACCGCGAGGGTGACGAGGTCGGCGTCGTCGCGCTGGAGCACGGCCTCCTCCCCGGCCCGGCCGAGCGAGGCCCGCAGGTGGACGACGTCGGAGGAGAGCGCACCGACCCAGCCCCACTTGGCGGCGCTGAACGTGCTCGCCTTGACGGCCCGGCCCTCGACGGGCGGCACGAGGAAGCCGGAGCCGGGCAGGTCTGGCAGCCCCTCGCGGCGCACGGCGAGCGTGACGACGGCCATCGACGCGGTCTCGACCTCGCCGAGCGCGGCCGAGGCGTCGGGGGCCAGCGCGGTGAGCAGCCGGGACGTCGGTGTGGCCGGGGTGGCCAGGACGACGGCGTCGGCCTCCAGCGCGACCGGGTCGGCCGCCGAGCCGACGACGAGCCGCCAGCGGTCCCCGACGCGTTCGAGCCCGCGGACGGTGGCGCCCGTGCGCAGCAGCGCCCCCCGGACGCGCAGGGCCTCGGCGACCTCGTCCGGGAGCCGGCCGATGCCGCCGCGGATGCCCGCGAAGGGCGAGCGCGGCCCGCCGTCGCCGGACGACGGTGCCGCCCCGGACGCCGGGCCGGGTCCGAGCAGTGAGGCGCCGCGGACGGCCCGCTCCCAGAGGGCCGGCATCGTCGCGCGCAGCGAGAGACGGTCGGCGTGGCCGGCGTAGACGCCGCCGAGCAGGGGCTCGACGAGCCGGTCGACGACGGCGCGGCCGAGCCGGTGCCCGACGTACTCACCGACCGACACGTCGCCGGTCACCGCGCCGCCGGGCCAGGGTCGCTCGTCGGCCGCACGGGCGACCTCGTCCGCCGCCAGCACCCCGAGGGCGGACGCCGGGTCGGTCGGGACCCCCATGAGCGTGCCCGTGGGGAGCGGGCGCAGGGCGCCCCGGCTCCACAGCGCGGCCGACGTGGTCGCGGGGGCCACGAGGTCGGCCTCCTCGACGCCGACCCGACGCGCCAGCTCCACGGCCTCGGGGCGCAGGGCGAGGAGGGACTCGGCGCCGACGTCGACGAGGTGCCCGGCGACCGGTTCGAGGCGCAGCTTGCCACCGAGGCGGTCGCCCGCCTCGAGGACGGTGACGTCGACGTCCGGGAGAGCCTCGAGGACCTCGAGCGCCGCGGTCAGGCCGGCGATGCCGCCACCGACGACGGCGACGTGGGGCCGGGTCGGGACGGGGTCGGACACGCCCACCAGCCTCTCACGCGGCCTCGGCCCGGCTCCGGCCAGGGCTGCCGTCCCGACGACGCGGGATGCCGCCCCGGCCCACCGCGTGACCGGCCCGAGGCGCACTCGTGACCGGATCGAGACGCGGGACCGGGAACTCCGGCGGCCCGGGCGGCGCCGAACGCTCGACCGAGCCACCGACGAAGGAGTCACCGTGAGCGCCAGCACCCGTCCCCCGTCCCGCCGCCTCGCCGCGGCCCTCGCCGCGGGAGCCCTCGCCGTCAGCGCCCTCGGGGCGTGCAGCGGGGGGAGCAGCGGGGACTCCGCCGCCGGCGGCGCCGCAGCGGTCTCCCCCGGGTCGGCCGGCGCCGAGGACTCGACCGCCGTCCCGGCGCCTGACAAGGCGGCGGACGCCGCCACCTCGGCGAACGGCACCCGCCGGGCGACCGGCACGGACACCACCTCGGTCGCCGCGGCCGTGGCGCAGCGCAAGCTCGCCCGCCGGGCCGACGTCGCCCTCGAGGTGAAGGACGTGCCGAAGGCCGCCTCGGCACTGCGCGGCATCGCCACCGGGGCCGGCGGGCTCGTCGTCGCCGAGGAGGTCTCGAGCAGCCCCGGCCCCGCGCGCGACACCCGCGGCGCGGCCTGGGGCACGTTGACCATCTCGGTGCCGACCGCCAAGCTCGACGCCACCCTCGACGAGGTCGCCAGGGTCGGCACCGTCCTCTCCCGGCAGTCGAGCACCGACGACGTCACCGCGCAGTACGTCGACACGAGCGCCCGCGTGGAGACGATGCGGGCGAGCGTCGAACGGGTCCGCGCGCTGATGGGCAAGGCGGACAAGCTGGCCGACGTCGTCAACCTCGAGGCCGAGCTGTCCCGCCGGCAGGCCGACCTCGAGGCCCTCGAGCAGCAGCTCGCCGCGCTCGACGACCAGGTGTCGCTCTCGCCGGTCACGGTCCGGCTGAGCACCCCCGGCGCCGAGACCGCGCCCGCCGAGGACCCGACCGGCTTCGTCGCCGGCCTCACCGCCGGCTGGGACGCGTTCACCCGCTCGGTGCAGCTCGTCCTCACGCTCCTCGGCGCGCTGCTGCCGTTCGGCGTGGCCGCAGCCGTCGTCGTCCTCCCGCTGCTCGCGTGGTGGCGTCGCCGCCGCGCCGGCGTGACCCCCGTCGCCGCACCCACCCCGCCGGCCGCGCCGAGCGCCTGACGTCCGGGCCGGTCACGGCACGAGGTCGAGGGCCCACCGCGTCTCGCCGTCGACCTCGACGTCGGTCGGCCCCATCCCGAGGGCCGCGGCGACCCGCTCCGAGGGCCGGTGACCCGGACGCACGTGCGCCACGGCCCGGTGGACGCCGCGTCGCCGGACCTCGTCGAGCACCAGCGTCGCGGCCCGGCGGGCGAGCCCGCGTCGCTGCCACGGCACGCCGACCACCCACGCGAGCTCGGCGGTCCGGCCGTGGTCGGTCACCGTCGCCTGGACGAACCCGACGAGCCGCCCGGCAGCGACGTCCTCGACCACCCACGTGTGCCACTCCTCCGCCGGGTCCGGCGATCCCTCGGCCTGACGGGCGTAGCGGTCGCGCAGTGCGCCGGCGTCCGGCGCCGACCCACCGGTGAAGGCGTACAGGGACGGGTCCCCGAGGACGTCGGCCATCTCCGCCGCGTGCTGCGGACCCACGGCGAGCAGCCGCAGCCCGTTGCCCTCGAGGGTCGGGGTCCGCGGTCCGGCGGGTCTGCTCACCCGGTCGGCGCGTCGGCGGCGAGCACCTGCTCGCGGAGGATGTCGGCGTGCCCTTCGTGCTGGGCCAGCTCGCGCAGCAGGTGCAGCCAGACCCAGCGCAGGGGCAGCGGACCGCGGCGGTTGCCGAGGACGAGCTCGTCGAGCCCGACGTCCGCGCAGATCGACCGGGCCGCGTCGCAGGCGGCGGCGTGCTCCGCGAGGACGGACGCCACGGTGTCGTCGGCGGTGAGCACGAAGGAGTCCTCGGCCGCGGCGGGCAGACCGAGGTCGACCCGGTCGCGCCGCAGCACCGCCTCCTCCGACCAGACCCGCTCGACGAAGGTGGCGTGCTTGACCAGCCCGAGGAGGGTCGTCGCCGACGGGACGAGCCGACGCCTGGCCTGCTCCTCGGTCAGCCCGTCGAGGCAGGCGCGCAGCCCGGCCCGGTGCTCGTCGATGAACGCCTCGAGCATCGCCTTCTCGCCGGCCGCGAGGACCGCGGGGTCGAGGGTCAGCGGGCCGACACCTCGTGGACGAGTGCGACGACGCGGGTCAGGACGTCCGGGTCGGCCGACGGCGGCACCCCGTGGCCGAGGTTGAACACGTGCCCCGGCGCGGCGCGGCCCTCCTCGACGATCTCGCGCACGCGCTGCTCGAGCGGCTCCCACGGGGCGAAGAGCAGGGCGGGGTCGAGGTTGCCCTGCAGCGCCCAGCGGCCGCCGGTGCGCTCGAGGGCGTCGGTGAGCGACACCCGGTGGTCGACGCCGACGACCTCGGCGCCCGCCTCCCCCATGAGGGTCAGCAGCTCACCGGTGCCGACGCCGAAGTGGATGCGTGGCACGTCGAGGTCGGCGACGGCGGCGAGCACCGTGGCCGAGTGCTCGGCGACGAACCGCGTGTAGTCGGCGCGGCTCAGCGCTCCGGCCCAGGAGTCGAACAGCTGGACCGCCGAGGCCCCGGCCGAGGCCTGCACCCTCAGGAACGCCCCGGAGATCCGGGCCAGCCGGGCGCAGAGGTCGTGCCAGAGCCCCGGGTCCCCGTGCATGAGGGCCTTGGTGCGCTCGTGGGTGCGCGACGGACCTCCCTCGACGAGGTAGGACGCGAGCGTGAAGGGTGCCCCGGCGAACCCGATGAGCGGCGTCGCGCCGAGCTCGGCGACGAGCATCCGCACCGACTCGGTGATGTCCGGGACGTCCTCGGGCACGAGGTCGCGCAGCCGCTCGAGGTCGGCGCGGGTGCGCACGGGCTCGGCGACGACCGGGCCGACGCCGGGCACGATGTCGAGGTCCACGCCGACGGCGGCGAGCGGGACGACGATGTCGGAGAAGAAGATCGCGGCGTCCACGCCGTGCCGACGCACCGGCTGGAGGGTGATCTCGGTGACGAGGTCCGGCCGACGGCACGACTCGAGCATCCCGACGCCCTCGCGGACCTTCCGGTACTCGGGCAGCGAGCGACCGGCCTGGCGCATGAACCACACCGGGGTGTGGGCCACGGGCAGGCCTCGGGCGGCCCGGACGAGGGTGGAGTCGGAGGCGGGAGCGGCGGCCGGGGGCGGGGAGGTCGTCACGAGCCGATCCTCCCATCCGGTGGGGACCGCCCGGACGGCCCGCCGGCTCAGGCCGCGATGAGGACCGCCCCGCCGACCGCGAGGACGACGCCGACCTGCTGGACGCGACGCAGCCGCTCGCCGATGACGACGCGGGCGAGGAGGGTGGTGACGACGGGGTAGAGCGAGCCGAGGACCGACGCGATGCTCACCTGGCCGCGCGAGGACGCGAGCCCGAAGAGCAGGTTGGCCCCGAGGTCCCCACACCCGATGAGCAGCAGGCCGGGCAGCTCGCGCGGCGTGACGCCGCCGGTCGAGCGGGCGGCGAGCGCGACGACGAGGAGGATGGCGACCGAGGTGATCCGCATCCCCCAGAGCGTGAGCAGGGTCGACTCGCGCGCCCCCCGGTCGAGGCAGAACAGCGCGAGCCCGAACCCGACGGCCGCCACCGCGGCGAGGAGCACCGGCCGCGGCGAGACGGCGCCGCTCAGCTCGGGGCCGCTCGCCAGGGTGACCCCGGCGACCGCGACGGCCATCCCGGCCCAGGCCCACGGCGAGGGCGTGTCCCCGCTCGCGACTCCGAGGACGACGGGGACGACGACACCGAGCGCCGCGATCGGGGCGACGACGCCCATCGTGCCGCTGGACAGCGCGGAGTAGAAGCAGACGAGCCCGGTCATCCCGGCGAGCCCGGCCGCGACCGACCACAGCGGCCAGCCGGTGAAGCTCACCGTGTCCCACCGCAGGAGCACGACGGCGGTGACGACGAGGAGGGCCAGGCCCTGGGTCCAGCCGACGACGGCGACGGCCGGCCGGCGCCGGGAGGCGAGCCCGGCGAAGAAGTCGGAGGTCCCCCAGACGAGCGAGGAGCCGAGGGCGAGCAGGGTGACCACGTCCGCAGGCTAGGCCAGCGCCCACCGGCCCCGCCGTCGGGTCCGGCCACGCGCGGGCTCGACGCGTCGGGGCGCGCCCGGCGCGCCCTGCCCGCCTCGGCGCGAAGGTCGGCCTACATTGCTCCACGTGGCACGCAGCACCGTGACCGGGCGGGAGTCCCCGGAGTTCGCCCGGGCACTCGAGGAGCTGCACCGTGCCCGCCTGCGCCCGGAGATCCGGCTCACCGAGGTCCCGGCGCCCCAGCGCATCGCCCCGCACGCCGTCGCGCTCACCGCCGACGTCGTCGACCCCCACGACCCCGACGCCGAGCTCGCGTCCGGGCGGTTCGTCCTCCTCCACGACCCCTCCGAGCCCGAGCCCTGGGGCGGCCAGTGGCGCGCGGTGACCTTCGCCCGGGCCGAGCTCGAGCCCGAGTTCGCGGCCGAGCCGCTGCTCGGCGAGGTGGGCTGGAGCTGGCTCACCGACGCGCTCGAGGGCCGGGGCGTGCCGTTCACCGCCGAGGCGGGCACGGTGACCCGCGTCGTGTCGGAGTCCTTCGGGGGCCTCTCGGACCGCCCGGCCAGCGTCGAGATGGAGCTGCGCGCGTCGTGGACCCCGCTCGGCCCCGAGGCCGGCGAGCACCTGCTCGCGTGGTCGGACCTGCTGTGCACGATCGCCGGGCTGCCCCCGCTCCCCGAGGGCGTCGTCGCCCTGCCCGGGCCGCGCCGGTGACCCGCGGATGAGCCCCGACACCACCCCCGCCGACGGCCCCGCGGTCGAGGTCGAGCAGCCGGTCCCGCTCGAGGAGCCGGCCGAGGGCGTCCCCGCCGTCGTCGAGTCCGAGCGCGCCCTCGACGAGGCCGCCCGCGCCGTCACGGCCGGGGTCGGGCCGGTCGCCATCGACGCCGAGCGCGCGTCCGGGTACCGGTACGGCCAGCGCGCCTACCTCGTCCAGCTCCGCCGCGAGGGCTCCGGCACGTGGCTCGTCGACCCCATCGCGGTGCCCGACCTCTCACCGCTCGACGCCGCGATCGGGCCCGCGGAGTGGATCCTCCACGCCGCCACCCAGGACCTCGCGTGCCTCGCCGAGGTCGGCCTGCGGCCCCGCCAGCTGTTCGACACCGAGCTCGCGGCCCGCATCCTCGGGCTGCCGCGGGTCGGCCTCGCCGCCGTCGTCGAGCACTACCTCGGGCTGCGCCTCGCCAAGGAGCACTCGGCCGTCGACTGGTCGACCCGGCCGCTGCCCGACCCGTGGCTGCGCTACGCGGCGCTCGACGTCGAGGTGCTCGGGGAGCTGCGCAACCTCATGGGCGTCGACCTCGCGGCCCAGGGCAAGGACGAGTGGGCCCGGCAGGAGTTCGCCGCCCTCCTCGACTGGACGCCGGTCGAGCGGGTCGACCCGTGGCGGCGCACCTCCGGCATCAACACGCTGCGCTCCCGTCGTGGCGTCGGCGTCGTCCGCGAGCTCTGGTACGCCCGCGACGCCATCGCCCGCGACCGCGACACCTCGGTCGGGCGCGTGCTCCCGGACGCCGCGCTCGTCGAGATCGCCAAGGCGCTGCCGCGCGACACCGCGGCGCTGCCGTCCGGCCACCGGGCCATCAAGCGGTACGGGCGGCAGTGGGTCGAGGCGGTCGAGCGCGCGGTCACCCTCCCCGAGGACGAGCTGCCGCCGCGCACCCTGCCCTCGGACGGCCCGCCGCCGCCGCGAGTCTGGGCCGACAAGAACCCGGTCGCGGCCGAGCGCCTCGGGGCCACCCGGACCGCGCTGACCGCGTTCGCCGCCGAGCACACCATCCCGGTCGAGAACGTCTGCTCCCCCGACCCCCTGCGCCGCGTGGTCTGGAGCCCGCCCGAGCAGCGCGACCTCGACGGCTTCCGGGCCGCCCTCGCGGGCCTCGGCGTGCGCCGGTGGCAGGCCGACATCGTGGCGCCGATGCTCGTCGCCGCGTTCGACGCCCACCCCGGCGCCTGAGCGCGAAACCCTCCCCACCAGTCACACGCGTATCGGGTCACCCGATACGGCCGCGCTTCACCCCGGAACCGTTCTCGGGTGAAGCGTGGGCAACCCGGGTGGAGGCGGGTCCGAACCTCTTGACAGGCAAGTGATCGCTTGCCTATTGTCACCGCCGTGGACGACGGCGCGGACGAGGTGTTCCGGGCCCTCGCCGACTCCACCCGGCGGGCCCTGCTCGACGCCCTCGTCGCGCGGGACGGGCAGACCCTGTTCGAGCTCTGCTCCCGGATGGCGACCCTCGGCATCGGCTCGAGCCGCCAGGCCATCTCCCAGCACCTCGACGTCCTCGCGGCCGCCGGCCTGGTCCGGGTCCGCCGCGAGGGCCGCTACCGGCTGCACGACCTCGACACCACCCCCCTGCGCCCCCTCCGGGAGCGCTGGGCCCGCCACGACGAGAGGAACGACCCGTGAAGATCGCCCTGACCAGCGTGTTCGTCGACGACCAGCAGAAGGCCCAGGACTTCTACACCGGCGTCCTCGGCCTCACGACCAAGCACGACGTCCCGCTCGGCGAGCACCGCTGGCTCACCGTCGTCAGCCCCGAGGCCCCGGACGGCGTCGAGCTCGTGCTCGAGCCGAACGCCCACCCGGCGGCCGTGGCCTTCCAGGAGGCGATGGCCGCCGACGGCATCCCCGTCGCGGTGCTCTCGGTCGCGGACGTCGAGGCCGAGCACCGCCGGCTCACCGGCCTCGGGGTCACCTTCACCCAGCCGCCGACGGCCATGGGCCCGGTCGTCACCGCCGTCCTCGACGACACCTGCGGCAACCTCGTCCAGCTCATGGCCCCCGCGCCGGACCCTCAGCCGTAGAGACCGTCGGCGTAGGACGGGCCGTAGTAGGCGTCGAGCTCCTCGATGCTCCGTCCGTCCGGCTCGACCTCGTGGGCGATGACCGCCCGCCGCGGCACGCTGCCGTCGGGCGCCCATCCCTCGGGGTCCCACAGTCCCGAGCGGAGGAACGCCTTGGAGCAGTGGAAGAACACCTGCTCGACCTCGACGACGAGGGCGAGCACCGGGCGGTGGCCGCGGACGACCATCTCGTCGAGGAAGGGCGCGTCGGAGACCAGGCGCGCCCGGCCGTTGACGCGCAGCGTGTCGCCGCGGCCGGGCACGAGGAAGAGCAGGCCGACGTGCGGGTTCTCGAGGACGTTGCGGTAGCCGTCGACCCGTCGGTTGCCCGGCCGCTCGGCCACGGCGATGGTGCGATCGTCGAGCACGTGGACGAGCGAGCCGACGGGGTCGCCCTTGGGCGAGGCGTCGCACGTGCCGTCCGCTCCGGCGGTCGCGAGCACGCAGAACGGCGACGCGGCGAGCCAGGCCCGGTCGATGTCGAGGAGGTGGTCGCGCTCCTTGTCCCGGGCGCGCTGCGCCGGCTCGCCGAGCAGCGCGGTGAGGCTCTCCGAGTCCTCGACGGTGGTCCACGAGGTGTCGTCCATGCTCCGCAGCGTAGGCCCCCCGCAGACCGCGGCGCCCGGCCCTGACATCCGCGTCGGTACCGGGCTACAGCGCAGTAAGCGTCGCCATGACGACACTTACTGCGGTGTAGCCCGCGATGACGCAGGGGCGTGACGGTGCTCACCCGGCCGCCGCTGTCTGACTGAGCGCTTGCTTAGTACGATCGTCGGAGCCCGGCCCTGCGCCGGTCCACGCCCCGTCCCCGACCAGGGAGGCCACCTCGTGCCCCGTGAGCTCCAGGAGGTCGTCTTCGTCGACGGCGTCCGCACCCCGTTCGGCAAGGCCGGTGAGAAGGGCATGTACGCCCAGACCCGTGCCGACGACCTCGTCATCAAGTGCGTCCGCGAGCTGCTGCGCCGCCACCCCGAGCTCCCCAAGGAGCGGGTCGAGGAGGTCGCGATCGCCGCGACGACCCAGATCGGCGACCAGGGCCTGACCCTCGGCCGCCTCGCCGGCCTGCTCTCCGGACTGCCGACGACGACCCCCGGCTACTCGATCGACCGGATGTGCGCCGGTGCGATGACCGCCGTGACGACCGTGTCCTCCGCGATCGGCGTCGGGGCCATCGACGTCGCGATCGCCGGAGGCGTCGAGCACATGGGGCGGCACCCGATGGGTGAGGGCGTCGACCCCAACCCGCGGATCGTCGCCGAGCGCCTCGTCGACGAGTCGGCCCTCGTCATGGGCAAGACCGCCGAGAACCTCCACGACCGCTTCCCGCAGCTGACCAAGGAGCGCTCGGACGCGTTCGCGGTCGCCAGCCAGCGCAAGCTCGCCGCCGCCTACGCGGCCGGCAAGGTGCAGCCCGACCTCGTGCCCGTGGCGACCCGCCACGTCGAGAAGGGCTGGGGCCTGGCCACCGCGGACGAGCCGCCGCGACCGGGCACGACGCTCGAGGAGCTCGCCGCCCTGAGGACGCCGTTCCGCCCGCACGGCAACGTCACCGCGGGCAACGCCGCCGGCCTCAACGACGGCGCGACCGCCTGCCTCCTCGCGAGCCGGGCCGCAGCCGACGAGCTCGGTCTCCCCGTCCGGATGCGCCTCGTGTCCTACGCCTTCGTCGGCGTCGAGCCCGAGGTGATGGGCATCGGCCCGGTGCCGGCCACCGAGAAGGCGCTCGCCAAGGCCGGCCTGGGCATCGAGGACATCGGGCTCTTCGAGCTCAACGAGGCCTTCGCCGTCCAGGTGCTCTCCTTCCTCGACCACTTCGGCATCGCCGACGACGACGAGCGGGTCAACCCGTGGGGCGGCGCGATCGCCACCGGCCACCCGCTCGCCTCCTCCGGCGTGCGCCTCATGACCCAGCTGGCCCGCCACTTCGAGGAGCATCCCGAGGTGCGCTACGGCCTCACCGCGATGTGCATCGGCCTCGGGATGGGCGGCGCCGTCATCTGGGAGAACCCCCACCACTCCCCCGCCGACGACCGGAAGGACGCCTGAGCCATGACCACCACCCAGGCCCCCGCCCTGCCCGCCGAGGTCGTCACCCGCACCCCGGTGCAGGACGTCGAGCTCCCCGGCGGCGCCGGCACCCTCGCCCTGGTCACCCTCGACAACGGCAAGGACCACACCCGCCCGAACACCTTCGGCCCGGAGGGGATCGCCGGCCTGCAGGCCGCCCTCGACGGCCTGCGGGCCCGCGCCGAGGCCGGCGAGATCCAGGCCGTCGGCGTCACCGGCAAGCCGTTCGTCTTCGCGGTCGGCGCCGACCTGTCCGGCATCCCCTACGTCACCGAGCGCGGCCAGGCCGTCGAGATCGCGCAGGCCGGCCACCGCGCCTTCGCGACGCTCATGGACCTGCCGGTCCCGACGTTCGCGTTCGTCAACGGGGCGGCGATGGGCGGTGGCGTCGAGCTCGCCCTCTCCGCCGACCACCGCACGGTCTCGGCCGGCGTGCCGGCGTTCGCCCTGCCCGAGACCTTCCTCGGCCTCGTCCCCGGCTGGGGTGGCTGCTGGCTCCTGCCGAACCTCGTCGGGGCGGAGGCGGCCCTCAAGGTCGTCATCGAGAACCCGTTGTCGCAGAACCGGATGCTCGGGGCGAAGGAGGTCGTCGGACTCGGCATCGGCGACGTGCTCCTCGAGCCGGCCGACTTCCTCGAGGACTCGCTGCGCTGGGCGGCCGGGGTGCTCACCGGCGCCGTCACCGTCGAGCGCGCCGAGGTCGACCGCTCCCCCGAGGCCTGGGACGCCGCGTGCGACCGGGCCGGGAAGATCGTCCTCGCGAAGACGGCCGGCCGGGCGCCCGGCGCGCTGCGGGCGGTCCAGCTCGTGCGCGCTGCGCGGACCGCGACACGTGAGGAGGCCTTCGCGGCCGAGGACGAGGCGCTCGGCGACCTCATCATGTCCGACGAGCTGCGGGCCGGCCTCTACGCCTTCGACCTCGTCCAGAAGCGGGCCAAGCGGCCGGCGGGCGCCCCCGACAGGGCCCTCGCCCGCCCGGTGACCAAGGTCGGCGTCGTCGGCGCCGGCCTCATGGCCAGCCAGCTCGCGCTGCTGTTCGCGCGCCGCCTCGGTGTGCCGGTCGTCATGACCGACCTCGACGAGGAGCGGGTGGCCAAGGGCGTCGGCTACGTGCACGCCGAGGTCGACGGCCTGCTCGCCAAGCGCCGCCTCTCCCCCGACAAGGCGTCCTTCCTCAAGGGCCTCGTGACGGGCTCGACGAGCAAGGACGGCTTCGCCGACGCCGACCTCGTCATCGAGGCGGTCTTCGAGGAGATGTCGGTCAAGCAGCAGGTGTTCGCCGAGGTCGAGGCCGTCGTCACCCCGGAGTGCGTCCTCGCGACGAACACCTCGTCCCTGTCGATCACCGAGATGGCGAGCGGGCTGCAGCACCCCGAGCGGGTCGTCGGGCTGCACTTCTTCAACCCGGTCGCGGTCATGCCGCTGCTCGAGGTCATCCCCGGCGAGCACACCGACGAGGCCACCCTCGCCACCGGCTTCGCGGTCGGCAAGGGTCTGAAGAAGACCTGCATCCGCTCGAAGGACTCCGCGTCGTTCGTCGTCAACCGGCTGCTGGGCCGCTTCATGGGCGAGTACTCCCGCGTCGTCGACGAGGGCACGCCGGTGGAGGTCGCCGACCGCGCCGTGGCCGGTCTCGCGCCCATGCCACCCTTCGTCCTCCTCGGGCTGGTCGGGCCGGCGATCGCCCTGCACAACAGCGAGACCCTGCACCGGGCGTTCGGCGACCGGTTCTTCGTCTCGCCGACCCTGCGGCGCATCGTCGAGGCCGGCAAGCGTGGGTACTACGCCACCGACGAGCGCGGTCGCCCCGTCCCCGACCCCGAGGTCGAGGCGCTGCGCGAGAGGCCGGCCGCCCCGGTCGAGCTCTCGGTCGAGGAGGTCCGGGCACGCGTCCTCGGCGCCATCGCCGAGGAGGTCGGCCTGATGCTCGCCGAGGGCGTCGTCGAGGCCCCGATGGACATCGACCTCGCGATGATCACCGGCGCCGGCTTCCAGTTCTGGAACGGCGGGATCATCCCCCTGCTGGACCGCGAGGGCGTCACCGAGCGGGTGCTCGGCCGGCGCGTCCTCCCGCACGGTGTCGCGAGCGTCCCCGCCACGGCCTGAGCGACCCGGTGCGCCGCCCGACGACGGCACGGACCGCTGCGGTCCGTGCCGTCGTCGCAGGTCGGGACGGTGCCGAAGGACGCGCTGAGAGCGACCGCCCCGGAAACTGGCTTTATCTCACATGTGATCTACGATGGTCGACGTGACGACGACCAGCGACACCTACCTGACCCGCATCGGGACCCTCATCCGGGACGCCCGACGCCACCAGGGGCTCACCCAGAGCGAGCTCGCGGACCTCCTCGGCACGAGCCAGAGTGCCGTCGCGCGCATCGAGCAGGGCAAGCAGAACCTCTCGCTCGAGATGCTCGCCCGGGTCGGCGAGAAGCTCGACAGCGAGTTCGTCTCCCTCGGCCACTCCGGTCCCCAGCACCTGCGGATCGTCGGCGGCAAGAAGCTCTCGGGCTCGATCCCGGTCAAGACGAGCAAGAACGCCGCCGTCGCGCTGCTCTGCGCGAGCCTGCTCAACAAGGGCCGCACCACGCTGCGCAACCTCGCCCGCATCGAGGAGGTCAACCGGATCATCGAGGTGCTCACCTCGATCGGCGTGCGCGTGCGCTGGCTCCCGGACAGCAACGACCTCGAGATCGTCCCGCCGGCCCGGCTCGACCTCGCCGGCATCGACGTCGAGGCCGCCCGGCGCACCCGCACCGTCATCATGTTCCTCGGCCCCCTGCTCGCCGAGTACGACACCTTCCGCCTGCCGTACGCGGGGGGCTGCGACCTCGGCACGCGCACCGTCGAGCCGCACCTGTCGGCCCTGCGCCACTTCGGCCTCGACGTCACCGCGACGCACGGCTTCTACGAGTCGGTCGTCGACCGTGAGCGGCACCCGCACCGCGCCATCGTGCTCACCGAGCGCGGCGACACCGTCACCGAGAACGTGCTGCTCGCCGCGGCGCGGTACGAGGGCACGACGGTCATCCGCAACGCGTCCCCGAACTACATGGTCCAGGACCTCTGCTTCTTCCTCCAGGGCCTCGGCGTCCGCATCGAGGGCATCGGCTCGACGACGCTGACGGTCACCGGCGTCGGCCGGGTCGACACCGACATCGAGTACTTCCCGTCCGAGGACCCCATCGAGGCGATGAGCCTCATCGCCGCGGCCGTCGTCACCGAGTCGACGATCACCGTCGAGCGGGTCCCGATCGAGTTCCTCGAGATCGAGCTGGCCACCCTCGAGGAGATGGGCCTGACGTTCGACACGACCGAGGAGTACCTCGCGAACAACGGGCACACGCGGCTGGTCGACCTCACGATCCACCCGGGCCCGCTCACCGCGCCGGTCGACAAGATCGCGCCGATGCCGTTCCCCGGCCTCAACATCGACAACCTGCCGTTCTTCGCGCTCATCGCGGCGTGTGCCGACGGGACGACGATGATCCACGACTGGGTCTACGAGAACCGCGCCATCTACCTCACCGAGCTGACCAAGATCGGCGCCCAGGTGCAGCTGCTCGACCCGCACCGGGTGATGATCACCGGCCCGACGCCGAAGTGGCGCGCGGCCGAGGTGATGTGCCCGCCGGCGCTGCGCCCGGGCGTCGTCGTCCTGCTCGCCATGCTCGCCGCGCCCGGCACCTCGGTGCTGCGCAACGTCTACGTCATCAACCGTGGGTACGAGGACCTCGCCGAGCGCCTCAACGCCCTCGGCGCGACGATCGAGACCTTCCGCGACATCTGACGGTCGGGGTTCGGCCGGCCGCTCCCGAGCCTCGACAGGGGACCACCCGTCGGCGCACACTCTCGTCATGGAGCGCACGTCCGGCGCGGGACGCAGCGGGGTCGTCACCGACACCCGCGGCGAGGGACGCGCGCTGCGGGCCACGTGGCACCACGAGGCAGGGGTCGTCGTCCTGTCGGTCTGGCGCGAGAACGTGTGCGTCGCCACGGTGCGGGTCGACCCCGACGACGTGCCCGAGCTCGTCGAGGTGCTCGTCAGCGGGCTCGCCGAGGGCTACGACCTCGGCCGCCACCCCCGCTCCGCGGCCGGCTGACCTCGCCGCGAGCCGTCAGGGGAAGTCCGGGCCGGCCTCGCGCCTGAGCCGGAGCAGGACCTCGAGCGCCACCGAGTCCCCGTCCCGGCCACCGGCCCCGACCTGGAGCGGCGCGTCGCTCGGGTCGACGTGGACGCCGGTCAGCCGTCCGCGCAGGCTCGGCGCGACGACGAGGACGTACCAGAGGCCGTCGGTCCCGACCGCCGCCCGGTGGTCGCGACGCACGTACCACCCCTCGACGTCGGTCCGCAGCGTCCCGCTGCCGCTGTAGGGGCGGGCGCGCAGCCGCGTGGGCTCGACGCCCGCGGCGCGCATCGCGGCGGCGAACTCCGCGACCATCGGCGCCGTCCGCCGGGCCTCGGCCTCGGCCGCCCGCGCGGCGGCCGCGTGGTGGTACTCGGCGTTCTCCCGAGCCTGACGACGACGCTCGGCCGCCGGGTCCGTGGCGTCGCCCGGCCGGCTCATCGCCGGTCGCCGGGGCGCGGTGTCACGGCCTCGCCGCCCCACTCCTCGGGCGCCGTGTCGACGAGCGTCTGGTTGAGCACCCACTGGTGCCCGAACGGGTCGTCGACCGTCGCCTGCCGCTCGCCGTACTCCCAGTCGTGCTGCGGGTCCGCGACCGTGGCTCCGCGTGCCACCGCCTCCGCGACCACGGCGGCGACGTCCTCGACCTTGAGCATCACCTGGTGCGAGCGGGTCTGCGTCGGTGTCCGCCGTCCCGGGCGGACCTCGGCGACGACGAGCTCGGCGGCCGGCCCGTCGGGCAGCCCGAGCTGGGCGCGGTGCCGCTCGCCGATGCGCACGTGCTCGACGAACCCCAGGACCTCGCAGTACCAGGCCACCGCCGCTCGGACGTCCGCGACGACCAGCACGGGAACGACCCGTGCGTGGGGCGCCGACCGGTTCGTGATCATCCGGCCAGCGTAGAGCGGTGGCGGCCCCCCGGTGAGCGGCGCCGTAGACTCACCGCCCGTGAGCAACCCGCCGGTGTACCCCACGATGGAGGACGTCATCGGCGGAACCCCGCTGGTGCGGCTGCAGCGGCTGCCGGGACCGGCGAACGAGCGCCGCGGCAACGTCCTGCTCGCCAAGCTCGAGGGGAACAACCCGGCGGGCTCGGTCAAGGACCGGCCGGCGATCAGCATGATCCGGGGCGCCGAGCAGCGCGGGGAGATCGCGCCCGGCGACACCCTCCTGGAGGCGACGTCCGGCAACACGGGGATCGGGCTGGCGATGGCGGCCGCGATCAGCGGCTACCCCCTGGTCATCGTCATGCCCGAGGACGCCTCCACCGAACGGATCCAGACGATGCGGGCGTACGGCGCCGAGCTCGTCCTCACCCCGGCCGACGGCGGCATGGAGGAGGCCCGCGACGTCGTGACGCGGATGGCGCGGGAGGGCCGCGGCCACGTCCTCGACCAGTTCGGCAACGTCGACAACCCCCGGGCGCACGAGACCGGGACCGGACCGGAGCTGTGGCGCCAGACCGACGGTCGGATCACGCACTTCGTGTCCGCGATGGGCACCACCGGCACGATCACCGGGGTCTCGCGTTTCCTCAAGTCGCGCGACCCCGGCATCCAGGTCGTCGGGGCCCAGCCCGCGGAGGGGTCGAGGATCCCCGGCATCCGCGCGTGGCCCCCGGAGTACGTGCCGAGGATCTTCGACCCGTCGGCGGTCGACCGGACCGTCGAGGTCACCCAGGCCGACGCCGAGGAGATGGCCCGCCGGCTGGCCCGCGAGGAGGGCATCTTCGGCGGCGTGTCCGCGGCCGGGGCGTGCTGGACCGCCCTGCAGGTGGCCGAGGAGGTCGAGGGGGCGACGATCGTCTTCGTGGTCTGCGACCGCGGCGACCGCTACCTCTCCAGCGGCGTCTTCCCCGCCTGACGCCGTCACCAGTCGATCGAACGCTTCGCCCCCCGGTGGCCTCGTCACCCACCGATGGCCGTGCAGATCATGTCCTCGGCGAGCGCAGGCAGGTCGGCTCGTGGTCGCTCAGGAGGTTCTGGGCGATGACGATGCCGTCGTGACCGTCGCTGGAGACCATCGCGATGGAGCCGGTGCCGTTGACGGCGCCGCCGTGTCCGTGGAAGCTGCCGCACCGGGTGGAGTAGACGGCCAGTCCCAGCCCGTAGTTCCCCATGGCCGGCTTCATCATGTCAGCGGCCAGCGCCGGCGGGATGAGGCGTGCGGTGACGATCGTGCGGAGGATCGTCAGGAGCTCGTCAGGAGTGGAGAGCACGCCGCCGTTGCCCCCGTTGCCGAACGCCAGGAGGTCGTCGGTGACGTCGACGGGAGCTGCTCCACCATCGGTGACGACGTATCCGCGCAGGGAGGGGGAGGCGAGGTCCGGCGGCGCCACCGTGGTGTGCTGCAGCCCGAGTGGCTCGACGATCCCGGTTCGCAGGAGGGTGCTCAAGGACTGCCCGGTGACCTTCTCGAGCACCATCGCGGCCAGCTGGTAGTTGGTGTTGCTGTAGTGGTACGCGCTTCCCGGGGGGAAGTACCTGTCGTGCGTCTCGGCCAGTGCGACGAGCAGGCGGTCCGAGGCGATGGCGCGCGTCCCTGCTGCGCGCTGGGCCATGAGCCGTCGGGCTTCGGACCGCAGGGCGGCATCACGGAGCCGGGCAGCATCCGTCGTGGCGTCGCCCTCGTTCAGCTCGTCGAAGATGCCGCTGGTGTGGTTCAGCAGGGTCCGGACGGTCACTGCAGGCTCCAGTGGGACCACCCCGGGAAGCAGGTGCCCGACGTCGTCGTCGAGGGAGAGCTGCCCCCGAGCGACCGCCTGCAGCGCCAGGGTGGCCACGAGCGGCTTGGTGATGCTCGCGATCCGGAAGGTCCCGGTGGCACTGGCCGGCGTGCCCGAGGCGTCCGCGGTCCCGTCCGCCACGGCCCAACGCCTGTCGTCGACCCGAGCCACCGCGATGGCACCGGGAGCGCCGAACCGTGCGCGCTCGACCGCGAGGAGCGACTGGAGCGCGAGACCGGTTGCCGACCGCGGCGGCGACGCACCGTCGCGGCTCCGGTCACCACCGCAGCCCGCTGCCATGGCGACCACCAGAACGGCGGACACCCAGCGAAGGGCGCTCACCCCCGAGTGTCGCAGCAGGCCGCACCCCCAGCCGCGTGAGACCGCCCACAGTCGGTCGGGCCCGGGGGTCGCCTCGGTGCGCAGGCAGGGGCAGCGGCCACCGGGCGTGTCGCACAGAACACGCCGCTGGTCTCGTGAGCCCCGCCAGGTCCTCGAATGCTTGAGGAGTGAGGTGGCTGGGCGTACTGGGCCGGACGGTGGTCACTCTCGCTGTGCTCGCCGGATGCACGCTCGCGCAGCCGGACCACGCGATGACGGCGTCCGCCTCCGGCGGATCCTCCTCCGCGTCCACCGCGCCCCCCAAGACGAGCCCACCCCCCAGCGGGACCCCGGACACTGCCTCACCCAGCCCGTCCCCGTCGCCACCGAGCGTGGGTCACGACGCGTGGGTCGCGGTCTCCGTCGCGACGATCTGGCGCTCGCCGCGGGCACCGCGGCACGTCGACGCGCCCGCGCTGACGAACCCGGTCGCGATCCGGACGTGGCTGTCCGGACTGGGCACCACCGCCCGACGCGGACTCGTCGGACGGGCCGACACCCAGGCGCTGCTCGGTGACCGAGTGCACCTGACAGCCGTCAGCGGGAGGTTCGCCAAGGTCGTCGTGCCGGACCAACGCACCCCACTCGACCCTCGCGGCTACCCGGGATGGGTCCCGCTGGTGCAGCTCAGCGCCACCGCGCCGCCACCGGCCACCACGAGTGCGACCGTGGTGTCGCGGACCGCGTGGCTGCACGACGACGACACCGCTGGTCGCCGTGCGATGGAGGTGAGCTTCGGGACGCGACTGCCCGTCCTCGGCTCCGTCGGCGCCATGACCCGCCTCGGCCTGCCCGGTGGCCGGGTGCTTCGTGCCCCGGCGGCAGACGTGTCGGTCACCGAGCGTGGCGCCGCGGCCCTGCCTCCCGAGGGAGCGGGGCTGGTGAGGTCGGCACGGATGTTCGTCGGGCTGCCGTACCTGTGGGCCGGCACGTCCGGCTTCGGGGTCGACTGCTCCGGCCTCACCTGGCTGGTCCATCGCGTCCACGGCGTCGTGATCCCGCGCGACGCCGCACCCCAGGCCGACGCCGGGGTAGCGGTGGGAGTCGACGCCCTGCGCCCCGGCGACCTGCTGTTCTACGCGGTCGACGGCGAGGTCCACCACGTGTCCGTGTACGCCGGTGGCGGGCAGATGGTCCACGCTCCGTCGACCGGCCACACCGTCGAGGTGATCGCCGTCAGCGCGGCAGAGCCGGCCAGGCTCGCGGCGGCGACCTTG
>NZ_DAOLAC010000011.1:0-68693 GCF_035325325.1 Phycicoccus sp. | reverse complement strand
GCCTCTCAGCCCGCGGGGGCCCGCCGCTTCCTCCGGTGACCCCGTCGGAGATCCCCCACGGCGCCTCCAACTGATCGGAGCCGCCACGTCGGAGGCTGCGTGCCTCTTCAAGCACGGGAGTTGCGCAGCGAGGACATGTCGATCCGGGACTGGGCGGCTCGGGGATTGGAGCAGTCGACCACCGAGGACACGCGAACCATCCGTGGCAAGAGGCCCGGTACCGCCCTCGATCACTAAGCCGCTCATGATGCGCGGTTGGCCTTGCTGCGGCCACCCGCACCTGCCGCGACGCGATAGCCCGGCTCGCGGCGGATGGGGCTACGTCGGAGAGCATGCCCTCTGCCGGCATCCGATCGACATGGCATAACGCGACGCGTTATGCTCGAAGGGTGATCAGGTCGTTCGGCAACGCCATGACCGAACGGCTCTGGTCACGAGAACGCACCAAGAAGCTCGACCCACGGATCGAACGGACCGCCCTACGAAAGCTCACCATCCTGGACGCTGCCGAGACCCTCGAGGACCTACGAGTCCCACCCGGCAACCGGCTCGAAGCCGCGCGCGGCGACCGCGCCGGACAGCACAGCATCCGGATCAACCAGCAGTGGCGGATCTGCGTCACCTGGACACCCGCCGGCCCCGAGAACGTCGAGATCGTCGACTACCACTAGCCCGAAGGAGGAACACCGATGGCGACCCTCGCACCCATCCACCCCGGGGAGGTCCTCCTCGAGGACTTCCTGACCCCGCTGGGCGTCACGCAGCACCATCTCGCCGTGTCGATCGGGGTCCCGCCGCGTCGCATCAACGAGATCGTCCACGGCAAGCGCCGGATCAGCGCCGACACCGCGCTGCGCCTGGCCCGCTACTTCGGCACCACCGACCGGTTCTGGCTCAACCTGCAGACCCGCTACGACCTCGAGATCGAGAAGGACCACCTCGGCGCCACTCTTGAGCAGATCCATCCCCTGCAGAGCGCCTGAGCCACCGCGCTTCGCGGCGGATAGACGCGGGCGCCTCGGCCGATGCTTGTTCAGTCAGCGATGTAATCGCTCCGCGCCGTTCCGTCCCAGTAACGCCAGCGGCCCTGCCGCCACGGGTCGGGGCGCCACATCGGTGTCGGAGCGGGTCGCGGGGCGCGAAGGCGGCGCCAGATGACGTAGCCCACGAGCAGCAATGCCCCAGCCAGTGCCGTCATTGCCACGCTGAAGAGCGAAAAGGCCAACATTGCAGCGCCGTCGGTTCCGTCATCCGGTTGGCTCCACACGACGGCACCCGCCCAGCCGAAAAGGAAGGTAGTCGCAAGCAGCGCAAGCCCCCACATCATGACCGGCCACTTCCACGGCAGTCGCGGCCGAGGAGTCACCCCAGTGGAAGCAGACACCTGCCAAGGCTAGCCAGGGTTGGAGACTCCCGACGCCGATCCGCACGCGGTCGACTGGCTGCGCAATGACGCACATCAGTGCTCTGGAGTGAGCCGCTCCCGTGCAGTCGTCGACCAGCTCTGATGGGATGGAACGAACGAGGATGGGTTCCGCGCCTACGTCGTAGTAGTCGACGAACCGTCACTTGCCAACGCGCCCTGGGAGGACCTGCGGGCTGCCGCGCGTGAGACTGGACAGCACGCCGCGGTGCTGTTCATTGCCGACCGCGATGCGATGACCGGGGAGCATCCGATTGAAGTCGCCGACCTGAGCGACGAGCAGCGCCCTCCGTTCAGGTGCGCGGCGGCTGCGTTGTGGTCGGTCGAGAACAACCTGAACCTCGCCAACATGGACTGGGAGGAGTTCGCCTCCGCAGTCGGCGACGACGGCGTGCACCGGGGTTTCGACTGACGGGCCGCGCGCCTCGCGGTGAAGTGGGGCACGTTCCTCAGTCGGACGGTCGCGCCGAAACGGCGGCGGCTCGGGCGGGGACGGGTGCGGAGCTGGGCCGGTGCGCGATGGCCGCGAGGAAGCCCATGGCGATGCCGGTCAGCGACCAGGCAATGAGGTCGATCCAAGCTTGGCCGAGCAGCACCGTGGTGACGAAGTGAAGTGGCTGGGAGACCGTGAGCGCCCAGGCGACCGACGTGGGGATCACGCTGCGGCGCAGGCAGAGAACGCCGATGAGTGTGGTCCCGACGACGTGGGCGAGGACGAAGATGCCGGTGGCGATGTCTGCGGTGGGGTGCAGCGACGCCACCAGGCGGCCCGTCTCGTCAGGGTCGAGGCCGAGGTCGGCGGCGGCCCAGAGGAGGTGGTCGGTGACGAGCACGACCGGAAGGCAGAGGTACCCGACGAGGGTGAGTCCGACCGACCAGCTCTTCAGCCGACCGGGGGGCAGCGCGTCACGGGCGGCGTACAGGCCGGGCACCAGGGTGAGGGTTGCGACGAGCCCCAGCCACAGGACGGCGCTCTGCTGGCCGGGGTGGTCGACGACCAGTCGGGCCGTGGCGGTGTCGTCGGCGGCTCGGTAGTAGGGCAGCAGGAGGCGGAGGAAGGCGACCGCTACCGGTCCCGCGACCCCGAGCCCTACGAGGCTGAGGCGCTTCATGCCGACGCCGTCCTGCGCGGGCGGCCCACGAGCACCAGGGCGATGCCCAGGGCAGTGGTACCCAGGATCACGCCCACACCCGCCGCGGTCGAGGTCGAGACGTCTGCTCCGAGCAGCGCGGGTAGCGCGGTGAGCGCCGACGCCACGCGCAGCACGAGCAGTGGGGTGACGACGTGGGGCCTGCCCTGCCAGGCAAGGGTCACGAGCACGAGCGAGCAGGCACCGAGCGCCGCCGCCAACGCCGCCACGATGTACGGGGGTTGCCCACCGTCGGTGAGGAACAGCAGGGCGATGTCGCCCATGGACAGTAGAGCCAGCAGCGCGAGACCGAGTCGTCGCATGGGGGCACCTCCGGGGTCGGTTCGGTCGGACAGTCCCAGATTCCGCGCGAGGGCGTTCCCGTCGACAGGGCCCGCCGACTCGGCGTGCCGGGAAGCTGCCCGGCCGCCCCGGGAATCCGACCCGAGACAACGGGAACCGTCGTGCCCCACACTCGTCTCGTGCGCGCGAAGACCGTCACAGCGGCGCTGACCGTCCTGCTCTGCCTGCTGGGATTCGCCGCCGGGCTGGCCACCTGGACTGCCGGGTGGGGGCCCGCGCGGGCACAGGACGCCTTCGTGGTCAGCAACCTGGTCATCGGGATGAGCTTCGGGCTGTGTGGCGCGCTGATCGCCTGGAACCGCCCGAGCCATCCGGTCGGGTGGCTCTTCCTCGTCGGCGGCCTGGGTCAGACGGTGAGCGCCGCGGCTGCCCCGCTCGGGGAGCTCTCCGCCCAGGACGGTCAGCCGCTGTGGGTCACCCGGGCGCTGGTCACGGCGTTCCTCGTGGCCTGGCCGGTGCACATCGGCGTGTGTCTCCCACTGTCGCTCATGCTCCTCCCCGACGGGCACCTGCCGTCGCCCCGGTGGCGGTACGCGTTCGGCGTCGTGGCGGTCGTGTCCCCGCTGTTCGTGCTCGCCGCGGCGAACGGCAGGTCCGACGGCACCCATCCCGACGGGTACCTCCTCCTCCCGGTCGACGGGCGCTGGCAGGCGCTCTGGGGCGCGGGCGAGCCGGTGTGGGTCGCGTCGATGCTCCTCGGGGTCGCCGCCCTCGTCGTCCGTTTCCGGCGCGGCGACGAGACGATTCGTCGCCAGCTGCTGTGGGTGGTTGTCGCAGCAGGCACCGTCTTCGTCGCAGTGACGCCCTGGGCGCTGATCGCCGGCACACCAGTCGCCGTGCTGTTCGCGATACCCCTGATCCCCGCCGGGGTGACCGTCGCCATCCTGCGCCACGGGCTCCTCGACGTCCGGGTCGTGGTCGCCCGTGCGTTGACGTACCTGCTGCTGTCGACAGTGATCTTCGCCGGGTACGCCCTCCTGGTCGTGTGGCTGTCCGGGGTGACCTCCGCGCTGCTCGTGGCACTGCTCGCGCTCCCGCTGCGAGACCGCCTCCAGAGCGCCGCGGAGCGTCTGGTCTACGGGGATCGCGGGGACCCCGCCCGGTTGGCGACCAGGGTGGGCGCGGTCCTCCACGACCTGGAGGGGACACTCGAACAGGTACGCACAAGCCTCCGGTTGCCCTTCGCCGCAGTTCGGGACCACACCGGCACCTACCTCGTCATGTGCGGGGAACCGGGCGGCAGGACGTGGACCACCGCCCTGGGTGTCGAGCACTCCCTTGAGGTCGGACTTCGCGCCGGGGAGCGCCGGCTGGTTTCCCGTGACGAACGGGTGCTGTCGATGCTCACCGGCCCGCTGACCGTCGCGATCACCGCCACGACGACCGCCGCTGCGCTCCAAGCCTCCCGCGGCCGACTCGTCACGGCCCGGGAGGAAGAGCGACGCCGCCTGCAGCGCGACCTCCACGACGGCCTTGGGACCCTGCTGACCGGCGTCGTGCTGACCGCGGACGCGGCGTCCAACACCCTGACCACCGACCCGCAACGCGCCGCAGAGCTGCTCGCCACGGTTCGCTCCGAGCTGCGCAACGCCGTCGCCGAGGTCCACCGGCTCGTCGACGACCTCGCGCCCCTTGCCGTCGACGAGCTCGGCCTCGTGCGGGCACTGGAGGTCCGCGCCGCGCAGTCCGTCACCCGCGCCGACGGGCGACCCCTCGAGGTCACCGTGGTCTCACGGGTCGCCCACCCCCTGCCCGCGGCCCTCGAGGTCGCGGCCTACCGCATCGCCACCGAGGCCCTGACCAACGTCATCCGTCACGCGCAGGCCACCCACGCCACCATCTCCCTGCTCACCTCCGACGGCATGCTCGAGGTGGAGGTCCTCGACGACGGACCCTCGCGGCAATGGGGCGCCGGCGTGGGCACAGCCAGCATGCGCGAACGCGCCGCCGAGCTCGGCGGCAGATGCGATCCCGGCCCCGGACCCCACGGTGGTGTCGTCCGCGCCCTCCTGCCGATCGGTGCGGCGTGATCCGCGTCCTTGTCGCCGACGACCACCCGGTGATGCGCCAGGGCTTGACCGCCGTGCTCGGATCCCTCCCCGGCATCACCGTGGTCGCCGAAGCCTCCGACGGCGCCGCCGCCGTCCGAGAAGCCGTGCTCAGCCGCCCGGACGTCGTCCTTCTCGACCTGCAGATGCCCGGCTCCGACGGTTTCCACACCCTGCGCGAGCTGGCCCGCCTCCTGCCAGACACCCCGGTGTGCGTCCTGACGATGTTCAGCGACGACGACTCCCTCTTCGCCGCGGTCCGCGCCGGCGCCCGCGGCTACCTCCTCAAGGGGTCCGAACAGGAGGAGATCGAGCGGGCGGTCCGCGGTGTCGCCGGCGGCGAGGCGGTCTTCGGCCCCGGAGTCGCCCAGCGCGTCCTGCAACAGCTCACCAGTCCACCGACGCGACCGTCACGACCCTTCCCCCAGCTCACCCCCCGCGAGCACGACGTGCTCGAACAGCTCGCCGCCGGCACCACACCACGAGACATCGCCTCGTCGCTCGGGGTGAGCCCGAAGACCGTCAGCAACCTCATCTCCAACATCTTGGCCAAGCTGCACGTCACCGACCGGATCCAGGCCGCCATCCTCGCCCGCGACGCCGGCCTCGGCGTCGGACCATCCCCAACCCCCTGACTCACCGGCGATCCGGAACAGCCCGATGAAGCGGGAGGACCGCAGATGGAGCCCGTCCGAAACCTGGCTCACGGTGGGCGATGTACCGCGGGAACCTCAGGGCAGGCGGGCGAGCAGGAAGGCCTGGCCGTGGCGCTCGCGGCCGACCGGCGCGCGGACCAGGCGGGCCACCCTCTCGAACCCGGCGGCGGCGAGGAGGTCGAGGACCTCCTTCGGTCCGCGGTGCCAGCGGACGAGCTCGACGTCGTGACCGCGCTCGGCGAGCACCGCGCCGACGTCGAAGACACCTTCTCCCTTCTGGAAGCCGAGCAGCACGTGGCCGCCCGGGCGCAGCACCCGGACGGCCTCGGCGAGCGCGAGAGGGAGCTCGTCGTCGCTGAGGTGGATCAGGCTGTACCAGAACAGGATCCCGTCGAAGGTCGCGTCCTCGAACGGCAGGTCGACGAGGCTGCCTTCGCGCACGTCGAGGTCGGGGTGGTCGCGGCGGGCCATCGCGAGCATCCCCGGCGAGAGGTCGACCCCGACGACCGAGCACCCGCGGTCGGTGACGTAGCGAGCCATCCGCCCGGTGCCGCAGCCGGCGTCGAGGACCCGTGAACCGCCGCCGGCCCGCACCCGCTCGACGAGGTGGTCGACCATCGCGAGGTCGACCCGCGCCTCGGGCTCGGTGCCGGGGAAGGTCGCCGCGTAGTCCTCGGCGATGACGTCGTAGGCGACCCGGACCTGCCCCGCGCGGCTCTCCACGGCGCCGGGGTCAGCCGAGGCGGTCGCGCAGGCCGGCCGCGACGGCGTCCGGGGTGAGCCCGACGGCGTCGAGGACCTGCCCGCGGGAGGCGTGGTCGAGGAAGCGGCGCGGGATGCCGAAGGTGTCGACCGGCACCTCGATGCGGGCGTCGCGCAGCGCCTGGGCGATCTGGGACCCGATGCCCCCGACGACGACGTTGTCCTCGACGACGGCGACCCGGCGGGCCCCGCGGGCGAGGTCGACGACCGCGTCCGGGACCGGCAGCGCCCAGACGGGGTCGACGACCCGCACCCGGTGCCCCTCCGCCGCGAGCTTCTCGGCCGCGGTGAGCGCGGTGGCCGCCATCGACCCGACGCCCACGAGGAGGACCTCGACGTCGCCGTCGTCGGGCTCGACGAGGACGTCGACGCCGCCGACGCCGCGCACCGCCTCGAGCGGCTCCCCCACCGTGCCCTTGGGGAAGCGCACGACCGACGGGGCATCGGAGATGTCCACCGCCTCGCGCACGGCCCGCGCCACCTGCTGGCCGTCGCGCGGCGCCGCGAGGTGCAGCCCGGGCACGACGCCGCTGATCGTCATGTCCCACATGCCGTGGTGCGAGGCGCCGTCCGGACCGGTGACGCCCGACCGGTCGAGGACGACCGTGACGCCGGCCTTGTGCAGCGCGCAGTCCATGAGGAGCTGGTCGAAGGCGCGGTTGAGGAAGGTCGCGTAGACGGCGACGACCGGGTGCAGCCCGGAGAACGCGAGGCCCGCGGCCATCGTCAGGGCGTGCTGCTCGGCGATGCCGACGTCGAACGTGCGCTCCGGGAACCGCTCGCAGAACGGCTGCAGCCCGACCGGCATCATCATCGCCGCGGTGATGGCGACGACGTCGGGGCGCTCCTGCCCGAGCTGCACCATCGTGTCGGCGAACTCGTCGGTCCAGCTGCGTCCGGCGATCTCGAGCGGCAGGCCGGTCTCGGGGTTGATGACGCCGACGGCGTGGAACTGGTCGGCCTCGTCGGTGACGGCGGGGTCGTAGCCCTTGCCCTTCTGGGTGATGACGTGGACGAGCACCGGGCCGCCGAACGCCTTGGCCTTGCGCAGCGCCGCCTCGACGGCGGGCTCGTCGTGCCCGTCGATCGGGCCGATGTACTTCAGGCCGAGGTCCTCGAACATGCCCTGCGGGGCGACGATGTCCTTGAGGCCCTTCTTCACCCCGTGGAGCGTCTCGTACATCGCACCGCCGACGACGGGCGTGCGCGAGACGTTGCGCTTGCCCCAGTCGAGGAAGCGCTCGTAGCCGCGGGTCGTGCGCAGCGTCGAGAGGTGGTCGGCGAGGCCGCCGCGGGTCGGCGCGTAGGAGCGCTCGTTGTCGTTGACGACGATGACGAGGGGCAGGTCGCGCTCGGCGGCGATGTTGTTGATGGCCTCCCAGGCCATGCCGCCGGTCAGCGCACCGTCGCCGATGACGGCGACCGTGTGCCGGTTGCGCTCGCCGCGCACGACGCGGCCCGCGGCGATGCCGTGCGCCCACGAGAGGGAGGTCGAGGCGTGCGAGTTCTCGACGACGTCGTGCGGCGACTCGGCCCGGCTCGGGTAGCCGGACAGACCACCCTCGGTGCGCAGGCCGGAGAAGTCGTGCCGCCCGGTGAGCAGCTTGTGCACGTAGGACTGGTGGCCGGTGTCGAAGACGATCGCGTCGTGGGGGCTGTCGAAGACCCGGTGGAGGGCGATGGTCAGCTCGACGACACCGAGGTTCGGCCCGAGGTGCCCGCCGGTGCGCGAGACCTGCTCGACGAGGAAGGAGCGGATCTCCTCGGCGAGCGCGGGCAGCTGCGCCGCCGGGAGTGCCTTGAGGTCGCGCGGACCGCCGATCCGTTCCAGCAGGCTCACCGCGCCTACCTCCTCGTGGTCTCTCGGGTCCGGGCGAACCATCCGAGTCTAGGCGCTGGGGCCGTGCCGACCCGAACCCGCCGGCTCAGAGCCGGGGGACGAACTCGAGGCCGCGCAGGCCGTCGAGGAGCAGCCCCGCGGCCCGGCGCGCGGCGACGAGCCGGACCCCCTCGCACTCGAGGTCGGCGAGCACCTGGGTGACGCCCTCGGGCCCGATGTCGTCGACGAGGGCGACCCGCACCTCGCGGTAGGAGGAGCGCATCGCCTCGAGCTGGGCGTCGAGGTGGCGCACGGCGAGCCAGGCGAGCGCGACGGGGTGCCGGCGCCACGCCGGGTAGAGCCGGTAGTCGGGCGGGCAGTGGTCGAGGAGCCAGCCGACCGCGCGCTGCTCCCAGCCGCGGGTGCCCGGCGGGGGCACCCCCTGGGGCCACCCCGGCGGGCCCCCGGCGCCGGTGGCGCCGGCCGTCGAGCGCTGCCGCACCGGGGCACCCGGCGTCGGGGCGCGGAGCGGCGGACCCCCGGCCGGCCCCGCGTCGTCGAACACGTGTTCGATGATACGCCGACGGGCCACATCGTGGACCACGGTTCATTTGATAATCAGTTGTTATACCTTGGCCAAGCAAACGTGATTTGTTCCGACGCCGCGAGGACCCGATGACCACCACCCACTCCACCACCTCACGCCCCCTCCGGCCGCCACGCACCGGGCGCTCCAACGGGCAGTGGGCGGTCGACGGGCGCGAGCCCCTCAACGCCAACGAGGCGTGGAAGCAGGCCGAGGGCGGGCTCGACGTGCGGCAGCGGATCGAGGAGGTCTACAGCCGCGAGGGCTTCGCCTCCATCCCGCCGGAGGACCTCTCCGGCCGGTTCCGCTGGTGGGGCCTGTACACCCAGCGCCGCCCGGGCATCGACGGCGGGCGCACCACGCAGCTCGACGACACCGAGCTCTCCGACGAGTACTTCATGCTCCGCGTCCGCCTCGACGGCGGCGCGCTCACCCTGGCCCAGCTGCGCGTCCTCGCCGACATCTCGACCGAGTTCGCCCGGGGCACCGCCGACATCAGCGACCGGCAGAACATCCAGTACCACTGGATCCGGGTCGAGGACGTCCCGGAGATCTGGCGGCGCCTGGAGTCGGTCGGGCTGCAGACCACCGAGGCCTGCGGCGACACCCCGCGCGTCGTCCTCGGCAGCCCGCTGGCCGGCATCGCCGCCGACGAGGTGATCGACCCGACCCCCGTCATCGACGAGATCGTCCGCCGCTTCGTCGGCGACCCCGACCTGGCCAACCTGCCGCGCAAGTTCAAGTCGGCGGTCACCGGCCACCCGAGCCTCGACGTCGTCCACGAGATCAACGACGTCTCGCTCGTCGGGGTCGTCCACCCGGACCTCGGCCCCGGCTACGACCTCTGGGTCGGCGGTGGCCTGTCCACGGCCCCGCGGCTCGCCGAGCGGCTCGGCACCTTCGTCCCCGGGGACCGCGCTGCCGAGGTGTGGCACGGCGTCGTGCGCATCTTCCGCGACCACGGCTACCGCCGGCTGCGTACCAAGGCGCGGCTGAAGTTCCTCCTCGCCGAGTGGGGTCCGGCCGAGTTCCGGCGGGTCCTCGAGGAGGACTACCTCGGGTACGCCCTCCCGGACGGCCCTCCGCCGCCGCCCGCGACGACGCCCGGCGACCACGTCGGCGTCCACCGGCAGAAGGACGGAAACCACTACGTCGGCGCGGCCCCGGTCGTCGGCCGGGTCAGCGGCGAGGTCCTCGCGGGCCTCGCCGACCTCATGGCCGCCACCGGGACCGACCGGCTCCGGCTGACGCCGCACCAGAAGCTCGTCGTCCTCGACGTCCCCCCGGAGCACCTCGACGCCCTCGTCGACGGCCTCGAGGGCCTCGGGCTCTCGGTCTCCCCCAGCCCGTTCCGTCGCAGCACCATCGCCTGCACCGGCATCGAGTACTGCAAGCTGGCCATCGTCGAGACCAAGGCGTCCGCGGCGTCGGCCGTCGCCGAGCTCGAGCAGCGACTCGCCGACGTCACCGGCGACCTCGACACCCCGATCTCGTTGCACGTCAACGGATGCCCGAACTCGTGCGCGCGCATCCAGGTCGCCGACATCGGGCTCAAGGGTCAGCTCGTGACGATCGACGGCGAGCAGCGCCCCGGCTTCCAGGTGCACCTCGGCGGCGGCCTCGCCTCCGCCGACCGCGAGGAGGCCGGCCTCGGCCGCACCGTCCGCGGCCTCCGGGTGACCACCGACGACCTGCCCGACCTCGTCGAGCGGCTCGTCCGCCGCTTCCTCGCCCAGCGCAGCGCCGGCGAGACGTTCTCGAGCTGGGCCCACCGCGTCGACGAGGAGGAGCTGCGATGACCGCCCCGACCACCCCGACCACCACCCGCCGCGACCCGGAGGTGCTCAGCGCGCTGGCCGCCGAGGGCGCCCGCGAGCTGGGCGCCGACGCGAGCGCCGACGACGTCGCCGCCTGGGCCGCCCGGACCTTCCCCGGCAGCCTGGCCGTCGCGTGCAGCATGCAGGACGCGGTGGTGCCCGCCGTCGTCGCCCGGCACGCCCCCGGCGTCGACGTCCTCTTCCTCGACACCGGCTACCACTTCGCGGAGACCCACGGCACCCGCGACCGCGTCGCCGCCGAGCTCGACGTGAGGGTCGTCGACGTCCGGCCGACCCTGTCGGTGACCCAGCAGGACATCCGGTACGGCCCGCGGCTGCACGAGCGCGACCCCGCGGCGTGCTGCCGGATGCGCAAGGTCGACCCGCTGCGCGCGGCCCTCGGCGGCTACGAGTGCTGGGTCACCGGGGTGCGCCGCGAGGAGGGCCCGACCCGCGCCGACACCCCGCTGGTCCAGTGGGACCAGCAGTTCGGTCTCGTCAAGGTCAACCCGCTCGCGGCGTGGACCGTCGACGAGCTCGTCGGGTACGCCGCCGAGCACCAGGTGCCGGTCAACCTCCTGCTCTCCGACGGCTACCCCTCGATCGGCTGCGAGCCGTGCACCCGTCGGGTCGAGCCCGGCGCCGACCCCCGGTCCGGGCGCTGGGCCGGGTTCGCCAAGACCGAGTGCGGGCTGCACCCGTCATGACCACCACGACCACGAACGAGGTCCTCACCGACGTGACCACCGACCTGGCGCCTCGCGCGTCCACCGACCAGCCGGTCCTCAGCCAGCTCGACGTGCTCGAGGCCGAGGCGATCCTCGTGATCCGCGAGGTCACCGCCGAGCTCGAGCGACCGGTCCTGCTCTTCAGCGGCGGCAAGGACTCCGTCGTCATGCTGCACCTCGCGGCGAAGGCGTTCTGGCCCGCCCCGGTGCCCTTCCCCGTGCTCCACGTCGACACCGGGCACAACTTCCCCGAGGTGCTCGCCTACCGCGACGCCACCGTCGAGCGGCTCGGGCTGCGGCTCGAGGTCGCCTCGGTGCAGGACTGGATCGACGACGGCCGGCTGCGCGAGCGCCCGGACGGCACCCGCAACCCGCTGCAGACCCGGCCGCTGCTCGACGCCATCGCCCGGCACCGCTTCGACGGCGTCTTCGGCGGCGGTCGGCGCGACGAGGAGAAGGCCCGTGCCAAGGAGCGGATCGTCAGCCTCCGCGACGAGTTCGGGCAGTGGGACCCGCGCAACCAGCGCCCGGAGCTGTGGTCGCTCTTCAACCCCCGCCACCGTCCGGGCGAGCACGTGCGCGCCTTCCCGCTGTCGAACTGGACCGAGCTCGACGTGTGGCGCTACGTCGAGCGGGAGGGCATCGAGCTGCCCGACCTCTACTACGCGCACGAGCGCGAGGTCGTCGAGCGCGACGGGATGCTCATCGCGGTCGGCCCGTGGTCGCCGCCCCGGGACGGCGAGGCGGTCGAGCGGCGGAGGGTGCGCTACCGGACCGTCGGCGACATGTCGTGCACCGGAGCGGTCGAGAGCGACGCCGCCACCGTGGCCGACGTCGTCGCCGAGGTGGCGGCGACCCGCGTCACCGAGCGCGGGGCGACCCGGGCCGACGACCGGCTGTCCGAGGCCGCCATGGAGGACCGCAAGAAGGAAGGGTATTTCTGAGATGCCGACCCTGCTGCGCCTCGCGACCGCCGGATCGGTCGACGACGGCAAGTCCACCCTCGTCGGCCGGCTGCTGCACGACAGCAAGTCCGTCCTCGCCGACCAGCTCGACGCCGTCGAGCGGGTCAGCCGCGCCCGCGGGCTCGAGGGCGCCGACCTCGCACTGCTCACCGACGGCCTGCGCGCCGAGCGCGAGCAGGGCATCACCATCGACGTCGCCTACCGCTACTTCGCGACCGCGAAGCGCTCCTTCGTGCTCGCCGACTGCCCCGGCCACGTGCAGTACACGCGCAACACGGTGACCGGCTCCTCGACCGCCGACGCTCTCGTGCTCCTCGTCGACGCGCGCAAGGGCGTGCTGGAGCAGACCCGCCGGCACCTCGCGGTCGCCGGCCTGATGCGCGTGCCGCACGTCGTCATCGCGGTCAACAAGATCGACCTCGTCGAGCACAGCGAGGAGGTGTTCGCCACGGTCGCCGCCGACGTCCGCCGGATCGCCACCGCGCTCGGCATCCCGGACGCCCACGCCGTGCCGGTCTCGGCCCTCCACGGGGACAACGTCGTCGAGCGGTCGGCGTCCACGCCGTGGTACGACGGGCCGTCGCTGCTCGAGCTCCTCGAGACCCTCGAGCCCGCCGCCGACCCGGCTGCCGAGCACTTCCGCCTGCCGGTCCAGGCCGTCATCCGGCCGCAGGGTGCGGCCCGCTCGGCCGAGCACGTCGAGTACCGCGGCTACGCGGGGCCGGTTGCCTCCGGCGCCGTCCGGGTCGGCGACGAGGTCGTCGTGCAGCCCGCGGGCACCCGGACGCGGGTCGTCGGGATCGACCTCGGCGAGCGCTCGCTGGAGGTCGCCGTCGCGCCTCAGTCGGTCACCCTCCGGCTCGCCGACGACGTCGACGTCAGCCGGGGCGACGTGGTCGTCGCCGCCGATGCGGTGCCGCTGCTCACCCAGGACGTCGAGGCCCTCGTCTGCTGGCTCGCCGACACCCCGCTGCACCCCGGCGCCCGCCTGCTCGTCAAGCACGGCGCGCGCACGGTGCTCGCCGTCGTCCGCTCCGTCGACGGCCGGCTCGACCTCGACGCGCTCGAGCTGTCGGCCGCCGACTCGCTGTCGCTCAACGACATCGGCCGGGTGACGGTGCGCCTGGCCTCCGCCCTGCCCGTCGAGGAGTACGCCCGCTCACGCAGCGGCGGGTCCTTCCTCCTCGTCGACCCGGACGACGGTCGCACCCTCGCGGCGGCGATGGCGGACGCCCCGGCACCCGTCCCCACCTGAGGGAGGCGACCGGGGGGCCGGTCAGCCGACGACGACGTCGACTCCCGCCGGAGCGTCGACCGAGACGACCTGCCCCTCGGCGTCGACGGAGACCGCGACGGGCGCCCCGCCGAGCCGCAGTCCCTCGACGCGCAGCGCCCCGAACGGCGCCGAGGCCAGCGGGGCGAGGTGCAGCGTGCCGCCCGGGGCGTCGGGCCGCAGCCCGAGCGCGATGGTGACGAGCGCGCCGGTGCTCGCCGCCGCCCAGGCCTGCGGCCGGCAGCTCGCCGGGTAGGGGGCCGGCCGGCCGAGGACGGGGTCGGCCCCGTAGAGCTCGGGCCACCGGTACCCGCTGGCCGCGGCGACGTCGACGAGGGCGCGCACGACGGCCGTCGCGCCGTCGAGGTGCCCGGCGCGGGCCAGCCCGAGCCCGCAGATGGCGCTGTCGTGGGTCCAGACCGAGCCGGTGTGGTACCCGATCGGGTTGAACGCGGGGTTGCCCCGGGCCAGCGTCGAGACGCCGAGCGGCCCGAGCAGGTCCGGCCCGGCGAGCGCTGCGGCGACGCGGGCCTCGCCGGCCGCCCCGAGCGTTCCGGTGCCGAGGACGTGGCCGATGTTGCTCCCCAGCCCGTCGACCGGCCGACCGGCACCGTCGAGGGCCATGGCGAGGACGCGCCGGCCGCCGGTGTCGACCCAGAACCGCTCCTCGACCCGGCCTGCGAGGGCTCCCGCCCAGGCCCGCCAGGGGTCGCCGTCGGCACCGAGGACCTCCTCGAGGAGGCTCGCGGCGGACCGCGCCGCCTCGACGGCGTAGGCCTGGGTCTCGACGAGGGCGATGGGCCCGACGGCGACCTGTCCGACGGCGTCGCGCATCGAGTCGCCCGAGTCCTTCCAGCCCTGGTTGGCCAGGCCGGTCCCCGACTCGTCGAGGTAGCGCAGGAAGCCGTCGGGGCTCTCCCGCACCGCGCGCTCCATCCACCCGAGCGCCGCGTGCAGGGCGGGTGCCAGATCGCGGACCTCCGCGGCCGGGAGCCCCCAGCGCCATGCGTCGTGGAGCAGGCAGACCCACAGCGGCGTGGCGTCGACCGTGCCGTAGTAGGTCGTCGGCAGGACCATCCCCCCGGAGCTGCCGAACGCGGTCCGCCGGACCTCGTGCGGGATCTTGCCGGGCGCCTCGGCGGTCGCGACGTCGTCGGTCCGCCCCTGGCGCCGGGCCAGCGCGCGGAGCGTCCCACGGGCGAGGTCGGTGCCGAACGGCAGGGCCAGGCGCGCCGCCCAGACCGCGTCCCGGCCGAAGAGGGTGAGGTACCACGGCGTGCCCGCCGCCGCGAAGACGTCCTCGGGCGCGAGCGGGTCGCGCATCGCGAGGTGGCGCAGGTCGTCGATCCCGTGTGCGACGGTGTGCCCGAGCCGGGCGTCGCCGGCCTCCACCCGCACCGCGTCGAGGTCGAGGGCCTCGACGCCGCCCTCCGCGTCGAAGGCCGTCGCCGCCACCCGCGCCGCGACGACGCTGCCGGTCACCTCGCGGCGGCCGGCGGGCGGCACCTCGAGCGTCCAGCGCAGCACCGCGTCCGGGCCGTCGACCAGGACCTGCGCTCCCTCGCCCCGGACGGAGACCGCGTGCCGGTCGTCGGCCCACGACGCCGTGCCGTCCGCGACGAGAACCGGCAACGGATGCGGCTGTGCGACACCGTGCTTGACGTCATGCAGGTCGGCGCCGTCACCGGAGAGCCGCAGCTCGACGACGCAGCGCACGGGCTCCGCCGAGCGGTTGCGGACCTCGACCGTCTCGTCGAGACCACGGTCGGTGAGCAGCCGCCGGCGCGCCACCTCGACGGTCGGGTCCGGCCCGGGGTCACCCAGGTGCCGGGCGACCGCGAGGGTCTCGGTGCGGCCGCCGCGGCTGGCGGCGACGACCCCGGTCGGCGCCCGCCCGTCGACCCGGAGCAGGAGGCGGTGGACCACCCTCCGGTCGTCGACGAAGAGGCCGGCGGCCTCCGAAGCGGGCGCCCCGGCGTCGACGTCGCCGTCCGACGCGGCGAGGCACGTCACCGGACCCCGGACCGCCACCTCGAGCCGGTGGAGCCACGGCTGCCGCGAGCGCTCGGGCGCGGTCGGGGGGTCTTGACTTCCGGCGTCGGGAGGATGCACAGTGACGACCCTATCCATTTGATCGTTCAAATCAATGCCTTTCCCTCAGTGGTTTGAACGTTCACAGCAGGACGGGACGGGCCCCGACGCCCGGGTCGAGGAGGACCGATGACACCGCACCCGCCGGACGGCGACCGCGTCACCATCCACGACGTCGCGCGCGCCGCCGGGGTGAGCCGGCAGACCGTGAGCAATGCCGTCAACAACCCCGACCGGGTCCGCGCCGACACCCTCGAACGGGTCCGCGCCGCCATCGACGAGCTCGGCTACCACCCCTCGAGCTCGGCCCAGTCGCTGCGCAACCGGCGCGCCGGAGCCATCGGCGTCGAGCTGCACACCCTCGGCTCGCACAACGCGACGACCGCCCCGGTCCTCACCGCCCTCTCCCTGCGGGCGGCCCGGTTCGACTGCCACGTCGTCCCGTTCGGCTCCGAGACCGGCCACCCGATGCTCGAGGGCTACCGGACGATGTGGGCCGGCCGGCTCGTCGACGCCTTCCTCCTCGCCGAGACCCACCACGGCGACCCGCGGCCGCCGTGGCTCGAGGACCAGGGCATCCCCTACGCGACCTTCGGGCGGGTCTGGGACGACCCCACCTTCACCCGCTGGGTCGACGTCGACGGCGGCGCCGGCACCCGCGCCGCCGTCGAGCACTGCCTGACGCAGGGCTACCGGCGGGTGGGGTTCCTCGGCTGGCCGTCAGGCTCGGTCGTGGGGGACGACCGTCGCGAGGGCTGGCACCGGGCCGCGGTCGCGGCTGACGCCCTCGGGCCCGAGGGGGAGGCCGAGCAGGACCTCGACGACGCCGTGCGCGCCGCCACCGGCCTGCTGGGCCACCTCTCGCCCGGCGACGCCGTCGTCTGCGCCTCGGACGTCCTCGCCCTCGGGGTGCACCACGCGGCCGTCCGCGCCGGGCTCGAGCCCGGCGCCGACCTCGGCATCGTCGGCTTCGACGGGTCCGAGACCGCCTCGATGCACCACCTCACGTCCGTCGCCCAGCCCTTCGACGCCATCGCCGAGGAGTCGCTGCGGCTCGTCAGCTCGGCGCTCGTCGGCGACCCGGCCCCCGACGAGGGGCGCCTGCTCCTGCCCACCCTGACCACCTCCCGCAGCACCCGGGCCTGACCGGCCTCCCCCTCCCCCGCGCACCACCCCGACGAAGGAGTCACCCGATGACGCGCACCGTCCGCACGACCAGCCTGGCCTTGGCCATCGCCGGAGCACTCACCCTGAGCGCCTGTGGCGGAGGGGGGTTCAAGGACGACAGCGGCTCCAGCGCCCCCGCCTCGGCGAGCGGCCCGGTCGACCTCAAGATGCTCATCGCGTCCTCCGGCGACGCCGAGACCAACGCCGTCAAGGCGGCCGCCGACGCCTGGGCCAAGAAGAGCGGGAACACCGTGACGGTCACCGTCGCGAGCGACATGAACCAGCAGCTCGCCCAGGGCTTCGCGAGCGGCAAGCCGGCCGACGTCTTCTACCTCGACGCCTCGCGGTTCGCCGACTACGCGAAGAACGGCAGCCTCTTCGCCTACGCCGACCAGTTCAAGGACAACAGCGACTTCTACGAGTCGCTGCGCCGGACCTTCACCTACGACGGCAAGCAGTACTGCGTCCCCAAGGACTTCTCCACCCTCGCCCTCGAGATCAACACCGACTCCTGGGCCAAGGCCGGGCTCACCGACGCCGACGTCCCGACGACGTGGGAGCAGCTCGAGGCCGTCTCGAAGAAGCTCACGACCAAGGACCAGGTCGGGCTCGGCATCGGGGTCGGGATCGACCGGCTCGGCGCCTTCGTCGTGCAGAACGGCGGCTGGTGGCTCTCCGAGGACGGAACCAAGCCGACGGCGAGCACCCCGGCCGTCACCGAGGCGCTCCAGTACGTGCAGCGCAACGTCAAGGCCGGCAACTTCAAGATGTCCAACCAGCTCGACTCCGGCTGGGGCGGTGAGGCGTTCGGCACCAAGAAGGCCGCGATGACGATCGAGGGCAACTGGATCAAGGGCGCGGTGAAGAACGACTACCCCGACCTCAAGTACAAGACCGTCGAGCTGCCCGCCGGGCCGAAGGGCAAGGGCACCCTCCAGTTCACCCAGTGCTGGGGCATCGCCTCCGACTCCACGGCCCAGGCGCAGGCCGTCGACCTCGTGAAGTCCCTGACGACGGTCGAGCAGCAGATGGCCTTCGCCGACGCGTTCGGGGTCATGCCGAGCCGGCAGTCCGCGGCCGACCAGTACAAGACGAAGTTCCCGGAGGACGCCCCGTTCATCGCCGGTGGTGAGTACGGCCACGGCCCGATCAACGCCCCGGGGATGGAGCAGGTGGTCGCCGACCTCAACTCCAAGCTCGAGAACTTCGGCGGCGCCGACCTGTCGAGCGTCCTCAAGGGCTTCGACACCAACGCCGGCGCGGTGCTCGGGAAGTGACCACCACCCAGACGTCCGTGGGGTCCGGCACCGGCCGGGCCCCACGGGGCGGGGTCCCGGGCGCCGGACGCCGCCGCGGGGCGCCGCAGCGTCAGTCCGGCGCCGGATGGCTGTTCGTCACGCCGGTGCTCGTCGTCCTCGGGCTGTTCCTCGTCGTGCCCATCGTCATGGCGCTGTGGGTCTCGTTCACCGACTGGTCCGGCCGGGGCAGCCCCTTCTCGACCGGCGTCGGCTTCGTCGGGACCGACAACTACCGGGCGCTGCTCGCGGGCCCGGGGCTCTCGCAGCAGGACTTCATGATCTCGCTGCGCAACACCTTCTACTACGTCATCGGGGTAGTCCCCCTCCAGACCGTCGGCGCCCTGCTCCTCGCCGTCATCGTCAACCAGCGCTTCCTCAAGGGACGCACCTTCTTCCGCACCGCCTTCTACTTCCCGTCAGTCGTCTCCTCGGTCGCGATCTCCCTCGTCTTCCTCTTCCTCTTCACCGGCACCGGTGCGGTCAACCGCTTCCTCGGGATCTTCGGGATCGACGGCCCGACGTGGTTCTCCGACCCGCGTGGCCTCATCCACCTCGTCGGCCAGGGGCTCGGCCTGTGGAGCATCGACAGACCGCCGTCCGGTCTCAACGACACGGTCATCGCCGGACTTCCGGTGTGGCAGTGGATCTCCGGGCCGTCGGTCGCGCTCTCGGCGATCATGCTCCAGGTGGTCTGGACGACGACCGGCACCTTCATGCTCATGTTCATCGCCGCCCTCCAGGACCTGCCCACCGAGGTCGAGGAGGCCGCGCTGGTCGACGGCGCGAACCGCTGGCAGCGGTTCCGGAACGTCACCGTCCCGCACCTGCGCCCGACGATCCTCCTCGTCGTGACGCTCGGGGTGATCGGCACCTGGCAGGTGTTCGACCAGATGTACGTCATGACCCAGGGCGGCCCGGCGAAGACGACGCTCACCCCGGCCTACCTCTCGTACCAGGCCGCCTTCGGCCAGCAGCAGTGGGGCCAGGGCGCCGCGATCGCGTTCATCCTCTTCGTGCTCATCTTCGTGCTCACCTCGCTGCAGCGCTTCGTCCTGCGCGACAAGGACGAGGCGGCCCGCAAGCGGGCCGAGCGGCGGCAGCGACGCCAGCAGCGGGCGGCCGGATCGGGGGCGGCGGCATGAGCGACCTCGCCCCCACCGACAGCGTCGCCCCGGAGGCCCGGGCCCGGGCCGAGGCCGAGCTCATGCGACCGATGCGGGCAGGGACCGCCGCCGAGCGGTCGGGCGGCCGGGGCAGGAAGCTGGCCGTCTACCTCGCCCTCGTCGTCTTCGCGGTCATCTACATCTACCCGTTCGTGGTCCAGCTCTCCACCTCGCTCAAGACCAACGGGGACGCCGTCGGGCGGCCCCTCGGCCTCGTCCCGAACCCGGTGACGACCGAGGCGTTCCGGCGGCTCGCCGAGACCGACTTCCCGTTGTGGTTCACCAACTCGGTCGTCGTCACCGTCTGCGTGACCATCGGCCGGGTGTTCTTCAACTCGCTCGCGGGCTACGCGCTGGCCCGGCTGAGGTTCCGGGGCCGCGAGGCGGTCTTCACGGCGATCCTCGCCGTGCTGGCGGTGCCGGGCATCGTCCTGCTCATCCCGAAGTTCCTCGTGCTCAACTACCTCGGGATCTACAACACCTACCCGGCGCTCATCCTCCCGCTGCTCGTCGACGCCGCCGGCGTCTTCATCATGAAGCAGTTCTTCGAGACGATTCCCGCCTCGGTCGAGGAGGCGGCCCGGATCGACGGCGCCGGCACCTTCCGGATCTTCTGGTCGATCGTGCTGCCGATGGCCCGCCCGGCCGTCATCACCCTGACCATCCTCTCGTTCCAGGGGTCGTGGAACGAGCTGGCGCACTTCATCATCGCCGCCGACGACCCGCGCCTGTACACCCTGACCCGCGGCGTCGCGAGCCTGACCTCCGGCGGACTGGGCTCGGGCAACCAGTTCCCGATCACGATGGCCGCCGGCCTGCTCATGACCATCCCGACGGCGCTGGTCTTCGTCCTCTTCCAGCGCTACTTCACCCAGGGCGCCAACGCCGGCGCCGAGAAGGGCTGAGGACCACCCCGGGGCGCTCCCCGGGGGACGCGGCACGCCGCCCCGGACGGTGAGGGTCCGGGGCGGCGTGTGCCGGGCGGCGACGTCAGCGCACGAGGCTGCGCAGCACGTACTGGAGGATGCCGCCGTTGCGGTAGTAGTCGGCCTCACCGGGGGTGTCGATCCGGACGACCGCGTCGAACGAGGTCTCCGAACCGTCCTCGGCGATGGCGACGACCGAGACGGTGCGTGGCGTCGTGCCGTCGTTGAGGGCCTCGATCCCGGTCACCGAGAACGTCTCCGTGCCGTTGAGCCCGAGGGACTCGGCCGACTCACCCTGCGGGAACTGGAGCGGCAGGACGCCCATCCCGATGAGGTTGGAGCGGTGGATGCGCTCGTAGGACTCGGCGATGACCGCCTTGACCCCGAGCAGCGCGGTGCCCTTGGCCGCCCAGTCGCGCGAGGACCCGGAGCCGTACTCCTTGCCGGCGAGGACGACGAGCGGGACACCGGCCGCCTGGTAGGCGGCGGAGGCGTCGTAGATCGAGGTCTGCTCGCCGCCGGCGAGGAAGTTGCGGGTGAAGCCGCCCTCGACGCCGTCGAGGAGGAGGTTCTTCAACCGGATGTTCGCGAAGGTGCCGCGGATCATCACCTCGTGGTTGCCGCGCCGCGAGCCGTAGGAGTTGAAGTCCTTGCGCTCGACGCCGTGCTCGGCGAGGTAGGTGCCGGCCGGGCTGTCGCCCTTGATCGATCCCGCCGGACTGATGTGGTCGGTGGTCACGGAGTCGCCGAGCTTCGCCAGGACCCGCGCACCGCTGATGTCGGACACGGGCTCCGGGTCCATCCCCATGCCCTCGAAGTACGGGGGCCTGCGGACGTAGGTGGAGTCGGCGTCCCAGTCGAAGGTGTCGCCCTCCGGCGTCGGCAGCGACTGCCAGCGCTCGTCGCCGGCGAACACGTCGGCGTAGTCCTCGGTGAACATCTCCTGGCTGATCGCCCGCTGGATGGTCGCCTCGACGTCGGCCGGGGCCGGCCAGATGTCGCGGAGGAAGACGTCGGCGCCGGACTCGTCCTGCCCGAGCGGCTCGGTCTCGAAGTCGAAGTCCATCGTCCCGGCCAGCGCGTAGGCGATCACCAGCGGCGGCGAGGCGAGGTAGTTCATCTTGACGTCGGGGTTGATCCGGCCCTCGAAGTTGCGGTTGCCGGAGAGCACCGAGACGACGGCCAGGTCGTTGTCGTTGATGGCCTGGCTGATCTCGTCGTTCAGCGGGCCCGAGTTGCCGATGCAGGTCGTGCAGCCGTAGCCGACGAGGTGGAAGCCGAGCTTCTCGAGGTAGGGCCACATGCCGGCCTTCTCGTAGTAGCCGGTGACGACCTTCGAGCCCGGCGCCATCGAGGTCTTGACCCACGGCGCGACCGTGAGGCCGCGCTCGACGGCGTTCTTCGCGAGCATCGCGGCGGCCATCATCACCGACGGGTTCGAGGTGTTCGTGCACGAGGTGATCGAGGCGATCGAGACGATGCCGTGGTCGATCTCGAACGACGCGCCGTCGGCGGTCGTCACGGTGACCTTCTTCGACGGGCGACCGGCACCGTGCGAGTGCGCCGGGGCGTCACCGCCGTTGCGGCCGTCCGGGCTGCCCTGCGGGGTCGGGTCGGAGGCCGGGAAGGACGAGGCCTCACCGTCCGAGCCCTCCTCGTGCGAGACGTAGGTGGGCAGCACCTCGCGGAAGGACTGCTTGGCCTCGGTGAGGACGATGCGGTCCTGGGGACGCTTCGGGCCGGCGATCGACGGCACGACGGTCGACAGGTCGAGCTCGAGGTACTCGCTGTAGCGGGCCTCGCGGCTCGGGTCGAGCCACATCCCCTGCTCCTTGGCGTACGCCTCGACGAGCGCGACCGACTCCTCGGAGCGGCCGGTGAGGCGCAGGTAGTCGAGGGTGACGCCGTCGATCGGGAAGATCGCGCAGGTGGAGCCGAACTCGGGGCTCATGTTGCCGATCGTCGCGCGGTTGGCCAACGGCACCGCCGCGACGCCCTCACCGTAGAACTCGACGAACTTGCCGACGACACCGTGCTTGCGCAGCATCTCGGTGATCGTGAGGACCACGTCGGTGGCGGTGGCGCCGTCCGGGATCGCGCCGGACAGCTTGAAGCCGACGACCCGCGGGATGAGCATCGAGACCGGCTGGCCGAGCATCGCGGCCTCGGCCTCGATGCCGCCGACGCCCCAGCCGAGGACGCCGAGGCCGTTGACCATCGTCGTGTGGCTGTCGGTGCCGACGCAGGTGTCGGGGTAGGCGACGCCGTCACGGACCATGACCGTGCGAGCCAGGTGCTCGATGTTGACCTGGTGGACGATGCCGGTGCCCGGCGGGACGACCTTGAAGTCGTCGAACGCGGTCTGGCCCCAGCGGAGGAACTTGTAGCGCTCGCCGTTGCGCTGGTACTCGATCTCGACGTTGCGCTCGAAGGCGTCGGCCCGGCCGAAGACGTCGATCTGCACGGAGTGGTCGATGACGAGCTCGGCCGGCGCGAGCGGGTTGATCTTCGTCGCGTCGCCGCCGAGGTCCTTCATCGCCTCGCGCATCGTCGCGAGGTCGACGACGCACGGCACCCCGGTGAAGTCCTGCATGATGACGCGCGCCGGCGTGAACTGGATCTCGGTGTCCGGGTCGGCGTTCTCGTCCCAGCCGCCGAGGGCGCGGATGTGGTCGGCCGTGATGTTCGCGCCGTCCTCCGTGCGCAGCAGGTTCTCGAGCAGCACCTTGAGGCTGTACGGGAGGGTCTCGTGGCCCTCGACCGACGCGAGCCGGTAGATCTCGTAGGACTGCTCACCCACCTCGAGCGTGCCGTGGGCGTCGAAGCTGTTCGTGCTGGCCACCGGGTCTCCCTTCCGGGTCGCTGCGTCGTCGCGCGGTCCCGTCATTTATCTTGACGTCAAGATATCTAACCACACCGGGTCGGTCCCGTCGAGCCTATGCCCGCCGTGTGGGTGTCGCGAGGGAGTGCTCCGGCCGGTGCTCGGACACGTGCTCGGACCGGGTCAGAGGTCGTCGAGGACGGCCAGGGTGCGGGCCCACGCCCGCGACCCGGTGTCGACCTGGTCGAGGTGGTCGCCCGGTACCTCCACGAGGCTCGCCCCGGCCCCGGCGGCCCGCGCGGCCCGCACGTAGGAGCGCGACTGCTCGATCGGCACGGTGGCGTCGTCCCGGCCGTGGACGCAGACGACGGGGACGCCGGCGGGGACGAGCGAGCGCGGGTCGGCGGCGGCGTACGCCGCCGGCCGCTCGCCCGGCGACCCGCCGAGGAAGCCCCGCACCGCTCCGCCACCGAGGTCCTCTGCGGCGGCGGCCCGCAGGTCGAGGACACCGGCCTGCGCGACGACGTGGGTCGGCACGACCCGGGCGGACCGCCACCGCGCGAGCCGGCGCCGGGTCGCGGCCCACACGGCCAGCTGGCCCCCGGCGGAGTGCCCCAGCACCACGAGCGGGCCGGCCCCCGTCCGGCCGGCCAGCAGGTCGAGCGCGGCCGACACGTCGTCGAGGGTCGCCGGGTAGCCGCCCCCACCGCCGACCCGCCGGTACTCGACGGCGAGCGCCGTCCACCCCCGCGCGGCGAGGTCGGCGGCCAGCGGCCGGGCGAGCGAGACGTCGTACGCCTCGAGCCAGAACCCGCCGTGGAGGACGACGACCGTGCCACGGGAGGCGCCGCGGGGACGGGTCAGCTCGACGAACTGGGCCGCGTCCGAGCCGTACTCGATCCGCTCGACACCGCCCTCTGCGGTGGGTGGGGTCGACGGGTCCGACGGGGTCGACGGCCGCCCGCAGCCGCCGAGCAGCCCGCCGGCCGACAGGGCCGCGAGCCCGAGGGCCGTCCGCCGCGTGGGCCGCGCACCCGGCCCCCGCATCATCCGGCGTCGGGCACGAAGTGGGCCACGCACTCGACGTGGTGGGTCATCGGGAACGCGTCGAAGGCCCGCAGCGCCGCGAGCCGGTAGCCACGCTCCAGCAGCGCCGCGGTGTCGCGGGCGAGCGCCGCGGGGTCGCAGGCGACGTAGGCGACGACCCGCGGGCGCAGGTCGGTGACCGCGCCGACGACCGCCACCCCGGCCCCGGTGCGCGGCGGGTCGAGGACGACGACGTCGGCCCGCTGCGGCAGCAGGGGCGAGCGCGTCGGACGGCGGCGGCCGGGCCCCCCGGCGCGCCCGCGTCGTCGGTCGGTGCGCGGGAGCCCGAACGCGTCGTCGACCCGCGCCCCGAGGACCACGACGTTGCCGCGGCCGGCGAGGTCGGCGGTGGCGCGGGCCACGGCGTCGCGGTCGGCCTCGACGGCGACCACCTGGCCGTCCGGTCCGACCGCGTCGGAGAGCGCCGCCGCGAAGAGCCCCACGCCGGAGTAGAGGTCGAGGGCCCGCTCCCCCGGTCGGACCGCGAGCCCCTCCATCGCCGCCGCGAGGAAGGTGGCGGCGGCGCCGGGGTGCACCTGCCAGAAGCCGCGGGCCGACACCGTGAAGTCGTGCTCGAACCGGGTCGGCGCACCGGACGGTCCCCAGGCGGCGACGACCCGCTCGGTGACCTCCGGGACCTCCTCGGCCGGGACCGCGACCGCCACCGGTGGTCCGACCGACGGGGCGACGGCGTCGACGGCCTCGACCCCCGGCCAGGTGCGCGCGGTCACGGCCAGCGAGTCCACCCCGGGCGTGGCGATCCGGCAGGTGTCGACGCGGACCACCTCGTGCGAGCGGTGGCGGCGCAGGCCGGCCCGCCCGGCGGGGTCCACGGCGAACTCGACGCGCGTGCGCCACCCGAGCCCGTCCGCGTCGCCGGGGACCGGTTCGACCTCGACCTCCGCGTCGAGGCCGGCCAGCCGGCGCAGCTGCTCGCGCACCACCCCGGCCTTGAGCCGGCGCTGCGCGGCGAGGTCGACGTGCTGGAGGTCGCAGCCGCCACAGGCCCCCGGCCCGCTCCACGGGCACGGGGGCTCGACCCGGTCCGGCGAGGCCGAGACGACGCCGACCGCGTCCGCCCGCACGAAGCGGGCCCCGGAGCCGACCTCGGTCACCCGGGCCCGCACGCGCTCACCGGGCAGGGTGTGCCGGACGAAGAGCACCTGGCCGTCGTGCCGGGCGACGCAGTGCCCGCCGTGCGCGAACGCGGTGACCTCTACCTCGACCTCGTCGCCGACCGCGAGGCCGGGCCCCCGGTCGGGCATCACTCGCCGCGACGGACGTCGCCGGCGACCGGGCCGTCCATCCGCTCCTCGGCCCCCTCGGAGGACGCGAGCTGCCAGGGCACCGAGGAGACCATGACGCCCGGGGTGAAGAGCAGCCGGGTGCGCAGCCGCAGCGCGCTCTGGTTGTGCAGAAGCTGCTCCCACCAGTGACCGACGACGTACTGCGGGATGTAGACGACGACGATGTCGCGCGGGTTGTCGGTGCGGATCGACTTCACGTACTCGGTGACCGGCCGGGTGATCTCGCGATAGGGGCTGTCCAGGGCCTTGAGCGGCACGGGGATGTCGCGGCGGTCCCACTCCTGCTGCAGGGCCTTGGTCTCGTCCGGGTCGACCGAGACGGTGATCGCCTCGAGGACCGAGGGGCGGGTGGCCCGGGCGTAGGCGAGCGCCCGGAGCGTCGGCTTGTGGATCTTCGCGACGAGGACGATCGCGTGGACCCGTGAGGGCAGCATCTGCGCCTTGGTGTCTCCCTCCCTGACGCTCAGCTCGTCGCGCACGTGGTCGTAGTGGCGGCGGATGCCCAGCATGAGGAAGAAGAGGACAGCCATCGCGGCGATCGCGTAACCCGCGCCGTGGATGAACTTGGTCGCGAGGACGACGAGCAGGACGAGGCCGGACATCGTCGCGCCGACGCCGTTGATGACGCGGCTGCGCATCATCCGGGCCCGGGCCGCGGGGTCCTTCTCGACCCGCAGGTAGCGGTTCCAGTGCCGCACCATCCCGGTCTGCGACAACGTGAACGAGACGAACACCCCGACGATGTACAGCTGGATGAGCCGGGTGACGTCGGCGTTGAACACGACGACGAGCGCGGCCGCTGCACCGGCGAGGATGAGGATGCCGTTGGAGAACGCGAGCCGGTCGCCACGGGTGTGCAGCTGGCGCGGGAGGAAGCCGTCGCGGGCGAGGATCGACCCGAGGACGGGGAAGCCGTTGAACGCGGTGTTCGCGGCGAGGACGAGGATGAGGCCGGTGACGATCGAGACGACCACCACGCCGAGGTGGAAGTTCGAGAAGACGGCCTTGGACACCTGGCCCATCACCGTGTCCTGGACGTAGTCGTCGCCGACCGGCACGCCGTCGCGCAGCAGCTGGTTGGCCTCGTCGTCGGCGATCTTGACCTGGGTCCAGCCGGCCAGCGCGATCATCGACATGAGCATCGTGACCGAGATGGTGCCCATGAGCAGGAGGGTGTTGGCGGCGTTCTGGCTCTTCGGCTTCTTGAACGCCGGGACGCCGTTGGAGATGGCCTCGACGCCGGTGAGCGCGGCACAGCCCGAGGAGAAGGCGCGGAGGAAGAGGAAGGCCATCGCGATGGTGCCCAGCTGGCCGAAGCCGTCCTCGGGCCGGATCGTCAGCGGCGCGCTCTCGGCGAGCGGCAGGTCGCCGGAGACCTTGCGGAAGACCCCGAACGCGGCCATCCCGAGCACGCTCGCCATGAAGAGGTACGTCGGGATGGCGAACGCGGTCCCCGACTCGCGCACCCCCCGCAGGTTCATCGCCGTGAGCGCCATGATGATCACCACGGCGGCCAGCGCCTCGTGCCCGCGGATGAAGGTGAAGGCGGACGCGGCGTTCTGGACGCCCGACGACACCGACACCGCGACGGTCAGCACGTAGTCGACGAGCAGCGCGCTCGCCACGGTGAGCCCGGCCCGCGGCCCGAGATTGACGCTCGCGACCTCGTAGTCGCCTCCGCCGCTCGGGTAGGCGTGCACGTTCTGCCGGTAGCTCATGATGACGACGGCCATCACGGCGACGACGACGAGCGCGATCTTCCACGACTGGGTCAGCGCGAGCGTGCCGCCGGCGAGCCCGAGGGTGAGGAGGATCTCGTCCGGGGCGTAGGCCACCGACGAGAGGGCGTCGCTGGCGAACACCGGGAGGGCGAGCTTCTTCGGCAGCAGCGTCTCGCCCAGCCGGTCGCTGCGCATCGCGCGCCCGAGGATGACGCGCTTGACGAGACGACCCGGTGTGGACACGAGGCCCACTGTATTCAGGGCGGGCGGTGTTCCGTGGGGCGGTGTCCACGGGCACCGGCCGGACGGCCGACCCGGGCGGGCGGGCCCGTAGTAGCGTCGGCGTCGTGCACTTCGTCATCATGGGCTGCGGCCGCGTCGGCGCCTCCCTCGCCCGGGCCCTGGAGCGGGCCGGCCACGAGGTCGCCGTCGTCGACCAGGACGAGTCGGCCTTCCGCCGCCTCGGCACCTCGTTCGAGGGCCGCACGGTCACCGGCGTCGGCTTCGACCGCGACACCCTGCGCGCCGCCGGCATCGAGGACGCCTACGCCTTCGCCGCGGTCTCCAGCGGCGACAACTCGAACATCCTCGCCGCCCGCGTGGCCCGCGAGAAGTTCGGCGTCGAGAACGTCGTCGCCCGCATCTACGACCCCGGCCGTGCCGAGATCTACCAGCGGCTCGGCATCCCGACCGTCGCGACGGTCAAGTGGACCAGCGACCAGATGCTCCGGCGGCTGCTGCCCCAGGGACACGTGCCGGAGTACACCGACCCCTCGGGCCACGTCGTCATCGCCGAGATGCCGATCTCCGCGGCCTGGGTCGGGCACCGGCTGGCCGAGGTCGAGGCGGCCACCGGCGGGCGCCTCGCGTACGTGACGCGCCTCGGCGACGGCTTCCTGCCCGGGGCCGACACGGTCTACCAGGAGGGCGACCTCGTCCACCTCGCGTTGCTGCGCGAGGACCTCGCCACCGCCGAGCGCGTGCTCGACGGGCCGCCCCCGACCCACTGACCCCGAAAGGCCACCCTCCATGCGCGTCGTCATCGCCGGAGCCGGCAGCGTCGGGCGCTCCATCGCCCGCGAGCTGATCCGCAACGGCCACAGCGTCCTGCTCGTCGACCGCGAGGCCGACGGCGAGCGCGTCTCGAAGGTCCCGGACGCCAGCTGGCTCCAGGCCGACGCCTGCGAGATCGACACGCTCTCCGAGGCCGGCCTCGCCGACTGCGACGTCGTCGTCGCGGCGACCGGCGACGACAAGGTCAACCTCGTGCTCTCCCTCCTGGCCAAGACCGAGTTCGGCGTGCCGCGGACGGTCGCCCGGGTCAACAACCCCAAGAACGAGTGGATGTTCGACGAGGCGTGGGGCGTCGACGTCGCGGTGTCCACCCCGCGCCTCATGACGGCCCTCGTCGAGGAGGCCGTGAGCGTCGGCGACCTCGTGCGCATCTTCGAGTTCCAGCAGGGCCGAGCGATGATGGTCGAGATGACTCTCCCGGTCGGCAGCCCCTCCTCGGGCGCGCGGGTCGGCGACGGGCCGTCCCCCGGGGACACGGTGCGGACCGCCATCATCCGGGACGGTCACGCGATCGCCCCGAGCCGCGACGACGCCCTCGAGCCGCTCGACGAGCTGCTCTTCGTCACGACGCCGGAGGCCGAGTCCGAGCTGGAGTCGCTCCTCTCCCCCGGCCGGCGCCAGAAGCGCGAGGAGGACGAGGAGGGCTGACCTCCTGCGGCCGGGCGGTCAGTCGACCTCGAGCACCGGCTCGTCCTCGGGCTCGAGCGGGGTGTGCCCGGAGACGAGCAGCCAGCCCATGACGGCCAGCCCGGCGACCCAGAGCGGCCAGCCGAGGACGACCTTCGCGACGCCGAGGAGCGTCACCTGCTCGGCGAGGTAGAGGGGCACCATGAGCACCAGCCGGACGAGGTAGATCGCGACGAGGACCCACGTGAGCCGGGAGCAGACCCGCACCATCCCGCGGTCGCGCCGCCAGCCGAAGGGATCCTCCGCGGCCCGGGGGTCGCCGGCCCCGACGAGGAAGCCGACGGCCGGCCACCGGGTGAGGATGGAGACGAGCGAGGCGAGCAGGAAGCCCGCGCTCGTGAGGATGCCGGGGAGGAAGGCGTCCTGGGCCTGCCCCGAGCGCAGGGCGAAGAACGCCGCGACGGCCGTGGCGAACACCGCGCCGAGCACGTGCTGGAGGGAGGATCGCTGCACCACCCGCACGAGCGCGAGGAGGAGCGCGACCCCGATCGCCCAGACCGCCGCCCTGCGCACGTCGTGGTCGCTCAGCGACCACGCGAGCACGAACACCACGGTGGGCAGCGCCGTCTCGAGCGACCCGCGCCACCCGCCGAGGGCGGTCGAGAGCCGGTGCCGGATGAGGGCCTCGACCGTCTCCGCGCTCGGGGGCCGGGTGTGCTCGGCCGTCACTGCGTCGGGAGGATCTCGTAGGCGGGGTTGAAGATCGTGGGGGTGCCCTTGACCGTCGTGACCCGGCCCCGGGCCCGCAGGAAGGTCCCCGGTTCGATGCCCCCGATGGAGCGCCGGCCGACCCACACGAGGTTGACCGAGCCCTTGCCGTCCCAGACCTCCGCGACGAGCGCGGGCACGCTGCGCCTGGGTGGCAGGGTGACGGCGCGGACCGTGCCGCAGACGCACGCCGGGTAGCGCGGCGCGAGGGCGGACAGGTCGTCGCCACCCTCGGACGCCGCCTGCTGCTGCAGCTCCGCGTCGTCGCGCTCGGACGGGGTGCGGGTGAGGTCACGCAGCCGCTCGCGCACGCTCATCAGCGCACCTCGGTGATCTCGGGACCGCGCTCGAACGGGTCGAGGTCCGGCGTCCGGTCCTCGTCCGCGTCGGCCGCGGCCTCGGGGGCGCCGTCCTGCGGCAGCCGGAGCGGGAGGAGCTCGCGCGGAGCCATCGGGTCGCCGCCGCGGACGACGACCACCTCGCGGAAGACCTCGAGGAGCGGCTCGGCGGCGTCGTCGTCGATGGCCGCGCGGCCGGAGAGCACGCCGCGGAGGAACCAGCGGGGGCCGTCGACCCCCACGAAGGTCGCCGGGGCGAAGACGGTGCGACCGTCCGGGCCCGCGGACGGGAGCCGGGTGCGCAGCTGGGTGCCGAGGTCGGTGCGCAGCTCCTCGACCGTGCCGCCCTGGCGCTCGACGGACATCGCGATCTCGCGGCGGATCTCGCCCCAGAGGCCCTCGGAGCGCGGCGCGGCGAAGGCCTGGAGCTGGAGCGCCGACTCGCCGAGGACGGCGGTCGCCGCGTTGACCTGCTGCGACTCCTGCTCGACCTCGAGCCGCAGCTCCATCCCCGGCAGGCCCCGCACCCAGATCGCGCCGAGGTCGAGCCGGCCGTCACGGCCCTCGACGTCGGCGACGTCGTGCGGCCCGCCGCTGCGGTCCACCTCGTCCTCGGTCCCGACCTCGGCGTCGTCGGCCGCGGCCTCCTCGTCGACCTCGGACGGGGTGACGTCGTCGAGCTCGTCGGGGGCGGCCGGCTCGGCGGACTTGTTCCTGCGGAAGATGCTCACGGTCGTGTGGTCCTCGGGACGGGTGGTGGGCGGTGGGTCACCGGCGGACGGACGGGCCGAAGCCGCCGGTGGACCCGTGTCCAGTCTCCCCCCGGGCGCTCCCCGGAAGCGAATCGGCCTCCGAGAAGTCGGCGTGGAGGTACTCCTGGACGACGAGCTGGGCGATGCGGTCCCCGACCCGGACGGTGAACGCCTCGTGCGGGTCGAGGTTGACGAGGTTGACGAGCAGCTCACCGCGGTAGCCGGAGTCGACGGTGCCGGGGGCGTTGACGATGCTCACGCCGTGCCGGGCGGCCAGGCCCGAGCGCGGGTGCACGAGGCCGACGGTCCCCGGCGGCAGGGCCAGGGCGATACCGGTCGGGACGAGCGCGCGCTCCCCCGGCGCCAGCGTCACCTCGGCGACGCTCGTGAGGTCGGCGCCCGCGTCGCCGTCGGTGCTGTAGCGCGGGAGGACGGCGTCCTCGTGCAGCCGCCGGACGGCGACGGGGACGCGGGTCGGTTCCCCCACGGTGGTGCGTCCCCTCAGGCGGCGCAGTCGCGGCAGACGAGCACGCCGGCCTTGTCGCTCGCGAGCTGGCTGCGGTGGTGCACGAGGAAGCACTGCGAGCAGGTGAACTCGTCCGCCTGGCGCGGGAGGACCCGCACCGAGAGCTCCTCACCGGAGAGGTCGGCTCCGGGCAGCTCGAAGCCCTCGGCCTGCTCGGTCTCGTCGACGTCGACGCTCGAGGACCGCTTGTCGACGCGCCGGTTCTTCAGCTCCTCGATGGAGTCCTCGGAGAGCTCGTCGTCGGTCTTGCGCGGTGCGTCGTAGTCCGTCGCCATTGTTGGTGTTCCACCCTTCGTCGTGCCGGTCGGCCGGGCCGGCCGACCGTGCCGGTCGACCCACATCGTCGGCCGGCCCTGACAACGCACGGGGCGTCGGCTTTGTGCCCGGTCGGCAGCCGTGCGCGCCAGATTGTGCACCATCGCGTGCCCGTGCCGCCACGCGGGTCCACCGGACGACCCTGCCGGGCCGGTTCCGCACCGCTCCCGACGGGCGTCAGCGGGGCTCGCCGACCGACCCGACGTGGCGGGCCGCGAGCTCGCGGACGAGGGCGGACAGCTCGACCGCGAGGCCGGGCGCCGCCGCCCAGGTGAGGTCGCGGGTGGGGACCTCGTCGGCCGGCCCGCCGACGACGGCGCCGGCCTCGGTGGCGACGAGCTCACCGGCCGCGCGGTCCCACGGGTTGAGGCCGGTCTCGTAGTAGCCGTCGAGGCGGCCGGAGGCGACGGCGCACAGGTCGAGGGCCGCGCTGCCGTGCCGCCGGATGTCGCGCACCCGGGGCAGGAGGTCGACGAGGAGGCGGGCCTGGCGGCGACGCACGTCCGCGGCGTAGCCGAAGCCGGTGCCGACGAGCGCGAGGGCGAGGTCGGTCGTCGGGCGCGGTCGCAGCGCGCGGGTGCCGGCGGCGGTGGTCAGGGACGCGCCGCCGCCGAGGTGCGCGTGGTAGAGCTCGCCGCGCTCGGGGTCGAGGACCGCGCCCGCGACGGGCGACCAGTGGCCCGGCACGGTGGGGTCGCCGACGACGGCGGCCACCGACACGGCGTAGGCGGGCACCCCGTAGAGGTAGTTCGTCGTGCCGTCGATCGGGTCGACGACCCACGTCACACCGCTCGTGCCCTCGCGGCCGCCCTCCTCCTCGCCGAGGACGGCGTCGTCCGACCGCAGCGCGGCGAGCCGGTCCAGGAGCAGCTCCTGGCTGCGCTGGTCCATCTCGGTGACGACGTCGGTGCGGGTCGACTTGGCGGTGACGCCGAGGTCGTCCGGCCGCTCGTCGCGCACCAGCCGGCCGGCCGCGCGGGCCACCGTGCACGCGACCGCCTCGAGGGCCGCGGGGTCGGTGCCCTCGGGGAGCTCCGGCGGCATCAGTCGCTCCCGCAGAGCGCCGGCCGCGCGACCCGCAGGTTGGGGCAACACCCCGGGGCGCACACCGAGGGGCGCACGTCGCCGGGCAGCCAGGACTCGGGCACGACGACCTCGCCGCGGGCCTCGGCGGCCCGCTCGAGCAGCAGGTCGACGAGCCCCTCGACGAAGACGTCGTCGCCGTGCGGCGTCGGGACGCGGACGAACGGGACGCCCACCCGGGCCGCCGTCTCGGCGGCCTCGGTGTCGAGGTCGTGGACGACCTCCATGTGGTCGGACACGAAACCGATCGGCACGACGACGACCGGCGCGGCCGGGTCCTCGGCGGCGAGCTCCTCGATCCGGTCGTTCACGTCCGGCTCGAGCCACGGCTGGCTCGGCGGCCCGGAGCGCGAGCAGAAGACGAGCTCGCCGCGCACCGTCGTGCCGAGCTCGGCGCCGACGACCTCGTCGAGCCGGCGGCCGAGCCGCAGGTGCTGGTCGGTGTAGAGGTTGCCCTCGCCGTCCCCCGGCCCGGAGGTGTCGTCCATGGCGAGCGGCACCGAGTGGGTCACGTAGAGGACGCGCGCGGCCCCCGGGTCCGGCAGCCCGCGCAGCGACGCGACCATCGCCCGAGCCCATGCCCGCCCGAGGCCCGGGTGGGTGACGTACTGGCGCACCTTGTCGATGACGAGACCGTCGCCGGCCGGGCCGACCTGCTCGAGCGCCGCGGCGAGGTCCTCGCGGTACTGACGGCACGAGGAGTAGCACGAGTACGCGCTGGTGAAGAGGGCCAGCACCCGGGACGCACCGAGGTCGAGGGCCTCGTGCAGCGCGTCCGCGAAGAACGGCTCGGAGTTGCGGTTGCCCCACACGAGCGGCAGCTCGAGGCCACGGCGGTCGAGCTCGGCCCGCAGCCGGGTGAGCAGGTCGCGGTTGAGGTCGTTGATCGGGCTGCGCCCGCCGCGCGCGTAGTAGTGCTCGCCGACGGCGACGAGCCGCTCGTCCGGGATGTTCCGTCCGGCCGTGACCCGCCGGAGGAACGGCATCACCTCGTCCTCGGCCTCGGGGCCCCCGAAGGACCCGAGGAGGACGACGTCGTAGGGCGCGAGGTCGGCGGGCGCGTCGGGCATGGCACGAGGCTATCCGGGCAATCGGGCCACGCCCGGCGTGGGCTCCACCATCCGGGCCCGCCGAGGTGGCATCGTCGGCGTGACGACCAGCGACCCGGGAGACCGACATGCAGGACCTTCGCCTGATCGGCGTCCACGAGGACGGTCAGCACCTCCTGCTCGCGGACGCCGACGGGGGCCGGTTCCGGCTCGCCCTCGACGAGCCCCTGCGAGCCGCGGCCCGCCGCGACCGACCGCGGCTCGGCCAGCTCCAGATCGAGATGGAGGGGGGCATGCGCCCGCGCGAGGTGCAGGCCCTCATCCGCCGGGGCCTGTCGGCCGAGGAGGTCGCCGAGCGCTCCGGCTGGCCGGTCGAGAAGGTCCACCGGTTCGAGGGCCCGATCCTCGCCGAGCGCGAGCACGTCGCCGGCCTGGCGCGGCGCTGTGCCGTCGGCGTCCGCGGCCCGTCACCGGTCTCCCTCGAGGACCGCGTCTCCGAGCGGCTGCGCGACCGCGGCGTCGAGCGTGACGACGTCGAGTGGGACTCCAGCCGCGACGAGGACGGCGTCTGGCAGCTGACGATGACCTTCGCGGCCGGCGGGCGCCGGCGCACCGCGACGTGGCACTACGAGCCGCTCGGCGGGTCGGTCCTCCCGACCAACGACGAGGCCCGCTGGCTGAGCGAGGACGCCACCTCCGGCCTCATCCCGGCACCGCACCGGGCGCCCACACCCGGCGACCTCGACGTCTACGACGTCGACGCCGACGGCGGCATCGAGCGCGCGACGAGCACCCCCCGGGCCGCGCACGAGCCGATCGACCTCATGGCGGCGATGCGCGAGCACAGTGCGCGGGGCCGACGCTCGCGGCGCCGCTCCTCCCCGACGCACACCCCCGGCGACGACGAGTCGCGCCCGGACGCCCTCCCCATCGAGGAGCTCGCCCTCGACCTCGCCTCCGCTCCCCCGCCCCCGGCCGCCCGGGCCCGCAAGCCGGTCGGCGAGCACCTCGAACGGCCCACCCGCTCGTCGGCCGTCGTCGGGGGGTGGCCGGAGGACGACGAGCCGCAGCGGCCGGAGACCGATGCCGCCGAGCGCCCGGGCGAGGACGAGCCCGACCGCAGCCGTCCCGCGGGCGCGTCGTCGTCGCGCAAGGGTCGCCCGAGTGTCCCCAGCTGGGACGACATCGTCTTCGGCACCAAGGGCTCCGGCCCGGCCTGAGTCCTCCCGGGTCCGGCGCGGGCGGTCAGCCGCGCGGCGGCACGGGGCAGGCGTCGAGGTCGAAGGGCAGGGTGTCCGGCGTCGGCGACGCGGCCCGCGCGGCGTGGCTGTTCATCCGCCGCATGTGGTGGCGGCGGCAGAGCACCTCGTACTCGACGAGACCGGCGCTCGCCGCGGCGGTGTCGCCGACCACCACCTGCTCGCCCTCGACGACCATGACGCCGTCGACGACCCGGGCGTTGTGCGTGGCCCGCCGGCCGCACCAGCAGAGGGCCTCGACCTGGAGCACCTCGACCCGGTCGGCGAGCTCGATGAGCCGGCGCGACCCGGGGAACAGCTCGGTCCGGAAGTCGGCGGTGATGCCGAACGCCGTCACCTCGATGCCGAGCTCGTCGACGAGCCGGGCCAGCTGCTCGACCTGGGTCGGGGTGTAGAACTGCGCCTCGTCGCAGATGACGTAGTCGACCCGTGCGCCGGCCGTCAGGCACTCGACGACGACGTCCCAGAAGTCGAGGTCGTCGTGCACCTCGACGGCCGTCGTCTCGAGGCCGAGCCGTGAGGAGAGCACCGACTCCCCGGCGCGGTCGAGCTTGGTGAAGATCAGCCCCCGGCGGTCACGGGCGCGCTGGTTGTGGTCGATCTGCAGCGCGAGCGTCGACTTGCCGCAGTCCATCGTGCCCGAGAAGAAGACCAGGTCCGCCACGGGCGCCCACCCTAGGCGACGGAGGCGGGGACGTGGACCACCGGCACGTCCAGCTCCTCGCCGGTGAGGCCGCCGTGCATCCCGACGAGGGCGAGGAACTGAGGTCGCATCCGGGCCGAGTCGACGAGGCAGAAGTCGCCCTGGGCGACGACGACGAGGTCGCCGATGCGCTCGAGGTTGCCGGGCGAGACCGGCCCGAACCAGCCGTCGGCGACGGCGTCGGCCCGGGTCCGGACGACCGCGCGGTCGCCGAGCCGCGCGCTCCACGCGGCGGCGACGTCGGGCGCGGCACCGGGCCGGCAGTAGACGTGGGTCGCGCGGGGCTCCCCGCCGAGGTGGCGCACCCCCTCGAGCATCCCCGGGTCCTCGGCCACGTCGAGCCTGGACTCGTGCGGACAGGCCACCATGCCGTGGTCGGCGGTGACGGTGAGCGAGGTGTCCGGCGGGAGACCGGCCGCGAGCCGGGCCAGTTCGCGGTCGACGGCCTCGAGCTCGGTGGTCCACTCGAAGGACTCCGGGCCGTGCACGTGGCCGAGCTTGTCCACCTCGCCCCAGTAGAGGTAGACGAGCGAGCGCGGGTGCGCGCGCAGCGCCGTCAGGGCCGCGTCGACGCGGTCGGCGAGGGAGTCGGCCGCCGCGAACCGGCCCCCGCGCAGGGCGGCCCGGGTCAGGCCCGAGCCGTCGAAGAACGCCGGGCCGATGCGCGTCACCGCGACGCCGTCCGCGGCCGCGCGCTCGAACCACGTCGGGAGCGCCTGCCAGCGCTCCGGGACCGGGCCGTCCTCCCAGGACAGCTCGTTGAAGACGCGGTCCTGCTCCGGCACGAGCACCTCGTAGCCGAGCATCCCGTGCGCGCCGGGTGGCGTCCCGGTGCCGAAGGTGGCCAGCGAGGTGGCCGTGGTCGAGGGGAACCCGGCCGGCACCCGGCGGGTCGAGCCGGCGAGCGAACGCAGCCACGGGGCGTGCCCGAGCCGGCGACCGAGCTGGTCGGCGCCGAGGCCGTCGACGAGGACGACGACCGCCCGCCGGGCCGGCGGCAGGGCGAGGCGGGCGGGCCACGCCCGCTCCCCCGTCGCCGACGGCACCCCGAGCGAGGCACAGACGCCGGGCAGCACGTCGGCGAGGCTCGCGCCGGCGTAGTCGGGCGCGGCGGGCAGCGGCACTCAGCCCTGCCCGATGGCGGCGGACAGGTCGCGGGCGAAGGCGAGCGCCCGGGCGAGCTTGTCGTCGCCGTCGGCGGCGGCCGAGATGCGCAGCGCGATGTCGTCGCCGGTGATGGTGCCCTCGTAGCCGTGGTCGGCCTCGCAGTCGGGGTCGCTGCACGACGCGGGGACGAGGTCGACGCGGGCCACCGTGCCCCAGCCGAGGGTGAGGGTGACCTCACGGCCGAGCGAGCCCGGCACGTAGGACTCGGGGTTCTCGACGACGTGGGTGAGCATGACGCCCTTGACCGCCGAGAGCGGGATGGCCTCGGTCGTCGCGGTGGCGACCTCCTGCGGCGCCGGCGGCTCGTCCGCGTGGTCGTCGGCGTGCGCGATGAGCAGGCGCGAGGGGGTGAGGGCGAGGACGGTGATGTGCCGGCGGACGACGTCGCGGTCGAAGGTCGTCTCGAGGTGGACGAGGTGGTTGTCGAGCCGCTCCTCGCCGAGCGCCGCCGCCACGACGTCCGCGACGAGGGCCGGGTAGTAGCCGGCGGACTCGATGGCGGAGGTGAGGTCCGCCGGGAGGACGGGGGCGTCGTGGGCGCTGGTCATGGCCCCATTGTGCCGCGCCCCGGCGCGGGGCCCGCGCGCGCCGCCGGCTCAGGTGAGCGAACGGCGTCCCGGGTCGATCCGCCGCGGGGCGGGCGCGAGCGTGATCTCGGCCCCCAGCACCTCGACGCCCCCCGGGTGCGCGTTGACCGGGTTGAGCACGAGCGAGGCGACCTCCGGCATGTCGTCGGCGAGCACGGAGACCCGGGCGATGAGGTCGGCGAGCGCGGCCCGGTGGACCGGCGTCTGCCCGCGGTAGCCGTGGAGCACGGGCGCCGCCTTGACCGACGAGATGAGCTCGGAGACCGTGACGTCGGTGAGGGGCGGGATGCGGTGGGCCACGTCGTCGAGCAGCTCGGTCGGCAGGCCGGCGACGGAGAACCCGATGACCGGCCCGAACAGCGGGTCCTCGTCGGAGGTGACGACGCACGCCACCCCGGGGCTGGCCATCCGCTGGACGACGAAGCGGTCGGCCTGCAGCGGTGCCAGCCGCTCGCTCAGCGAGTGCCAGGCGGCCCGCAGCTCCGCCTCGCTGCCGAGGTCGACCCGTACGCCGCCGCTGCCGCCCTGGTGGCGCACCATCGGGGCGACCGACTTGAGGACGACGGGGTAGCCGACGCGGCCGGCGGCCTCCACGGCGTCCTCGACCGTCTCCACCTCGTGCTGCCCCCACAGGTCGATGCCGTACGCCGAGAGCAGCGCGGTCGACTCGTCGTGGGTGAGCCGGCGGCCGTTCGGGCTGACCGAGAGGACCGTCTCGACGACGTCCTCGGCGACGCGGCGGTTGATGCCGACCGGCGCGACGGGCGTGCCCTGGTCGCGGGAGCGCCACTGGCCGTAGCGGGTCGCGGCGGCGAGGGCGCGCACGGCGTCCTCGGGCATCGCGTAGACCGGGATGGCCCGGACCTCGCCACCGGTGCCGGTGACCGAGCCGCGGTCGTCGACACCGCGCAGCCCGAGGAAGGTCGCCACGCACGGCTTGTCGGACCCCGCGGCGGCGTCGCGGACGGCGGCGGCGACGTCGGCGTCACCGGTCGCGAGCGGTGGGATGAAGCACGAGACGACGGAGTCCACGCCCGGGTCGGCGAACGCCCGCTCGAGCGCCGCGCGGAAGTCCTCGGCCGAGGCCTCGCTGGGCAGGCACACCGGGCCGTGCGCCACGGTGAGGCCCCAGCTCGAGCAGGCGTCCCCGGTCAGCGCGCCGAGGGCGGCCGAGTTGCCGACGATGGCCACCCGGTCCCCCGCCGGCAGCGGCTGGTGGACGACGAGCTGGGCCACGTCGAAGAGCTGGTGGACGTTCTCGACGCGGATCACGCCGGCCTGGTTGAGCATCGCCCGGAAGACCTCCGGGCGCGCCTTGGTCTCGCGCACGGCGTGCCCCGGCGGCACCCCGAAGCGCGAGACCCCGGACTTGACGACGATGACCGGCTTGACGATCGCGAGCTTGCGGGCGATCCGGGAGAACTTGCGCGGGTTGCCCATCGACTCGAGGTAGAGCCCGACGGCCTCGGTGGACGCGTCGTCGATCCAGTACTGCATGAAGTCGTTGCCGGAGACGTCGGCCCGGTTGCCGGCGGAGCCGAACGTGGAGATGCCGAGGTTGCGCCGGGCGGCCGAGGCGAGGACCGCGATGCCGAGGGCGCCGGACTGCGCGAAGAGGCCGAGGTGGCCGGGCGGGGGCAGGGTGGGGGCGAGCGTCGCGTTGAGGCGCACCTCCGGGTCGTTGTTGATGATCCCGAAGGAGTTGGGCCCGATGACCCGCATCCCGGCGCCGCGGGCGCGGCGGACCAGCTCGGCCTGGCGGGCCGCCCCCTCGGGACCGTCCTCGGCGAACCCGGCCGAGACGACGAGGAGGCCCTTGACGCCCACCTCGGCGCACTCGTCGACGACGTCGAGGACCGCCTCGGCCGGCACCGCGACGATCGCGAGGTCGACCGGGCCCGGGACGTCGGTGACCCGTGGGTAGCAGGTGAGGCGGCGCAGCCGCTTCGAGCGCGGGTTGACCGGGACCACCCGCCCGGCGAACCCGGACTCCAGGAGCCGGTCGAGGAGCTGGCCGCCGACGGTGTCCTTGCGCCGGCTGGCGCCGATGACGGCGATCGTCCCGGGAGTGAGGACCGAGCGCAGGCTCTGCGCCTCGGCGCGGTGCTCGCGGCTCATCTCGACCGCCCGGGAGCGGTCGGTCGGCTCGATGTCGAACCCGACCTCGACGACGCCGTCCTCGACCCGGCGGGTCACCTCGTACCCGGCGTCGGAGAAGACGGCGAGCATCTTGCGGTTCTGCGGCAGCACCTCGGCGGTGAACCGGCTGATGCCGAGGTCGCGGGCGACGGCGGCCAGGTGCTCGAGGAGCACCGACCCGATGCCCTTGCCCTGGTAGTGGTCGCTGATGTTGAAGGCGACCTCGGCGCTGCGGGCGTCGAGCCGGTCGAAGCGGCCCACCCCGATGATCTCCTCGCGCATCGTCACCACGAGGGCGACCCGGTCGACGTAGTCGACGTGGGTGAACCGGTGGACGTCGGCGTCGGAGAGGCGTCGCAGCGGGGCGAAGAAGCGCAGGTAGATCGACTCGTCGGACTGCGCGTCGTGGAAGCGGCGCAGGGCGTCGCCGTCGTCGGGCCGGATCGGGCGCAGGCTGGCCACCGTGCCGTCGCGGAGCACGACGTCGGCCTCCCACGCGGTCGGGTAGCCGGGGGGGAGCGTCGCCTCCACCATGGCCCCCATCCTGCCATCCGCGACCGGGTGCCGGGTGCCGGGTGGGGCGGCGGGCAGACTGTCGGCGTGGAGCTACGTGAGGCCGTGCGCCGGCGGCGGATGGTGCGCCGGTTCGACCCGTCCCGGCCGGTCGCGCCCGGGCTCGTCGACTCCCTCCTCGCCCTCGCGGTGCGGGCACCGAGCGCGGGCTTCAGCCAGGGCTGGGACTTCGTCGTCCTCGACGACCCCGCCGACCGCGGGCTGTTCTGGGAGGCCGCGACCGAGACCGGCCGCCGTGACGCCTGGCTGCAGGGGGTCTCCGCCGCACCGGTGCTCGTCGTCTGCCTGTCCGACCCCGAGGCCTACCTCGAGCGCTACGCGCTGCCCGACAAGGGCTGGACCGACCGCTCGCTCGACCGGTGGCCGATCCCTTACTGGGACACCGACGTGGCCATGGCGGCGATGATCCTCCTGCTCGGGGCCGAGGACGCCGGGATCGGGGGCCTCTTCTTCGGGGTGCCGGCCGGTCGGCACGACGCGGTGCGGGAGGCCCTGGGGGTCCCCGACGGCCGGCGGGTCGTCGGTGTCGTCGCCCTGGGCCACGAGGCGCGGCGCACCTCCGGCTCGGCCCGCACCCGGCGCCGCCGCCCCCTCGCCGAGGTCGTCCACCACGGCCGGTTCGGAGTGTCGTCGTGGAGCCGGTCCGGGCGTTTGTGAGGATGGTGCCGAGCCCTGCCGGGCCCCCGGCCCGGTGACCGACCAGACGAGGAACCGCACCACCCCATGGCCAAGCGCACGAGCACCCCGCCGCCCGAGGACGCCCTCGGCCGCATCGTCGACATCGACGTCGAGGAGGAGATGCGCAGCGCGTTCCTCGAGTACTCCTACAGCGTCATCTACAGCCGGGCCCTCCCGGACGCGCGCGACGGCCTCAAGCCGGTGCAGCGCCGCATCCTCTACGGGATGTCCGAGCTGGGCCTGCGCCCGGACCGCCCGCACGTGAAGTCCAGCCGCGTCGTCGGCGAGGTGATGGGCAAGTACCACCCGCACGGCGACCAGGCGATCTACGACGCGCTCGTCCGGCTCGCCCAGCCGTTCACGATGCGCCTCCCGCTCGTCGACGGCCACGGCAACTTCGGCTCCCTCGACGACGGCCCGGCCGCCTCCCGGTACACCGAGGCCCGGATGGCCCCGGCCGCGCTCCTCATGGTGACCGGCCTCGACGAGGACACCGTCGACTACGTCCCCAACTACGACGACTCGCTCGAGCAGCCCGGCGTGCTGCCGGCGGCGTTCCCCAACCTGCTCGTCAACGGCACGAGCGGCATCGCGGTCGGCATGGCGACGAACATGGCGCCGCACAACCTCGTCGAGGTCATCGGCGCGGCCCGCCACCTCATCGACCACCCGGACTGCTCGCTCGACGACCTCATGCGGTTCGTCCCCGGCCCGGACCTGCCCGGCGGCGGGCGCATCGTCGGGCTCGAGGGCATCCGCGACGCCTACCTCACCGGCCGCGGCAAGTTCCTCACCCGGGCCACCGCCCGCGTCGAGAAGCTGACCCCGCGCCGGATGGGCATCGTCGTCACCGAGCTGCCCTACCTCATCGGCCCGGAGAAGGTCATCGAGCGGGTCAAGGTGCTCGTGCAGTCCAAGAAGCTGCAGGGCATCTCCGACGTCAAGGACCTCACCGACCGCAAGAACGGCCTGCGCCTCGTCTTCGAGGTCAAGAACGGGTTCAACCCCGAGGCCGTCCTCGAGCAGCTGTACAAGCACACCCCGATGGAGGACTCCTTCGGCATCAACAACGTCGCGCTCGTCGACGGCCAGCCGCAGACCCTCGGCCTCAAGGACCTGCTGCGGGTCTACGTCGACTTCCGCATCGAGGTCGTTCGCCGGCGCACCGAGTACCGGCTCGGGAAGCGCCGCGACCGCCTCCACCTCGTCGAGGGGCTGCTCGTCGCCATCCTCGACATCGACGAGGTCATCCAGCTGATCCGCGCGAGCGACGACGCCGCGGCGGCCAAGGAGCGCCTCGTCTCCGTCTTCGACCTCAGCGACGTCCAGGCCGAGTACATCCTCGAGCTCCAGCTGCGCCGCCTCACGAAGTTCTCCCGCATCGAGCTCGAGGCCGAGCGCGACGAGCTGCAACGTCTCATCGAGCAGCTCGAGGCGATCCTCGCCGACGAGAAGCTGCTGCGCCGCACCGTCTCCGGCGAGCTCGCCGACGTCGCCAAGGCCCACGGCACCCCGCGCCGCACGGTGCTCCTCGAGTCCGCCGGCACCCCGGCCACCCAGACCACGCCGCTCGAGGTCAGCGACGACCCGTGCTGGGTGCTGCTCTCCTCGACCGGGCTGCTCGCCCGCACCTCGGGCGCCGACCCGGTGCCGAGCGACGGGCCGCGGGCCAAGCACGACGCGATCGTCGGGGCGGTCCGCACCACGGCGCGCGGCGAGTTCGGCCTGCTCACCTCGCGCGGCCGGATGATCCGGATGTCCGCGCTCGAGCTGCCCGCGCTGCCGCCGCTCGGCGGGGCCCCGAGCCTGTCCGGCGGGGCGCCGCTCGCCGTCTTCGTCGACCTGCCGCGCGGCGAGGAGCCGCTGACCATCGCCTCCCTCGACCCCAGCGGGCCCGGGCTTGCCCTCGGCACCGCGCAGGGCGTCGTCAAGCGGGTCGTGCCGGAGTACCCGAGGAGCACCGACTGGGAGGTCGTCGCACTCAAGGACGGCGACACCGTCGTCGGGGCCGTCGAGCTGCGCACCGCCGACGAGGACCTCGTGTTCGTCACCAGCGACGCACAGCTCCTCCGGTTCCCCGCCGCGTCGGTCCGCCCGCAGGGGCGCGGCGCCGGCGGCATGGCGGGGATCCGCCTCTCCCCCAAGGCATCCGTCGTCTTCTTCGGCGCCGTCGACCCCTCCGCCGAGAACGTCGTCGTCACCTCGGCCGGCTCCGCCGACGCCCTCCCCGGCACGCAGGCCGGCTCGCTCAAGGTCGCGCCGTACACCGAGTACCCCGCCAAGGGGCGCGGCACGGGCGGGGTGCGCGCGCACCGGTTCCTCCGCGGTGAGGACGCCCTCGTCCTCGCCTGGGTGGGCGCCACCCCGGCCCGGGCGTCCGGCGCGGGCGGCGTCGCCCTCGAGCTGCCCGCCGCGACCGGCCGGCGCGACGGCTCGGGCGTGGCCCACGGCGCGGTCGTCGCGGGCATCGGCGCGCCGGTGCGCTGACCCCGCGCCGTCCGACGGCCCGGTGACGGGCGCGTTACGGAATCGTTACCGCCCACGCTCCACAGGGCGTTGACCGCGTGTGTAAACGCTTTTACGTTTGTCCCGGTTCCCCTCACCGTCGAGGCATCCCGCCTCGACGCGACCCAGTGAAATGGAGGCGGGCAATGGCCCTGAACTCGAAGCGCAAGGTGGTGGCGTTCGCGGGCATCGCTGCGATGTCCCTCGTCACCGCTGCGTGCAGCTCCGGTTCGAGCAACGACAACACCGGCGGAGACACCGGCAAGGCCGACACCACCGACTACTCGAAGTGGTGCGACATGAAGTCGGAGCTCACCGGCAAGTCGGTGAGCATCTACACCTCGATCGTCACCCCCGAGGACGCCTCGCACAAGGCGTCCTACAAGGCGTTCGAGGACTGCACCGGCGTCAAGATCAACTACGAGGGCGACAAGGACTTCGAGAAGAACCTCCCGCAGCGCGCCCAGAGCGGCAACCTGCCCGACATCGCCTTCATCCCGCAGCCCGGCCTCCTCCAGACCATGGTCGACACCGGCAAGGCCATCCCGGCCAGCGAGACCGTCGGCAAGGAGGTCGACCAGTACTTCGGCGCCGACTGGCGCAAGTACGGCTCGGTCGACGGCACGCTCTACGCCGCCCCGCTCGGCGCCAACGTCAAGTCCTACGTCTGGTACTCGCCGAAGACCTTCGCCGCCAAGGGCTACACCGTCCCCAAGACCTGGGACGAGCTGATGACCCTCACCGCGAAGATCGCCGCGGACGACCCGAACGCCAAGCCGTGGTGCGCGGGCTTCAACTCCGGTGTCGCCACCGGCTGGCCGGGCACAGACTGGGTCGAGGACGTGCTGCTCCGCACGGCCGGCCCGGACGTCTACGACCAGTGGGTGGCCCACAAGATCCCGTTCAACGACCCCAAGGTCGCGGACGCGCTCGCCAAGGTCGGCGCCATCCTCAAGGACCCGAAGTACACCAACGGTGGCTTCGGCGCGCCGTCGACGATCGCCACGACGACGTTCCAGGACGGCGGCCAGCCGATCCTCAAGAACAAGTGCTACATGCACCGTCAGGCGTCGTTCTACGCCTCGAACTGGCCCGAGGGCACCAAGGTCGCCGAGGACGGCGACGTGTGGGCCTTCTACCTGCCGAGCGTCGACGACACCAGCAAGCCGGTCCTCGGTGGTGGCGAGTTCGTGGCCACCTTCCGTGACGCCCCCGAGGTCAAGGCCTTCGCCGCGTTCCTCGCCTCCCCCGACTGGGCCAACGCCAAGGCGAAGGCGACGACCGGTGGTGGCTGGGTCAGCGCCAACAAGGGCCTCGACCCGAAGAACCTCGTCTCGCCGATCGACCAGCAGTCCGCGGAGATCCTCCAGGACCCCAAGGCCGTCTTCCGGTTCGACGGGTCGGACATGATGCCGAGCGCCGTCGGTGCGGGCACCTTCTGGTCGGAGATGACCAACTGGATCAAGGGCCAGGACGACAAGACCACCCTCGACAACATCGAGAAGTCCTGGCCGACGAGCTGACCGGGACCTGAGCACCAGGACCCTCCAGGGCCGGTGGGCGGGGCGTTGCGACGCCCCGCCCACCGGCAGACCCCAGCACGGGAGGTGCGCATGTTCGCCACGTCAGTTCTCACCGCCACCGCCGGCGGGACCGCGAGCCGGATCGGGACGATGTTCCTCGGCCTCGTCGTCTTCGGCGCGGTCTTCATCGGCATCCTGCTCATCGCGTCGCTCTTCAAGGGCCGCGTCGGCGAGAAGGTGCAGGCCGTCGCGTTCGTCGGCCCCACGGTCTTCTTCATCGCGATCGCGCTGATCTACCCCGCGATCCTCACGGTCCGCCGCGCGTTCTACTCGGGCAAGTTCTTCGACCTCAACTTCGGCACGCCGCGCACCCGCGGCAAGTACGTCGGGTTCGAGAACTTCCAGAAGCTGTGGACGACGCCGGGCCTGCCGGACGTCTTCCGCAACACCGCGTTCTGGGTCGTCCTCGTCCCGCTCCTCGCGACGGGTCTCGGTCTCCTCTACGCGATCCTCATCGACCGGGCCCGCGGCGAGGCCGCCGCCAAGGCCCTGATCTTCCTGCCGATGGCCATCTCGATGGTCGGCGCGACCCTCATCTGGAAGTTCGTCTACTTCTACAACGGCGCGCCGGGTGCCACGCAGACCGGCCTGCTCAACGCCATCATCACCAAGCTCGGCATGGACCCGGTCGACTTCATCGGCAACCCACCGGGCAACACCTTCGCGCTCATCGCGATCATGGTCTGGATCCAGGCCGGCTTCGCGATGACCGTCCTCTCGGCCGCGATCAAGGCGATCCCCGACGACATCATCGAGGCCGCCAAGCTCGACGGCGTCAAGGGCATGCAGATGTTCCGGTTCGTCACCCTGCCGAGCATCCGCTCCTCGGTCATCGTCGTGCTCACGACGATCGCCATCGCCACCCTCAAGGCGTTCGACATCGTGCAGGCCTCCAGCGGAGGCAAGTTCGGCGACTCGATCCTCGCGAACGAGTTCTACAACCGCTCCTTCGTCACGCAGGAGCCCGGGCTGGGTGCGGCGATCGCCATCGTCATCTTCCTGCTCGTCTCGCCGATCATCGTGTTCAACGTCATCCAGCTGCGGAAGGACGCCTGATGAGCACCGCGACTCCCCCTCCGGTCTCCGACCAGGTCGCCGACGAGGCCGCCGACGTCCACACCGACACCCCGAAGGGCCGCCGCCGGCACAAGTCGGCGGCCGGCAACGCCGCCCGCGCCGTCACCTCGCCGTGGGCCTCCGCCGTCGCCATCATCATGGCGATCGCGTGGACCACGCCGACCTTCGGCCTCCTCGTCACCTCCTTCCGCAACCAGAAGGACATCCAGGAGACCGGCTGGTGGCAGGCCCTCGGGAGCAGCTTCACGCTCGACAACTACTCCCAGGTGCTCTCCGGAGCGCAGGGACAGCCCCCGCTCACCGACTTCATCGTCAACAGCTTCGTCATCGCGATCCCGTCGGTGTTCCTGCCCCTCCTGCTCGCCTCGCTGGCGGCGTACGCGTTCGCGTGGATCGACTTCCCGTTCCGCAACGCGCTGTTCGTCGCCGTGTTCGCGCTGCAGATCGTCCCCCTCCAGATCGCCCTGCTGCCGCTCGTCACGATGTACCAGCAGATCGGGATCGGCGGCACGTACTGGTCGCTCTGGTTGTCGCACAGCGCCTTCGCGCTGCCGTTGGCGGTCTTCCTCCTCCACAACTTCATGAAGGAGATCCCGCCGTCGCTGCTCGAGGCGGCCCGGGTCGACGGTGCGGGCCACGTCCGCATCTTCTTCCAGGTCCTCCTCCCGCTGATCACCCCGGCGCTGGCCTCGTTCGGCATCTTCCAGTTCCTCTGGGTCTGGAACGACCTGCTCGTGGCCATCACCATGCTGGGCGGCAACGCCGGCGAGGGCAGCAACGCCCCGCTGACGATGGTGCTCAACAACATCAGCGGCACCCTCGGCAACCGGTGGTACCTGATGTCCGCGGCGGCGTTCGTCTCGATCGCCTTCCCGGTCATCGTGTTCCTCAGCCTGCAGCGGTACTTCGTCCGCGGGCTGCTCGCCGGCGGCACGAAGGGCTGAGCGGACCGGCCGAGGGGAAGGTCGTCGCCATCAGCACGATCACGGATGTCGCGCGGGCGGCCGGGGTGTCGGTCGCCACGGTCTCCCGCGCGCTCCGGGGCCTGGACCGGGTCTCCCCCGAGACCCGGCAGCGGGTCCTCGAGGTCGCCGAGGAGCTGCACTACGTCGCGTCGCCGACGGCGACGTCGCTGGCGTCCGGACGGACCCGCGTCGTCGCCGTCGTCGCGCCGTTCCTCACCCGGTGGTTCTTCGCGACGCTCGTCAGCGCCATCGAGAAGGAGCTGCGCTCCCAGGGCCACCACGCGATCCTCTTCGACCTCGAGGACGACAGCTACGACCAGCGGCTGCCGCTGACCCAGAACATGCTGTGGAAGCGGGTCGACGGCGTCATCACGCTCAACGTGCCGATGGAGGCCGACGAGGTCGAGCTGGTCGACCGGCTCGGCCTGCCGCTGGTCTCCATCGGCTCGGCCGTCCCCGGCCGGGCCTGCGTGCGTATCGACGACCGGGCGACGATGCGCACCGCCGTCGAGCACCTCATCTCGCTCGGCCACGAGCGGATCGGCTACATCGGCGACGTGCCCCGCAACGTCGCCCACGTGCAGACCCCCCAGGACCGCCTCACGGCGTTCCGCGAGACCATGGCCGCTGCCGGCCTCCCGGTCGTCGAGGACTGGATCCTCGGCTCGGACTGGACCGCCGAGGCCGCGGCCCGTGACAGTGCCGTCCTCCTCTCGCGGGCCGAGCGCCCGACCGCGATCGTCGCCGCGTCGGACGAGATGGCGATCGGGGTGCGCGAGAGCGCCCGCCGGCTCGGCGTCCGGGTGCCGGAGGACCTCTCGGTCATCGGCATCGACGACTACGTCCTCTCCGGCGTCCTCGGGCTCACCACCGTGCGCCAGGACGTCGCCGCCCAGGGCCGCGAGGCCGCCTCCCTCCTCCTGCGGGCCCTGGCCGGCGGGGCCTCGGTCGAGGACCAGGTCGTGCTGCCCACCGAGCTCGTCGTCCGCGACTCGACCGGCCCGGCGCCCGTCAGTTGACGGTCTCGTCCCCGGAGAGCTCGTCGGGGTCGCGCAGGTAGGTGCGCTTGCCACGGAGAGCGCGGTTGGCCGACCACGTGAGGGCCCAGAGCACGACGCCGAGCGCGAGGAGCCAGCCCGCGATCTCGTACTGCACGACGTCGCGGCCCGTGACCGGCAGGGTGAAGAAGAAGCAGACGAGCGCGCCGACCACCGGCAGGGCCGTCGGGGTGACGAAGTGGTCGCGGTCGATGGGGTCGCGCCGCAGGACGAGCACGGCGACGTTGACGACGGTGAACACCCCGAGCAGGAGCAGCGCCGTCGTGCCGCCGAGCGCGGCCACCGCGCTGCCGTCGTTCGTCGTGACGAGGGTGATGAGCCCGAGGGCGATGACGGTCGTGAAGACGATGGCCACCCACGGGGTGCGCCGGCCGCTGTGCACCCGCCCGAGCACCGGCGGCAGCACCTCCTGCCTGGCCATGCCGTAGATGAGGCGGCTGGCCATGAGCATGTTGATCAGGGCCGAGTTCGCGACGGCGAACATCGCGATGAACGGCATGACCGAGTCGATCGGCAGCCCGGGCGCCCCGACCGAGACCACCTTGGTCAGCGGCGTGTCGCCCTCGCCGAGCTCGCCGACGGGGACCAGGGCCACGGCGAAGACCGCGACGAGCGCATAGATGACGCCGGTGATGCCGATGCCGGTGATCATCATCCGGGGGAAGGTGCGCACCGGGTCGTGGGTCTCCTCGGCCATGTTGACGGCGTCCTCGAACCCGACCATCGCGAAGAAGGCCAGCGCGGTGGCGGCGGTCACCGCGAGGAAGACGTTGCGCTCCCTCGAGGTGTCGAAGACGACGACCCGGGAGAAGTCGGCCTTGCCGCCGGTCGCGGCGTAGACCCCGACGAGGATGACGAGGAGCAGCCCGGAGAGCTCGACGCAGGTGAGGACGACGTTGGCCCGCACGCTCTCGCCGACCCCGCGGACGTTGACCGCGGCGACGAGCAGCATGAAGGCGACCGCGATGCCGAGGACGAGGCCGGTGCTCTCGGAGTCGAGGCCGAAGCCGTCGACGAGGTTGGCCGCGAACGCCTTGCTCGCCGTCGACGCGGAGGTGATGCCCGAGGACATCACGGTGAAGGCGACGAGGAAGGTGACGAAGTGGATGCCGAACGCCTTGTGCGTGTAGAGCGCCGCTCCGGCGGCCCGCGGGTACTTCGTCACGAGCTCGAGGTAGGAGAACGCGGTGACCATCGCGATGGCGAACGCGACGAGGAACGGGGCCCAGGCGGCACCACCGACCTCGCCGGCCACCTGCCCGGTCAGCGCGTAGACGCCGGTGCCGAGGATGTCCCCGACGATGAAGAGCAGGAGCAGCTTCGGCCCGATGGCCCGCTTGAGCTCGGTCGACTCCTCCCCCGCGACCTCCGGCCGCTCGACCTCGGTGCTCATCGGTGCTCCCCTCGGCGGGACGCCCCCGGCGGCGGCGTCGGTCGCACCACTGTGACCCACCGGCCGACCGCCGGCAACAGGGACGGAGCGGGGGTCAGGCGTCGATGCGCTCGCGGTCGAGGGCACCCGCGCTGTCGATGATGAAGTCCTTGCGCGGGCCGACCTCGCCGCCCATGAGCAGCTCGAAGACCCGCCCGGCGGCCTCGATGTCGCCGAGGGTGACCTTGCGCAGCGTGCGGTGCGCGGGGTCCATCGTCGTCTCGGCCAGCTGGTCGGCGTCCATCTCGCCGAGGCCCTTGTAGCGCTGGATCGGCTTGGTCCTGCGGCCGCGCTTGGCGAGCGTGGCCATCGTCCGGCGCATCTCGGCCTCGGAGTAGGTGTAGATCACCTCGTTCGCCTTGCTGCCGGGGTTGACGACCTCGATGCGGTGCAGCGGCGGCACCGCGGCGTAGACCCGGCCGGCCTCGACGAGGGGGCGCATGTAGCGGAAGAAGAGGGTGAGCAGCAGGGTGCGGATGTGGGCGCCGTCGACGTCGGCGTCGGTCATGATGATGACCTTGCCGTAGCGGGCCGACTCGAGGTCGAAGGTGCGCCCGGAGCCGGCGCCGATGACCTGGATGATCGAGGCGCACTCGGCGTTGCCGAGCATGTCGGTGACCGACGCCTTCTGGACGTTGAGGATCTTGCCCCGGATCGGCAGCAGGGCCTGGTGGTCGCTGCTGCGAGCGAGCTTCGCGGTGCCGAGCGCACTGTCGCCCTCGACGATGAACAGCTCGGTGTGCTCGGGGTCGCTGCTGCGGCAGTCGGCGAGCTTGGCCGGCAGGCTCGAGGACTCGAGGGCGCTCTTGCGGCGCTGGGTCTCCTTGTGCAGCCGCGCGCTGATGCGTGACTTCATCTCGGCGACGACCTTCTCGAGGAGGCTCGCCGCCTGCTGCTTGACCGGCCGCCTGGTCGAGGTGAGCAGCCCGGTGAGCTCGGTCTCGACGACCTTGGCGACGATGGCCCGGACCGCGGCCGTGCCGAGGACCTCCTTGGTCTGCCCCTCGAACTGCGGCTCGGCGAGGCGCACGGTGACGACGGCGGTCAGCCCGGCGAGGGCGTCGTCCTTCTCGAGCTTGTCGCTGCCGGCCTTGAGCCGGCGGGCGTTGGTCTCGACCTGCTTGCGCAGCACCTTGAGCAGGGCCTGCTCGAAGCCCGCCAGGTGGGTGCCGCCCTTGGGGGTGGCGATGATGTTGACGAAGGAGCGGACCGTCGTGTCGTAGCCGGTGCCCCAGCGCACCGCGACGTCGACGGCGCACTCGCGCTCGACCTCGGTGGGGGTCATGTGGCCCTTGGCGTCGAGGACCGGCACGGTCTCGGTGAAGGTGCCGGTGCCCTGGAGCCGCCAGACGTCGGTGACCGGGGCTTCGGTGGCGAGGTAGTCGCAGAACTCGGAGATGCCGCCGTCGTGGAGGAAGACCTCCTCGACCGGCTCCTCGCCGCGCTCGTCGCGCACGACGATGGTGAGACCGGGGACGAGGAAGGAGGTCTGGCGCGCCCGCCCGAGCAGGCCCTCGAGGTCGAAGGTGGCGTCCTTGAGGAAGATCTGCCGGTCGGCCCAGTAGCGCACACGGGTGCCGGTGACCCCCCGCTTCGCCTTCCCGACGACCTCGAGGTCGCTCGTGCGGGTGTACGGGGTGAACTCGTGCTCGGGGTCCTTGCGGCCGTGGGCACCGGCGACGTCGGAGAAGACCCCGGGCTCGCCGCGCCGGAAGCTCATCGCGTAGGTCTTGCCGCCGCGGTCGACCTCGACGTCGAGGCGCGAGGACAGGGCGTTGACGACCGACGCGCCGACGCCGTGCAGGCCGCCGGAGGCGGTGTACGAGCCGCCGCCGAACTTGCCGCCCGCGTGCAGGCGCGTGTAGACGAGCTCGACGCCGGTGAGGCCGGTGCGCGGCTCGATGTCGACGGGGACGCCGCGGCCGTTGTCGCCGACCTCGACCGAGCCGTCGGCGTGCAAGACCACCTCGACCCGGTCACAGTGGCCGCCGAGGGCCTCGTCGACGGAGTTGTCGATGATCTCCCAGAGGCAGTGCATGAGGCCGCGGGAGTCGGTGGAGCCGATGTACATGCCGGGACGCTTGCGCACCGCCTCGAGGCCCTCGAGGACCTGGAGGTGGTGGGCGGTGTACTCGGACGCGGACTTGCTCGTCGCGGCCTTCTTCGCGGTGGTCGTCGGCACGTCAGGCAGGGTAACCGGCGGCCCCGACGGGCCCGGAGAGGCGCACCGTCCGGGGGGTCCGTCGCTCGACCGAAAGGTCACGATCTCGACACCGGCCGGCCCATTGGTGGCCCCCTGCGCCGTGGGAAGGATCCGGCGTGCTTGACTGTTGCACGAGGCGCCGATCCGTCCGGGTCGACGTCACGAACCACCAGCACCACCCCATGGACGAGCCGAGGAGGCCGACGTGAACGCCGCACTGGCACCCACCCTGACCCCCGCGGACCGTTGCGACCGCTGCGGAGCGCAGGCGTACGTCCGCGCCCGCCTCCACGCCGGCGGAGAGCTCCTCTTCTGCGCCCACCACGGCCGTGAGCACGTGCCGGCCCTCGTCGACAAGGCCGACATCATCGACGAGAGCGAGCGGCTCACCGAGCCGCAGGTCGTCGTCACCGAGGACTGACGAACGCCTCCGCGGTGAGCTCCACGCAGGACGACATCTGGCTCGTCCTGCCCCCGCTGCTCATGGTGCTCGGGCTGGTCGGGATCGTCGTCCCGGCCCTGCCCGGCACCCTGCTCGTCGTCGCCGGCATCGCGGTGTGGGCGGTGACGACGCACACGGTGACGGCGTGGGTGCTGCTCGCGCTCGCCGTCGTCGTCGCGGTCGCCGGCCGGGTGCTGCAGTACCTGGTCCCCGGGCGGCGGATGAAGGAGCGCGGGGTCCGCACCTCGACCCTCCTGCTCGCGCTACTGCTCGCGGTCGTGGGCTTCTTCGTCGTCCCGGTCATCGGGGCGCTGCTCGGCTTCGTGCTCGGCATCTGGCTCGTCGAGACCGGCCGGGGCGCCTCGCGCCGGGAGGCGTGGGCGCGCACCCGGCACGCGGTCGTCGCGGTGGCCCAGAGCATGGGCATCGAGCTCGCGGCGGCGCTCGTCGTCGTGGGGCTCTACGTCCTCGGGCTGCTGCTCACCTGAGCCGTCGTCGGAGGTCGCGGCTCACCAGTTGTTCTCGCGGCGCTCCCAGCGCTCGTCGAGGCGGTCCATGAGCGAGCTCTTGCGCTTGCCCTTGCCGCCCTTGGGCTGCTGGACGGTGCCGCCCTCGCCGACGACGCCGAGGCGGCGGGACTTGCGCGGCGGGGTGACGGCGAAGGCGACCGAGGCGACCATGAGGGCGAAGCCGACGGCGCCGACCCACATCGTCGTGCTGATGCCGACGAGGACCAGTCCCAGACCGGCGAGGAGCCCGAGGACACCGACGACCCACCGTCGTCGCTGGAGCGACCCCAGCCCGCCGCCCTTCATCTGCGACGCGAACTTCGGGTCCTCGGCGGCGAGCGCCTGCTCCATCTGCTCGAGCATCTTCTGCTCGTGGTCTGAGAGGGGCACAGATCCTCCCGTGGTCGGCCCGAGGTGCCCGGGGGCACCCCTCGTACTGCTCTGAGACCTCAGGATATGTCGCGAGCCCGCCCCACGGAAGCCGATGGACGAGGTTGGACGAGACTGGCCGGCCGGACCACCCCCGAACCGAACCGCGCGCGGGCCCGGTCGACCGCGCGGTCGGCGTCCCGCCAGCCGTGCTCCGGCTCGCCGAGGACCCCCTGGAGCGGCGCCTGGGTGGCCGGGACGAGCCCGGAGAGCCGCACCCCGACGAGCCGGATGCGGGCCCGCTGCAGCCCGAGGGCGTCGAAGAGGGAGACGGCGGTGGCGTGGACGGTGCGCCCGCTGTCGGTCGGCTCGCGGAGGGTGCGCGCCCGGGTGGTCGTCGTGAAGTCGCTGAACCTCACCTTGAGGGTGACGGTGCGCCCGGTCATCCCGGCGGCCCGGCTGCGGCCCGCGGTGCGCTCGGCGAGGGCGAGCAGGTGGCGGCGGATGACGACGGCGTCGTCGAGGTCGGCCTCGAAGGTCTCGTCGCTGCCGATGCTCTTCTCGCGCTGCTCGCGCTCGACCGGCCGGGGGTCGCGCCCCCACGAGAGCTCGTGGAGGTGGCGGCCGGTCGCCGGGCCGAGGGCCCGCTCGAGGGTGGCCAGCGGGGTGTGGGCGATGTCGGCGACCGTGTGCAGGCCGAGCCGGAGGAGGGCCTCCTCGGTGCGGTCGCCGACCCCCCAGAGCGCCGCGACGGGCAGCTGCTGGACGAACGGGACGACCTCGTCGCGGGGCACGACGACCATGCCGTCGGGCTTGGCCAGGCCGGAGGCGAGCTTGGCGACGAACTTGCTCGAGGCCACCCCGACCGAGCAGGTGATGCCCTGCTCGTCGTGGACGGTGTCGCGGATCATCCGGCCGATGGCCGCCGGGCTGCCGAGCCGCCGGACCGCGCCCGAGACGTCGAGGAAGGCCTCGTCGAGCGAGAGCGGCTCGAGGTGCGGGGTGACCGAGCGGAAGGTCTCCATCACCCCGGCCGAGATCGTCGCGTAGAGGTCGTGGTCGGGGCGCAGCACGGTGGCCTGCGGGCAGAGCCGGCGGGCGCGGGACATCGGCATCGCGCTGGCCACCCCGAACCGGCGGGCCTCGTAGGTGGCCGAGAGGACGACGCCGCGGGTGCCGCCGCCGATGATCACCGGGGTGCCGACGAGCTCGGGGTGCGCGAGGAGGCTCGCGGACGCGTAGAAGGCGTCCATGTCGACGTGGAGGACGGTGCAGCCGGTGTCGTCCGGCGGGGCGTCGGCGACCCGTTCGGGCAGCGCGAACCGGCGCCGGCTCACCGGGCGCTCCCCCGGTGCCCGCGCATTCCCGCCGCCGCCCCGCCCACGACGCGGGCTACGGCGCGGGCTACGGCGCAGTACGTGTCGTGATCGCAGCACGTACTGCGCCGTAGCCCGCGTCCTGGGTGGTCACGGAGGTCGGGCGAGACGGTGACGGCGGCGGTGACGGCGGTGGCGGCGGGGGTGGCGGTGACGGCGGTGGCGGCGGCGGTGACGGCGGTGGTGGCCGCCTCAGCTGCGGGTGGCGAGGACGTGCAGGGCGCTGCCGAGGCTGCCGAGGAGCGGGTGGTCGGTGTCGGCCGCCGCGGCCTCCTCGAGGGCGTCGAGGGCGGCGCGGTCGGCCTCGGAGTCGAGCAGCGCGGAGGGGACGAGGTCGGCGAAGACCCGCACCCCCTGGACGCGCACCGGGGTGAGCCCGTGCGCCGCGACGAGCGTGACGACGGCGGCCTCGTCGAACCGGCGTGGTGCGGGGTCGTCCTCGCCCCACCGGCCGTCCGGGCGCTCGAGGACGGCCCGGGCCCGCTCGAGCCGGCCGGCGAGGGCGTTGCCGAGCACCGCGTGCAGCCGCTGGGCGACGACGAGGCTGAGCGTGCCACCGGGCGCGAGCAGCGCGGCGGCGGACCCGACGGCGGCCGCGGGGTCGTCGACGAGCTCGAGGGTGCCGTGGAGGCAGACGAGGTCGAAGGGGGCATCGGCGCCGACGAGGGAGCCGACGGTGTCGGCGTCGCCCTGGAGCGCCCGGACGTGGTCCTCGACGCCGCGTTCGGCGGCCCGGCGACGCAGCGAGAAGAGCGCGTCGGGGCTGGGGTCGACGACGGTGAGCTCGTGGCCGGCGACGGCGAGCGGGACGGCCGTGCCGCCGGTGCCGCCGCCGAGGTCGAGGACCCGCAACGGCCGGCCGAGCGCGGTCCGCTGCTGCTCGGTGTGGGCGTCGAGGACGCGCTGGACCGCCGTCGTCCGCGGGCCGCTGGGGCCGGGGCGCCGGCCGCGGTCGTCGGGCACGGGAGGTCTCCTCGGGGGCGGGGTGCTGGTGCGGTGCCCACCCTAGTGTCCCGAGCTGCCGGGGCTCGCGTGCCACAGCTTGCGCGAGGGCAGCGCCGGGGCGGAGGCCGCCGCGGGCACGACCCCTCCCGGGGGCGTCTCCGGGACCGGGCGCGGCAGGCCCCCCGGGTGGTCGAGGACCGGAGCCCCCCGTCCGGCCCGCGGGTCGGCGCCCGGTGGGCGGGTGTCGGCGTACGGCGACTGCCGGAACCCCGAGGCGTGGACGAGGACCCGTCGCCCGGTGCGCGCGTCGGCCTCGCGGGCCGCGTGCTCGGCGGCCTCGGCCCGGGCGACGGCCTCGGCCTCCCCCGCCGCGACCGCCGCGTGCACCGCCTCGAGCCCGCCGAGCTGCCAGGCGTCCCAGAGCGCCGCGAGCTCCCAGGCACCGGTGGCCCGGATCGAGACACCGCGGTCGCCGGTGCGCCGCAGCACGCCGCGCACGAGGAGCATCCAGGAGTGGAAGACGACTCCGGCGTAGGGGCCCTGGACGTCCTCGAAGAAGGTGCAGTCGGAGGGGCCGGTGCCGTCGTCGAGGGTGAGGAAGACCACCCGGCGCCCGGAGCGCACCGGCGGGGTCTGGGTCGCGACCTTGACCCCGGCGACCCACACCTCGGAGCGGCTGCGGGCCGCGAGCAGGTCGCGGCTGCGGGTGACCCCGAGCGCGGTGAGCAGCGGCTCGTAGAAGGTGACGACGTGGTTCGAGACGTCGAGGCCGAGGACGTCGAGCTCGGCGCGCACCCGCTCCGGGCCGGTCATCTCGGGCAGGCCGGTGCCGGCGACGAGCCGCGGGCGGTCGCCGAGGTCGAGGGTGAGCTGGGTCGGCTGCTCGGCGGCGGGCACGACCTCGCGGGCCGCCTGCGACTGCGCGGCGGCCCGGACCCGGACGTCGACGCCCGCGGGTTCGACCTCACGGGCCGCCGACGCCGGCAGGGCACGGCGGCGGGTGCTCCCGCGCGAGCCGCCCCGGGTGCCGCCGCGGCCCCCACCCCGCTCCCAGCGGTCGAGCTCGGCGACGTGGAGGAGCAGGTCGCGACGGGTGACCCGGCCGCGCCGGCCGAGGCCGCCGCCGGTGGCGGTGCCGTGGAGGGAGTCGAAGGCGCCGGCGAGGACGAGCCGCTCGACGACCGGCCGGCTGACCCGGGCGCGGGTCCAGAAGTCGCCGAGGTCGGAGTACGGCTGGCCGGCGACGACCCGGGCGACCTCGGCTTCGCTGATGCCCTTGACGTCGGCGAGCGAGAGCCGGATGCCGTACGGCTGCGGGTCCTGCTTCCACCCCGGTCCACCGGTCGAACGACGAGGACGTGCCGTCTCCTCCCCCGGGCCGGCGGCATGTTCTCGTCGTTCGTCGGGGTGGTCGGCGAGCGGCTCGAGCACCGGCTCGATGCGGTAGGTGTCGCCGGAGGCGTTGACGTCGAGGCCGAGCACCGGGATGCCGAAGGAGCGGGCGTCGTCGAGGAGCAGCCGCTTCGGGTACATCCCCGGGTCGTGGGTGAGGATGCCGGAGAGGAAGGCCGCCGGGTGGTGGGCCTTGAGCCACGCCGAGTGGTAGGTCGGCAGCGCGAACGCCGCGGCGTGCGCCTTGCAGAACCCGAAGGACGCGAAGGACTTCAGCACCTCCCAGATGCGGTCGCGGTCCTCGGCGGCGTAGCCCCGGGCCTGCGCCGCCGGGCGCCACCACGCCTCGACCTCCTCCTGGCCGCGCGGGGTGCCCATCGACCGGCGCACCTCGTCGGCCTGGGCGAGGCTGACCCCGGTGGTCTCGGCGACGATGAGCAGCACCTGCTCGTGGAAGACGACGACGCCCTCGGTCTCCTCGAGCGCCGGGACGAGGCTCGGGTGGAGGAAGCGCCGCTCGCGCCAGCCGTGCCGGGACTCGAGGAACGGCGTGATCATGTCGGACTTGACCGGCCCGGGCCGGAAGAGCGAGATGTCGACGATCAGGTCGTCGAAGGCGGTCGGGCCGAGCTTGCCGACGAGCTCGCGCTGGCCGGGGCTCTCGATCTGGAACATCCCGAGGGTGCGGGTGGTGCGGATGAGCTCGAAGGTGTCGGGGTCGTCGAGCGGCACCTGCGCCTCGTCGTCGAGGTCGATGTGCTCGCCGCTCACCCGCTCGACCTCGGCGACCGCGTGCGCCATCGAGGACTGCATCCGGATGCCGAGGACGTCGAGCTTGAGGAAGCCGAGGGTCTCGACGTCGTCCTTGTCGAACTGGCTCATCGGGAAGCCGAGCCAGGAGGCCTCGACCGGCGTGCGGTCGAGCATCCCGGCGTTGGACAGGACGACGCCGCACGGGTGCAGCGCGATGTGGCGGGGCAGGCCGTCGAGGGCCTCGACGAGGTCGAAGAACTGGGCCATCCGCGGGGAGTCCAGGCCGCGGCTGCGCAGCTCGGGGAGGTCGGCGATGGCGTGCCGGGCGTCGCGGGCCCGGATGTGCGGGAACGCCTTCGCGATCTCGTCGACCTCGAGCGGGGGCATCCCGAGCGCCGCACCGACGTCGCGGACCGCGTGCCGGACCTTGTAGGTGTCCATCATCGAGACGCACGTGACGCGCTCGCCGCCGAACCGCTCGAGGACCGCCTCGTAGATCTCGGTGCGGCGCGCGGACTCGACGTCGACGTCGATGTCGGGGAGCTCGGCGCGCAGCGGGGAGCAGAACCGCTCCATGAGGAGGCGGTGGCGGATCGGGTCGACGCCGCTGATGCCGAGCAGGTGGTTGACGAGGCTGCCGGCGCCCGAGCCGCGGGCGGCCACCCGGACGCCGCGCTCGCGGATGAGGTCGGTGACCTCGGCGACGGTGAGGAAGTACGTGGGGTAGCCGAGCGAGCGGATGACGGTGAGCTCGGCGTCGAGCCGGTCGTGGACGACCTCGAGGTGCACCGCGGACGCCCCGGGGTAACGCCGCGCGACCCCGGCCCGGCAGCGCTGGGTGAGGACGTCCATCGGGTCGGTGCCGGGGGCGATGCCGAGGACCTCGGGCTCGGGCAGGTGGACCGCGCCGATGCCGAGGTCGTCGCGGGCGTGCTGGACGCACTCGGTGGCCAGCCGGGCGGTCATCGCGAGGAGCCGCTCGGCGCGGGCGGTGTCGCCGCCGGCGACGGTGAGCGCCCGGGCGTGCATGTCGGCGGTCGGGGCGAGGTGGCCGGCGTCGGTGACGCGGTCGAGGTGGCGGGAGTCGAGGACGACGAGCCGGCGCGCGGCGTCGAGGACGTCGACGGTGCGCACCTGCCCGGGCTCGGCGTGCCGGGCGGCGGCGGTGAGGACGGCCGGGACGCCCGCGGCGTCGGCGAGGGCGAGGAGGCGGGCGGCGTGGCTGCGGCAGCCGGGGGTGCCCTCGGGACCGCCGTGGAGGACGACCTCGAGGACGAGCGCGTCGCGCGGGAGCAGCGCCCGCCACCGGGCGAGGAGGTCGCGGGCCCGCTCGCGCTGCCCGGCGAGGACGGCCCGCCCGACGTCGGAGTCGGGACCGAGGAGGACGGCGAGGCGCGCCGGGGCCGCGGTGTCGTCGCCGCCGGGCGCGGACCAGCGGGCGAGGAGGGCGGGCGTCGTCACGGGGACCCCGCGCTCGCCGCGCAGGTGGGTCTCGGTGACGAGCCGGCAGAGCGCCGCCCAGCCGGCGCCGGCGGCCACTCCCCCGGCGCCGCCCCTGGCGAGGACGGTGACCCGGGGCCGGCGCGGGTCGACGACGGCGCCGCCGCGCACCGGGGTGCGGGTGCGGGCGGCCCGCGGGACGGGCAGCAGCTCCTCGACGGCGAGGTCGACCCCGAGGAGCGGGTCGATGCCGGCCGCGCCGCACGCCTGCGCGAACCGGACCGCGCCGTAGAGGCCGTCGCGGTCGGTGAGCGCGAGCGCGCCCTGGCCGAGGTCGGTGGCACGGGCGACGAGGTCCTCGGGCATCGAGGCGCCGTAGCGCATCGAGAAGCCCGAGGCGACGTGGAGGTGGGCGAAGCCGTCGGCGGCGGACACGGCCGGCCTCAGGCGGAGCGGACGGGGGCCAGCCGTCGGGCACCGTGGGCGACGGGGACGCCGAGGCGCGCCGCGACGAGGTCGACGAAGGTCTCGGCCTCGCGCAGCAGGTCGTCGGCCTCGCGGGCGCCGACCCGCACCAACCCGGTCTCGACCCCGACCCGCTGCCCGGTGACGGCGGCGAACCGCTCGGCCCACTCGGCGAGCTCGGGGGCGGTGCGGGCGAGGAGCACCCAGACGTCGTGCGGGCCGGCCCCGGGCGTGGCCGGGACGGGACGGGCCGCGAGCAGCGCCGCCGCGGCCCGCAGCGCGGCGAGCGAGGCCTCGAGGTAGCGCTCGCCCGCCCGGCCGGCCGCGTACCCGGAGGCGAGGGCCTCGTGGGAGCGCTCGAGGAGGTCGAGGGTGGTCGCGGCGTGGGGCATCGGGTCTGGTCCCTCTCAGTCGTGGGCCCGCAGGAGGAGCCAGTGGTCGTCGTCGCGGCCGAGGTCGAAGACCCCGACCGGGCCGGCCGGCGGACGGGCCTCGACCCGCCACACCCGCCGTTCGGTGTCGCCGGGCGCGGCGTCCTCGCCGACCCCGCGCCACCAGGCCCGCCGCTCCTGCCAGGCGTCGAGCACCGCGCACACGGTGTAGCGGCGCCCGCGCCAGACGAAGGAGCGCGGGACGTCCTGCGTCCCCACCGCCCCGTCGGGGGCCGCCCCGGCGGGAGCCACCCCGGCGGGAGCCACCCCCGCGGGAGCCACCCCCGCGGGAGCCGCCGCCCGGACCCGGACCGGCTCGTCGTGCCGACGTACCATGGGGACCTCCCGCGGGCAGCACCGAGCGCCCGGTGGGCAGGCCGCCCGCCGGCCGACCCCGGTGGTGGAGTGATCGAACGCGTGTTCGATCACTCCACCACTGTACCCCCCGGTCCCGACGTCCCGTCAAGCGGTTCGGCGAGCCGCGGGCACCCGGTGCGCCGGGTCACTACGCTCCGGTCATGACGCCCGAGCCCGTCGGCGTGGCCCCCGAGGACCCCGCCCCGCAGCGCGACCTCACCGCGCACCGCCGCGTCGCCACGGTGCTCGAGACCCTCGCCCTCCACCACGTCCGCCCCGAGCTGCGCCAGCTGCCCGGCGCGGTGCGCACCGCGCAGGCCGCCGCCGACGCGCTCGGGGTCACCCCGGCCGAGATCGCGAACAGCCTCGTCTTCGCCGCGACGCACCCCGACGGCACCGTCGAGCCGCTGCTCGTCCTCGCCTCGGGGGGCCACCGGGTCGACACCGCCAAGGTCGCGAGCCTGCTCGAGGTGGCCTCGCTCGACCGGGCCGACCCCGACTTCGTCCGCGAGCACACCGGGATGGCGATCGGCGGTGTCGCCCCGGTCGGCCACCCCCGGCACCTGCGCACCGTCGTCGACGTGACGCTCGGCCGTTACGACCGCGTCTGGGCGGCGGCCGGGCACAGCCACGCCGTCTTCGCGACGACCTACGACGAGCTGATCCGGATCACCGGCGGCCAGCCGATGGACGTCGCCTGACCCCTCGGGATCGTGAGGTGCCGACCGGGTCGCGACGGACCGACGACACGAAGGGCACGCAGGTCGCTCTCCCGTGCGCGTCCGACCGGCCGACGTCCCCGTTCCGTGTCGTCGGCCGGTCGTCGCGACCGCCCGCCTCCCGGCCGGACGAGGGGCCGCAGCTCAGAGGCCGAGTGCCTCGTGCACCTCGAGCGTCGCCGTCGAGCGGTTCATCGTGATGAAGTGCAGCCCCGGCGCGCCCTCGTCGAGCATCCGCCGGCCGAGCTCGACGGCGATCTGCACCCCGACGGCCCGCACTGCGGCCGGGTCGTCCTTGACCGCCTCGAGCCGCGCGACCACCTGCGGCGGCAGCGGCGTGCCCATCAGCTCGGACATCCGCTGGATCTGCCGGACGTTGGTCACCGGCATCAGCCCGGGCGTCACCGGCAGGTCGCGCCGGGCGGCGACCCGGTCGCGCAGCCGCAGGTAGGTGTCGGCGTCGAAGACCATCTGGGTGATCGCGAACTGCGCCCCCGCGTCGGCCTTGCGCACGAGCACCTCGACGTCGTGGTCGAGGTCGGGGCTGTCCGGGTGCACGTCGGGGAAGGCCGCGACCCCGACGGTGAAGTCGCCGAGCCCGCGGACCAGCCGGACGAGGTGCTCGGCGTGGTCGAGGCCGTCCGGGTGCGGGGTCCAGGTGCCGCCGACGTCCCCCGGCGGGTCTCCGCGCAGGGCGAGCACGTTGCGGACCCCGGACGCGGCGTAGTTCCCCACGACGCGACGCAGGTCGGCGACCGACTGCCCGACGCAGGTCAGGTGCGCCAAGGGCGTCAGCGAGGTCTCGTCGGCGATGCGGCCGGTGACCCGGACGGTGCGGTCCTGGCTCGTGCCGCCGGCGCCGTAGGTGACCGACACGAACGCCGGCCGGACCCGCTCGAGGCGCCGGACGGCGTCCCACAGCTGGGTCTCGGCGGCGTCGTCCTTCGGGGGGAAGAACTCGAAGCTCACGGCCGGCCGGTCCTCGCGCAGGCGTGCCGGGATGGACGCCACGAGGTGCTCCGGGCGCCCTCCTCCGCCGTAGTGGGCCATGGCGGCGAGGGTACGCGAGGCCCGACACCGTAGGCTCGGGGCGCCGGTATCCGACCGACCGCCGGCCCCCGCCGACCAGCCAGGAGCCCTCGCGTGACCAGCGTGCTCGACACCGCCGACCTGCGGCGGCGGGTCCAGCGCGTCCTCGACGACGAGCTGGCCACCCAGGCCGGGGTGCTCGCCGAGCTCGGCCCGGACGTCGAGGACCTCCTCCACGCCGTCGGTGACCTGCTGCGCGGGGGCAAGCGGCTGCGGGCGGCCTTCCTCTACTGGGGAGCCCGGGCCGCCGGGCTCCCCGACTCCGACCCGCTCGTCCGGCTCGCCTCGGCGATGGAGCTGTTCCAGGCCGCGGCCCTCATCCACGACGACGTGATGGACGACTCGGACACCCGGCGCGGCCGTCCGGCGGCGCACCGAGCGCTCGCGACCCGGCACGTCGACCGCGGCTGGTCCGGCGACGACGCCCGCTTCGGCCTCGCCGGGGCCGTCCTCGCCGGCAACCTCTGCCTCACCTGGACCGACGAGCTCTACGCCACCTGCGGCCTCCCCGCCCCCGACCTCGCCCGGGGCCGTCCCGTCTTCGACCGGATGCGCACCCAGCTGATGGCCGGCCAGTTCCTCGACGTCGTCGAGTCGGTGCGGCCCTGGGACGGCCTGCCCGACGACGAGCGGGTCGCCCGCGCCGGCCGCGTCATCCGGTACAAGAGCGCCAAGTACACGGTCGAGCACCCGCTCCTCATCGGCGCGACGGTCGGCGGGCTGGACCCCGCCGGCCTCGAGGCCCTCTCGCGCTACGGCCTCGACGTCGGCCAGGCGTTCCAGCTGCGCGACGACCTGCTCGGGGTCTTCGGCGACCCCGACGAGACGGGCAAGCCGGCCGGCGACGACCTGCGCGAGGGCAAGCGCACCGTGCTCCTCGCCCGCGCCCTCGCGGGCGTCGGCTCCGGCGAGCGCGAGCGGGTGGAGCACCTCGTCGGCCGCTCCGACCTCGGCCACGCCGACGTCGACGAGCTGCGCGGCATCATCACCGGGTCGGGGGCGGTCGGGCTTCTCGAGGACGAGATCGCCCGGCTCGCCGACTCCGCCCGCGCCGCGCTCGCCGCGGCCCCGGCCCTCGAGCCGGAGGCCCGCCGGGTGCTGCTCGAGCTCGTCGCGACGGCGACCGCCCGCACGGCCTGAGCCCGCGGGCCCCGGGAGGCTAGAAGGCCTCCTCCATGGCGCGCCGGCGCACCTCGGTCTTGAAGCCGGCGCGGATGGCGTCGAGCGGGCTGCCCTCCACCGGGAGCGTGGTGTCCGGGGTGTGCAGCCAGCGGATGATCTCGACGTCGTCCATCCCGCCGTCGGCGAGGACGGTGAAGGTGCCCTTGAGGGCCGGCAGCGGCCCGTCGTCGTCGACGAAGCCGGCGGGCACGGAGACCGCGCGGTTGGGGCCCCGGCGGAGGGCCAGCAGCTGACGGCCCGCGGGGAGGGTCCGCACGGCGGACAGCCGCAGGCCGAGCCGCTCCGCGAGGTCGGGGACGGTCAGCCAGGCCGGGACGACGGTCTCGAGGTCGGCGACGGGGTCGGTCGGGGTCTCGCTCACGGCGCCAGCGTGCCACAGCGGTGGCCCGTCGGGTCCTCGGCCCCGGGCGTCCGGCCTCGGTTTCACCACACACATCACTGGTCACTCCGGTACCGTGGGCCCCAGTTATCACACAGGCCCCACGACGCACTGCAGCACCACACCCGACGAACAGGACCCCGTGACATGGTCGCCGCCGCTCCCCCGCCCGCCGCACCGCCCGTCGAGCACGTCCACACCGCCGCGCCGGTGGCCGGGCGCGTCGCCCCGCACGGATGGTCGACGTACGTCGTGCACGACGGGGACACGCTCGACGGCATCGCCCGCCGGTTCGGGACGACGGTCGGGGTGCTCGCGAGCCACAACGGGCTGCGCCACCCCGGGCTGATCCACGCCGGCGACCGCGTCGCCGTCCCGCGCACCGCCCCCGCCCGCACGGCGCCCGACGTGGCCCGCACCGTGCACGTCGTCCGGGCCGGCGAGACGATGAGCCACATCGCGGCCCACTACCGCGTCTCCCTCGCCGGGCTGCTCAAGGCCAACCGTCTCTCCGCCGCCAGCATCATCCACCCGGGCGACCGGGTCGTCGTCCGCGGCGGCGCGGTCGCGTCGTCCGCCACGAAGGCGAGCGCCCGGAAGGCCACGACGCCGGCGACGAAGACCTACACGGTCCGCCCCGGCGACACGCTGAGCGGCATCGCCGCCCGGTTCGACGTCACCGTCGCCGACCTCGCGCGCGCGAGCCGGGTCTCCCCCGGGTCGCTGCTCCAGGTCGGCCAGCGGCTGCGGGTCCCCGTCTCGGCCGCCCACGCCGTGTCCGACACCTTCAACGGGGTGCGGTACCCGGCGGCCGTCGTCGCCGCCGCGCGCCGCAACCACGACCTCCTCGCCAAGCGGTCGGTGCCGAGCCGGTCCGAGACCCGCCGGCTCGTCGCCGAGACCGCCCGCCGGCACGGGGTCGACCCGCGCCTCGCCCTCGCGGTCGCGTACAACGAGTCGGGATGGAACCAGCGGATGGTCTCGCCGGCGAACGCGGTCGGCGTCATGCAGGTCATCCCCTCCGGCGGCGACTGGGCCTCGAGCCTCGTCGGCCGGCGCCTCGACCTGCTCGACACCCGGGACAACATCACGGCCGGCGTCGTCATGCTCCGCGCCCTGGGCCGGGCCTCCTCGAGCACCGAGCAGGCCGTCGCGGGGTACTACCAGGGCCTGGCGTCGGTGCAGCAGCACGGGATGTACGCCGACACCAAGGCCTACGTGCGCACCATCCTCCAGCTGCGCCGCACCATGTGACGCGTGGGCGGCGAGACGGGGGACAGGTCGTGACTACGTACACTCCTACGGTGTCATCCACCGGCGACGCGCTCATCGGGCGCACCCTCGACGGCCGCTACCGCGTGCTGTCGCGGATCGCCGAGGGCGGGATGGCCACGGTCTACCTCGCCGTCGACGAGCGGCTCGAGCGCGAGGTCGCGCTCAAGGTGATGCGGCCGCACCTCGTCCACGACGAGACCTTCGTCAGCCGCTTCCGGCGCGAGGCGCGCTCGGCGGCGGCGCTCTCCCACCCCAACGTCGTCGCCGTCTACGACCAGGGCGAGGACGACGGGCAGGTCTTCCTCGCGATGGAGCTCGTCCCCGGCGTCACCCTCCGTGACGTCCTCAACGAGGAGGGCAGCCTGTCGCCGCGAGCCGCGCTCGACCTCGTCGAGCCGGTGCTCATGGCCCTCGCGGAGGCGCACCACAAGGGCCTCATCCACCGCGACGTCAAGCCCGAGAACGTCATCATCAACGACAACGGCACGGTCAAGGTGGCCGACTTCGGCCTGGCCCGCGCCGTCTCGAGCCAGACGATGACGAGCTCGTCCGGCGTGCTGCTGGGCACCGTGGCCTACCTCTCCCCCGAGCAGGTCGAGCGCGGCATCGCCGACGCCCGTTCCGACGTCTACGCCACCGGGCTCGTCCTCTTCGAGATGCTCACCGGGACCAAGGCGTTCACCGGAGAGACCCCGATCCACGTCGCGTACCAGCACGTCCACGGTGGGGTGCCGGCGCCGTCCTCCCGGGTGGAGGGCCTGCCGCCGGCCCTCGACGACCTCGTCGCCGTGGCGACCGCCCGCGACCCCGACGAGCGCCCCGCCGACGCCGCCGAGCTGCTCCAACTGGTCCGGCGCACCCGGGCCAGCCTCACCCCGGCCGTCCTCGACGCCCGCCCGGCCGGGGTCGCCGCGGCCGCGGCGGTGAGCACCCCGACCGCCACGGCGGCCCTGCCCGTGCGCGGTCGCACCGCGCTCGCCACCGGCGACTCCGCGCGCACGACGGCCATCGCGCTCGAGCCGCGCCCGCTCGAGGGCGTCGTCCTCGACGACGGGCGGCGGCGCCGCTCGTGGTGGCCGGCCGCCCTCGTGGCCGCCCTCCTCGCCGCCGCCACCGGGTGGTTCTTCCTCCTCGGCCCGGGCGCCACGACCACCGTGCCGTCGGTCCTCGACCGGCCGCAGGCCCAGGCCGTGGCCGCCCTGCGCGACGCCCACCTGGACCCCACGGTGGCCCAGGCGTTCTCGGAGACGGTCGCCGCCGGCACGGTCGTGCAGGTCGACCCGGGGGTCGGGGCGTCGGTGCGCCGCGGTTCCGAGGTGATCGTCACGGTGTCCAAGGGACCGGAGCGCTACGCCGTGCCCGACCTCGCCGGCTCGAGCACGGCCGAGGCCAGGCGACAGCTCGCGTTGACCAACCTCACCCTCGGCAAGGTCACCCAGGCCTACTCCGACACCGTCCCGGACGGCCAGGTCGTCTCGAGCACGCCGAAGGCCGGGACCCAGCTCAAGCGAGGCGCGGCGGTCGCCCTCGTCGTCTCCCGGGGACGCCAGCCGATCAAGGTCCCGGACTTCACCGGCAAGAAGGCGAGCGAGGCCCAGCAGGCGCTCGCCAAGCTCGGCCTCACCGTCGACGCCACGCAGCAGGAGAACAGCGACACCGTCGCCAAGGGTGACGTCATCAGCCAGTCCCCGCGCGACGGGACGCTGTTCAAGGGCGACAAGGTCACCCTCGTGGTCTCCAAGGGGCCGGTGATGGTCGACGTGCCGGACGTCATCGGCAAGCAGGTCGACGACGCCCGCCGCATCCTCGAGGCCGCCGGCTTCAAGGTGGTGGTCGAGAAGGCCCTCGGCGGCATCTTCGGCACCGTCCGGTTCCAGGACCCGGACCGGGGGCAGGCGCCCAAGGGCAGCACGGTCACCGTCACGATCGTCTGACCGCCGGTGCCCGACTCCCCCCGCCTCGCCCGCGTGGCGACGCTCCTCCTGCTCTTCGTCACGGCCGTCTGGGGCTCGACCTTCTTCCTCATCCGCGACCTCGTCGTGTCAGTGCCGCCGGCCGACTTCCTCGCCGTCCGCTTCGCCATCGCGGCCCTCGTCATGGGCGCCGTCTTCCGCCGGCAGACCCTGGCGCTCTCCCGCCGCGACGTACGCCTCGGCGTCGGGCTCGGGGTGCTCTACGGGCTCGCGCAGGTCCTCCAGACGGTCGGGCTGCAGCACACGGACGCGTCGGTCAGCGGGTTCGTCACCGGCACCTACGTCGTCCTCACGCCGGTGCTCGGCGCACTCCTGCTGCGCGACCGGGTCGACGGCGTCACCTGGGTCGCGGTGCTGCTCACGACGGCCGGGCTGGCGGTCCTGTCGCTGCGTGGCCTCGCGGTCGGCTACGGCGAGGGTGTCACGCTCGCCTCGGCGGTCCTCTACGCCGGGCACATCATCGTCCTCGGCCGCTGGTCCACACCGCGGGCGGCCGTCGGGCTCGCCACCGTCCAGGCCGCGGTCATCGCCGTCGTCGCCGCCGTCGCGGCCGTGCCCGGCGGGCTCACCCTCCCCTCCGGGGGTGGGCAGTGGGCCTCGGTGCTCTACATGGCCCTCGTCGCGGGCGCCGCCGCCCTGTGGGCGCAGACCTGGGCGCAGGCGCACCTCACCGCGACCCGGGCGGCCATCGTCATGGCGATGGAGCCGGTGTTCGCGGCGTTCTTCGCGGTCCTGCTCGGCGGTGAGTCGGCGACCGCGCGGCTGCTCCTCGGTGGTGGCCTCGTCGTCGCGTCGATGTACCTCGTCGAGCTGCGCGGGATGCTCTCGCGCCGCCGGCTCCGAGGTGCGACGGCGGCCGAGGACCCGCCGGTCGAGGCCCTCCACCACGACGTCTGAGGCCCGACACGGAGTCGAGGTCTCGCGACATGCGGACGTGCGGGTCCGCCGGTCGGCATGTCGCGCGACCTCGAAACCCTTGCGACGCATCCGTCTACAATCGCCGCATGGACGACGAGGCGGACGCCCTGGACGACGGTCCGGACCAGTGGAGCCCGGAGGCCAGGCAGGTCTTGCTGGCCCGCGCCGACGAGGTGCGAACCGCCGTCAACCACTACGTCGAGGCGCTTTCGACGCTTGAGGGACGCCAGGCCGAGCTCCCGGACCTGGTCGACATCTCGGATCGGCTGCGCTCCGTGGCGGCCGCGTTCGACGACGCCGCGTTCGACCTCACCGGTATCTCCCCGTTGGGCGTCGACGCCTGGGACGACGAGGAGGACGAGGTCGAGGACGAGCCGGACGACGCCAGCGGGCCGGTCCTCACGGTCGTCGGGCGCTGGGACTACCGCGTCACCGACCCGGACGCGCTCATGGAGTCCGGTCGCCGCGGCTACCTGGCGCACTGGAGCGACGACACCGACGAGGACGCCGCCTTCCGCGTGCAGGACGTCGTGAGCGCCGCCAGTGAGATCATTCACGGCGACGCGGTCCACCGGCTCGACGAGACCCCCGGCCTCGAGCAGGTCCGCTTCGTGACGACTCTTTTCACCCACGACGGTGAAGACGACGAGACCTTCGACGACGACCCGTTCGCCATCGCGCGTGCGCCCCAGGAGAACTGACCGGCGTCGTCCCGGTCAGAGCTGGAAGAGGCGAACGATGATCGCGTAGCAGCGGGCGACCGACTCCGGATCGTGCAGGTCGCCCGGGGTCTCGGTGACGAGCCGGGCCCGCTCGCGGAGGGCCGCTCCCGGGTCCGGTGACACGAGGTCGAGGCACAGCCCGGTGCCCACAGCGCTCGCGTCGTGCTCGTCGAGATCGTCGAGTACCAGGCCGTCGTGGAGCAGGGTCGCGGCCTCGGCGAACACCTCACGGGCCATCTCCCGGTCGACCTCGGGACGCGCGTCAGCGACCCACTCGGCGGTCGCGAGGAGCTGGTCGTAGGGAGGATGGGTCGGCACGGGTCGCACGAGGCGAGGCTGGCACCCC
>NZ_DAOLAC010000010.1:69741-104421 GCF_035325325.1 Phycicoccus sp. | reverse complement strand
CGGTCAAACCCGGAGAACTCTCACTCGAAGTGGACCAACTTGTGGGGGCTGGACACTGTGGAACTGATTGGCTCGGTCTACACATGCACCAGCAACTGCAGGATTGACCGGTCGGCCGCAGACCAGCTAGGGAACGCCCAGCCGCCCACCGATCCGGCCCAGGGCTGATGAGCACCGCGTGCTGACGCTAACCAACGACCCCACACTCGGAACGACTTCAACGATCGGCCGCTACTTCGGAGTTGTCTCGGTTGTCCCGTCCTTCTTCTTCACTGTCTGGTCGTACCTGCTCTTGGTATCCCAACCGTGGGAGGGCCCGCCCGACCTCTCCGGGCTGACCACGGAGACGCCGGCAGAGGCAGCCGCTCTCGGCCTTGGGCTCATCCTGACTTCGTTGGTGATCGCCGTAGTCACCCATCCTCTCCAGTTCCTAGCCGTCCAAGCCTTGGAGGGCTACTGGGGGCCAGGAGCCCTTGGGTCGGCGATGCAAGAGCGACACATAGCTCGTCATCTTCGCCGCCGGCAGCAACTCGAGGAGTCGAAGGATTACGCCAACGACAGGGTGCGCCGGACCAAAGGCGGACTGGGGCTCAAGGCGGGGGACGACCTCAACTGGGCCGATGTGATGGATGCCGGCGGACTGGCTCCGCTGCTAGGTGCGAGCGTGCAATACCGCGCGACCAAAATCGCGCTGGGCACCTATCCGCAATTGCATGAGAATGTGATGCCTACAAGACTCGGAAATGTACTCCGCAAGTACGAGGGGGTCGCGGGGGGCGCGGTCGGTCTTGATTTGATTCTCTGGGCGAACCATATAGGCATGGTCGCTGAACCCTCACAGACGGCGTACGTTCAGGACCAGCGCAACGCAATGGACTTGGCCGTGCGAATGGTGGGCACGTGCTTGGCGATGTTCGGGCTCACATTCGTTCTGTACTGGCCGCACGGGGTATGGCTCTTGGTGGCGCTTCTGCCCCTCTGTGGCGCTTTCCTCTCCTACCGCGGCGCTGTAGCCGCGGCAGACAGTTACGGGCGAGCGTTGAGCGCATGGATCCAGCTGAACAGGTTCCGACTTTACGAGGCCCTGCAACTCCCGCCAGTTCGCGACGCACAAGAGGAGCGGGATCAGAACAGGGACCTTGAAGACCTTGCTCTCGGGCAGCCCGAGTACAGGGCGGCCTTTCGCAGAGCCGCCACGGTGTCTGGGCCGGCGGCCCTTCGACGGGCCTCCCGTACGCGACGCTGAATCCCGCCGGTCCCGCTATCCAGCGCTTGCCGGGCGCCGAGGCCTAGGCGCTTCTACCGCCAGGTCTTCGGGCGAGGACAGATGTCGCGTCACTTCGCCGCGTTGAGCTCAGCGTGGTGCCAGCAGGTGAGCAAGGTGGGTGCCGTTGGCCGGCAAAGCGATCCAACCTTCGATCTCGGCAGCTCGCTGGTCTTCGACAGGGATGGGGTCCGTCAGCCCAATCGCAGCTGCACGGGCTGTCAAAGAGGCGAGTACTGCATCGAGGGCATCGTCTGTTGCCCGGCAGAGGCTCTCATACGAGCCAAGATCGAGCCAGGGCGCGGCAATCAAGAGCTCGTCCACCAGTTCGCTGCGGCGGATCTTCGCTTTCGTGCCTTTGTAGCCCTTGTGGCTGAAGCCCCACCGAACCAGCGATGCGGCTGGGTACACCTCAGTGACAGGACCGCTGCCGGTACGAACAACTGGGTCGCCTAGTACCGCCAGCTGCGACAAGAGCGCGGCGCACCGCATGGTGGTTACTCCGATGCGGTCGCTCGAGACACTGAGTCCCTGAACCCCAGGAACGGTGCTCTTGACGTGCAGGTCAGTGACTCGAAAGGAGAGCCTTCTCCGCCAATCTGCCGCCAGGCCAGGCTCCACGTCGACATGGTCGTGCTGGTGCTTTGAGACGAATGCGACGAACTCTCTGGGCCAACCGAGCGGACAGTCAATTCCGGTCTTGTTTGCTGTGGCCATCCCTTGCAGCAGCGTTTCGTCTGAGGCTCCGACGGCGAGTTCGGTAACGCGGGCTCCGCCAGAGGTCCACTCCAGCCACGCGATGCCCGTCTTCTCGGGCTGCGCGGCTAGGTCAATCCCGAGCGTTTGCATCCGTCGAGGTTAGGTGACTCAGGGCGACTCGGAGTCGGGGTCGTACACACGCGTCCGCCACTTGGCTACGTACCAAACTGGGTCGGCTTGCGTCTCAGCGCCGCCAGTTGCCCGTCCGACCGACGAAGCGTTCTGACGACGGCTCGATCCGATCCCCGCGTGCACAATCGACGGCGGCCTATGGGCGGGACCCGAACGGCATTGCTGTTCCGGCAAAGTTGGTCGCTATCGGCGCAACCGCCCGCGGAGTCGACCGATGACGTAGCCAGCGATGGCAGCAAGGACGAACGTTGGCCTCATGCGGGCCTGTTGGGGCCGCTCGACCGCCGGTGGCCCCGAGGTTTGAGCGACATGCTGAGAGCTCTCCAGTGATTTCGCGCTTGGTCGCACTGCTTCGAAAATCATCGAAGCAACGATCGAGCCAAACACGGCTAGTCCGATGGCAGAGACGACACTCCATCGCTGGAGCTCAGCCTGACGCCTGACGTCGCGCACCTTCGCAGTGCCTTGGAAAGGGACTGCCTGACGCCAAGAAGCTAGGTCTGCACGCTCGACCGGTGGTCGGGCGTCAGTCACCTCCAGCCCCAGAGGGGTGCGTCCTGCGTCGACGGCTACGGCCATCGACCTCGGCCTGATGTACTCACCCCGGATGCCGCCCTCGATGCGGAACACGCCCAGTTGCTGACCAGCACCCGGAAAGTTGCCGACGTAGGGCATAGACCACCGCTCAACTGCGCCCCGGATGAAAACGTTCTCCGAGACAGAGACGACCGGGGCTTCTGCAGTGCCCTCGACCCGCATCCCTACGCCCCCGAACTCATCCTTTGGGGTTGAGGCCAAGCACGCCGGCAGGTCAGAGATGTCAATCTGGATGATTTGGACTCGGCCGTAGGTAGTGGTGGTTCCGTTACCCATGTTCTCGACGGAGAGTTCAGCCTCAGATAGGTTTCGCACCCCTCCCGGGGCCCCTGACACCTGCGCCCCCTGCAGTCGAGCAAGTCCTCCGACTAACAGGAACCCGTGAAAGTCATCACCGCCGCACATGCTCACTGAATAGGCCATGACTGGTTCGGAACCTCGACTGAGTGCGGAAGCGGTCACTTGCACCTGAACATCCGCTTCCACCGCTGAAGCAGGCTGTAAGAGCGCAACCCAGCCGTCGAAACCCCTCGACGGTGGCTCTGACACCAAAGCCGTCGACGAGGCGTAGTAGCCCAGCGCGGCGGCAACGCCACCGATGACGAGAACCCCCCAGACGAGGACCACTTGATGCTTGCGTGAACGCACCCGCACAGCATGCCGGCTGCCCAGGAGGAAAGCTCCAACGTGCCTGCCAGCGTCCGCGCCTCTAGTGGATCCTGCTTCCGCGGGACCCATCGGCGTCGGACGGTGAACACCCAGTGCCGCTGCGCCATCCACGCCGTCGAAGTTGCCATGAGCGCTCGCGGTCCGACATGCGGCCTATCCGCCGCGAGTCTGGTGAGTCTTTCCGCCGCGTGAGGGTGTTGTCGGCAGCTAAGTCCGCCCGGCGGGGCGGTCAAGGAGCGCGTTCCACGCACGGTCGAACCCACTTGCTCAGAGCGAATCAGTGGCTAGTATCCGGCGACGGGTCGGGGACTGCGGCGATCGGAGTTGGCTACGTGGTCGTCAGGGTTCTGGGCGTGGCCTACGTGCTGGCGATGACGGCCCTGATCGTGGGGTTGGCTTCCTTGGGCAGCTACGTTGCGGTCTCGGGCTCCCTATGGGTCGGGATTCCGCTCTTGGCTGTCGCCGCGTACGCCGGCGCCAACGCGGTCGTGACGGCGAGGTGGATCATGACGCCGTCTCGGCTGGCGTTCGACCCGGATGTCCTACGCATCTCATCGCCGGCCGTCCTGCGATCCGAGATCGTCATCCGGTGGGCCGACATCGACCTTGCGTGGCTCGGCCCGCGGGCCAGTTCCATCTCGCGCGACACCGCGGTCCTGGCCCCATTGGCCGTCCCGGTGAATGCCCAGCTCCGGCTCCTAGTTGCCGTTTCGCCCGAGGCGCGCCGCTGGGCGCCGCTGCTCCTTGAGCCAGTGGGTTCCTTGTACGGAACCGCTGGGGAGGTGCCTCGCAGCGGACGGTCCTACCGTGACCTTGGCTTGCGGGTGTTCTCATCCGAGGCGTTGACCCGCCTCGAATCAGAGTTGCGTATCCGGGACGTTCCCGTGGGCGGGCTTGGGGTGGCCAGGTGAGAGGCCCTGACGGCTTCCTCCGGCCCTCGACCAGTTGCCCGGGGGCGCCACAGGGTCTGACCTGAGGGTGGGTCCGGGTTGGGCGGGGCTGGCCGTCTCGCGACTTTCAGGACGACGGCCCGCACTGATGACTCAGCGAGGAGTGTCAGGCCCCATCCAGACCGAGGTTCTCTTGTCGTCCGCTCCAGGCGTCAAAGTGGCCACGTTGGACCAGCTCCCGTAGCTCGCTGACCCGCTGGCGTGGATCGGCGCCCTTGGGCAAGACCTCGCGATAGAGCAGCTGAAGCCGGTTGGGCGCCCACCCCAGTTCATCGCGGCGAGTCTCGAGCAGCACCCCTACCTTGTACTGCGACCCGAGGCTGAGCAGACGCTCGTAGAGAAAAGAGATCAGAGCCTCACCGAGTCCGTTCTCGCCTTCGCCATTGTCCCGCAGAAGGAGGCCGCGCTTGACCGCGCGCACCCGATAGTCACGGTCGCCGTGCGTCAACTTCCACTCGATCACGACTTAGTCAAACCGATGAGGGGGCAGAATCGCGGACGCCTCGCCTGCAGTCGCGCCGGTTCGACGGAGGCGGCCAAGGGTGCGTCATCGCGCGGCCTATCCGCCGCACCCGGAGGGTAGGTAGGGATGGGCGGCAAGCAGCTCATGAGTGGGAAGCAAGGTGTAGTCGCGCGGCTCGCGAGGCTGCTCGGCCACGACTTGCACGCTCGTCCACACTGATCACGTGGAGGCCTTGATCGCCGGATCACCCATCGCTCGGGCCGTGCTCGTCGCCAGCCTGGTGGCCCTCGCCGTCGGCGAGGTCTTCGTGCGGCTACGAAAGACGAACATCTCACAGAGCACACGCGTGGACCGCGGCAGCATCTTGGCCGTCGTCGCGGGCATCGCAGCAGGCGGCATCTTGGCCGGCTGGTTCTCCGCCACCGCCGAGGGGTGGGAGATCCCCGGCAGTTGGCTCCTCCTCGCCGTCGCGGTTCTCCTCATCTGGTGTGGAATCGCGCTTCGACAATGGGCCGTGCTCACCTTGGGTCCCTCCTTCACCGTCGTAGTCAGGGTGCGTGAGGATCAACGGGTGGTCGACGGCGGCCCGTTTCGGTGGGTGCGCCACCCCTCCTACACCGGACTGCTGATGACCGTGGCTGGGCTGGGGCTAGCTGTGGGCAATTGGCTGTCCCTTGCATCCTTGATCGTCCTGCCCTTCATCGGCATTGCAGCCAGGATTCGCGTAGAGGAGGCCGCCCTTCTTAGTTCGCTGCCCGGCTACCGCGAGTACGCCGCGGGAAGGGCCCGCCTAATCCCCGGGATTTGGTAGGCCCATCACCCCCAAGTCAACATGCGGCGCACGGACTCATCTCAAGATGCGTCATTGCGCCGCGAGATGGGCACCTCCTGAGGCGGAGCTACGCGTCGTCAAAGGCCCAGCAGAGACCGAGCAGGCATCCTGCGCAGAACAGGCCGGCAAGGAGGCCCTTCGCGTACTCGCCGTGTCCGACGTACTCGATGGCTAGGCCGCCTCCGGTGACAGTCCCCAGACCGAGAAGGAGCCAGACGCGAAAGTTGATCGATTCGCGCCTGTTCTTGTGGTCCGGCAACCTTGACCCCTCACACTCGGCGACCCGATGCGAGAAGAATGCCACTTCTTGCCCAGGGCCATCGGCGTTCCACGGTTCGGTTCACGGCCCTGTGTCCCTAGGCCAACGCGAGGGGCGGACCTGTGTCTGATTGCCGCCTGTGCAATTCCCGGGCCAACACCGATCCCAAGTGCGCCTCGCACTTTTGCCGAGTTGACCTCTACTAGGTCAAGGGCCTCGCTTCGCTCGGCCAGACCTGCGGGCGGCGCTGGCGCGCCGTCCTCGGTTCAACGCAGACGCACCTCGGTGGCTCAACCCCTTGTCAACCGGCAGCCGACTCTTGCAACGCACTGGGCCGGTGGCCCACGGCGAGTACCAAGCAATCATGGCTACGCCGGCCATGCAGGCGCGGCTGACCCGACCTACCAGCGCGTGGAGCAGTCCCCGGAGGTGGGCCAGAAGGCGGATGGCGGCGTACCGAACGTTGGCGACCCCCTTGTGGGCGACCCGGTCGGCCCATAGATTTCCGCCTGAGGCGTGGCTCGCGGGGGCCTCCTTGGAAAGGGAGCACGATGGGTCTTTTCTCGAGCCGAGGGCCGAAACTCCCTAGTTTCGTCGACCTACCTCTCACCGGGCTGCGCAGCCACCCAATGTGGCAAGCGGCTGCCGCGCGTGCGGGAGTCGACCTCGCCAACAGCCAACTTCTGTGGCGTGTTGACGAAGCGACGGTTATGGAAGGGCACACGCCAAGGACTGGCGCCCCGGCTCTGCTTATGGGGGACGGATCACGAATCGCGATCGCCCTGCCGTCCGAACGCGAGGTCACGGTCCTGGCGCGCGACGTTTCCATCGCGCAACTTCAGACGCAACGCTCGGGCCGTTTTCAGATCGTGTTCGGTCCGCTGCAACGGATGGACGTGTGGATGCTGGAGGGCCTCAGTGCGGAAACCGAGGAGGGACGCCTCTTCGGCAACACCATGCTCAACTTCCTGCGTGGAACGCTCTCCCAAGAGACCACGACGACCTCAGATGCCGTCTTGAATTCTGGGGCACCCCCGGCTTCCTGGCGTCCACCCGAGGTCACGTCGGCACTCATGACGGAAGCACGCGCCTTCATGGAGCAGTGGACCAGCATCGTCGGACAGGCGAGCGATGACGTGTTCTGGGAGGCGCTCGAGCGATTCGGCCGGATCGGTGACGCGACGCAAGGACCCAATCTCGACTATTCAGGGACAAACTTCGGCGAACTGTTCCAACGTCCATGGCAAACGTGGGCGCGGGTCAGTGAACAGGCCGTGGAGATGCGCGACTACGAACTCGCCGCCCGGATCTTCTTTTTCGCTTGGACCGTGGTCAACCAGGTCTCCTTCGACGTGGCCGCCGCGCGACGATGTGGTTATGTCGTGCCGTCCGACGAGAGCTACCGTCTCATCGCCCAGCACGCCCAAACTGCGGCGACCCGCGCTCCGGGTGACTTCTCCGTGGTGGAACGGACAATTCAAGCGCCAGTGACGAAGGGCGCACTCCTCGCGGGTCTGCAGCAGCTGCTAGGCGATGGCCCCCTCGCAACCGGTGGCGACTGAGCGCACAGAGAGCGCGTGATGAACGAGAACGAGCTGCTGCAGTGGGCGGCCACGTGTGAGGCCAGCGGGGATCAAGGAGGCGCAACGGCGGCATACCGCCAAGCCGACGAACTTGGCAGCGCTGACGCCGCCGTTCTGCTCGGTCAAGTTCTGCATAGAACTGGCTACGACCAGCTCGCTCGCGAGGCATTCGCTCGCGGCGAGGCTCGGGGCCACCGTGAAGCGGCCATGTGCCTTGGCAATTTGCTAAACGACTCAGGAGACGCCAGTGCCGCCCGGGAGGCCTACGAACGCGCCATCGCTGCAGGCAGCACCATGGCCGTGCTGAACCTCGGGCTGATGCTGGCGCAGAACGGGGAAACCGAAGCAGCCAAGAGGTATTTGCTCGACGCTCGAAGCAACGGCGACACCGAGGCATGCTGGGCGATCGGCCGGGTGCTCGAGACGGAGGGCGACCTGGAGACGGCGGCCGTGTACTACAAGGAGGGAGCCGACGCGGGCGACGCTAACGCGGCCTATGGTCTGGCCTCGACTCGATACGGACTAGGCGACGTTGACGGGGCGCTGGACGCCTTTCGTCGCGCGCGCGACCTAGGTCACGAAGGTGCGGGCACCATGATCGACCTCCTCGGCGGCAACTACGCGGTACCGGAGCAGGTAGTCGAGACCAGCGAGCCAACCAAGGGGTCCGACGGCTGGTCACACTTAGTCGCCCTGTGGGAGGTCCTCGCCGACGCGCGTCGCGCGCTCAGTGAATCATGGTTGGCCGATCAGACGATTCTTGAGACCCTCCAAGCACAGGCCGTCGCCCTGGAACACGCCGTGGCAGAGCGATCCGAACAGCTTAATAACGTCTGTAAGGAGTTCGGCACGCCCCGGCCGCCGCGAACGGGGCGGGGCAGCTTCTTGACAACCGCGTTGAGTCATGACCCGGACAACTGGGTCTCTCGCCCGCAACCGGGAAGCCCAATGCAGCTCTCCGCCATTCATGCTCAAGCCTTCGACGCGGATATCAGGACTGCGTGGGCCTCCCTCCGGCAGGCCCGTGACAAACTCTTCTCCAGCGCCCCAAGGAGAGAAGGCGCCGAAGCCTTGGGCCGTTTCGCGCGACGCCTAGGGGCCATGGAAGCAGCGCTCGACAACGCCGTGTCGCGCCGCGTAGACGCCTCTGCCGCTCAGGAGCGCCACGCAGCTAGATTGGCCGAGGAAGGAGTGCAGAAACTTGCCCCGGCACGGGAAACGGCAGCGACGGTGGTTCGCGGACTCCCGCCAATCCTCCAACCCTGGGCCAGCGAGATCTGGCAGAGCTGGCTGCCTCCGGAGCCAGGTACCCGACTCAGGCACGCACTTGGAGGATCCCTCTCGCCCCGCGCCGACCCGCAGCTAGGGCCGAATGCGACATTCGGTGCGGAGATTGCCCTCCCGTGGGCTACAACCCTTCACGAGAACCTCATCGCCCGCAGCACCGACCAGGAAGCTTTGTCGGCCTTCGTGCGAAGCCTGATGCTGCGCCACCTCGTCTCCGTCGCACCAGGCGAGCTGCAGATGTGCATCTTCGATCCCGTCGGCTTGGGTCAGTCAGCTGGAGACCTCCTCGACCTAGCCGAGTACGACGCGGACCTCATCGGGGGAAAGGTCTGGACATCGGCCGAGGACCTCGAAACAAGGCTTCAAGAAGTTTCAGCGCACATCGAACTGGTCGTTCAAAAATACCTGCGAACCACCTACGCCTCGATCGATGAGTTCAACGCAGACGCCGGCGAGGTTGCGGAACCCTACAGACTGGTGGTGCTGTTCGGCTTCCCCCAGGGCCTGACCGAAAGGTCCATGGAGCGCCTCAAGAACATCGTCCGAAACGGGCCGAGGTGCGGGGTCTACACGCTCATTGCACACGATCCGTCGAGCGCTTCCCCCCACGGTGTCCGACCCGGCGAGGTCGAGCAGCTTATGACACGCCTTGACTTGTCGGCCAGCTTCACTGAAAGCGTGAACGGCTACGCCCTTGCCCTTGCCTTCCGTCACGAGAGCTTGCCACGTGCAGACAGCAACGCGAAGCGAGTTGTCGACCTCGTGGGTAGGGCAAGCATCGAGCGTTCTCAGTCGGCAGTCTCATTCGAGAAGACCTTCGGCCTGTACAGCAATTACGTTGCCCGAGGGCTGCGACCAGAGCTAGGGTCCGCCGCCATCTCGACCCGAGCGTCCGACCCATCGACATGGTGGATGGACGACAGCGCGCGAGGACTGTTCGCCCCCATCGGACAGAAGGGCGCACGCGACGTCGCCATCCTCGGGTTCGACTCCACAGACCACGCTGGCGCGCTGCTAGTTGGACGGCCCGGCTCAGGAAAGTCGACCCTCCTACACACCTACATCGCAGGACTGACCACGCTCTACGGCCCCGAAGAGCTGGAGCTGTACTTGATCGACTTCAAGGAGGGCGTTGAGTTCAAGGCGTACGCCGAGCACAAGCTTCCTCACGCGAAGGTCATCGCGATCGAGTCTGATCGTGAGTTCGGCTTCAACGTCCTCGAATCCGTGCAGAAGGAGATCAGCCGCCGGGCCGAACTCCTGCGCGCAACCGGAGGTGGCCACACCGGCGTCGAAGGGCTGCGCGCGAGCACAGGCGACAAGGTGCCTCGGATCCTGCTTCTCTTCGACGAGTTCCAAGTGCTCTTCACCAGAAATGACGCATTGGGTCAGGCCGCCGCTGACCGCCTGGAGTCGATCATCCGCCAAGGTCGTGGCTTCGGGGTTCACGTGCTTCTCGGGTCTCAGAGCGTGGCCGGACTCGACGCGCTCGGGGCGCACGTCCTGCGGCTGCTCCCGGTTCGCCTCTTGCTGCCTGCGTCGGAGCCGGACGCGCGTGCGGTCCTGGGTGAGGGGAATCCGGCCGGAGACTACCTCACCGTACGCGGCGAGGGCGTCCTGAACGGATACGGAGGCGCTGTGCAAGCCAATGAGCGGTTTCGAGGAGCCCTGCTACCGGAGTCTGATCGCGTGGCGAGGATCCGAGCCATGCGATCGCGAGCTGATGCAATCGGCCTCGGCCGCACCCCGATTGTCTTCGAGGGCAGCAGCCTGCACCCCTTGGATCAGCAGGCGTCGAGTTCGTTCCGTGAAGAACTCGCCGCGACCGGAGCGGCGCCCGTGAGAATCCGTGTGGGCGTCCCCATGACCGTCGGTGAAGTAGGAGACATCTCGCTTCTTCGTGAAATGGGTTCGAACGTTCTCGCCGTGGTTCGGGGAGGGGAGAGCCTGGGAGATGAGTTCGAACCCGCTGCGGGGCCTGCCTACGGGCTACTTGTCGCAGCCGTCGCATCGGCGTCAACGTCGGCTGGCGCAATCGACATCGTCGACTTCATGCCGGTCGACGACGGGCTAGACACGCGGCTCGAACCGCTGCTCGAAGTGGGCCGAATCTCTTTGCGTCGCAGGCGCGCCTTCCCAGATGTCGTCGCGTCATACCTGTCCGAAGTACGAAACCGCATCGAGTCGGAAGACCCGAAACGGCCGGCAAGAGTCCTGTTCCTGTTCGGGATCCATCGGGCACGAGAACTCGATCCGGATGTCACCAGCCTCGACACGGATCAAGACCTCCTCGATGGACTCGAGAGCATCCTGCGTGACGGTCCCGAGGTGGGCATCCACACCTGCCTTTGGGCCGACAGCGTCTCGGGCGTGGCCAGACGGATGACGCCGCGAATGATGCGCGAGATGGGCTGGAGGATCGCAGGTCGGATGAGCGCCGATGACTCGCAGAATCTGATCGGCTCCGGGTTGGCTACGCAGCTGCGCGATAACCAGCTGGTGTTGGTCAACGACGACCGAGGATCATCAACCCGCCTAACTGGTTTCGCTCCACCTTCGCGCTTGTGGTTATCGGAAGTAATCCAAGATCCGTCATGAGACATCTATTGGAGAAGCCATGTCAGGCGTAGTCGCAGACCCCGAGAAGCTCAAGCAGTTCGCTAGGTCCCTCAGCACCTCGGCCGACCAGCTACAACAGATCGCCCGCTCCTTGGCGAGAGCCTTGGAGAACTCGGGTTGGGACGACTCGGAGCGCCGCCGATTCGAGCAGGACTACAAACAGACCGTCAGGACGCTCAATCAGTTTACCGAGAAGCTCAAGGGCCAGTACGTCCCGACGATCCAGAAGAAGGCCGCGGCCCTCGAGCAATACCGGCGGAGTTAGTCGTGGTCGAAGTCCGCACACGAGAAGACGCGATCATTGCGGTGGACAGGGCACTGGTCCAGTGGGGCCCGAGCGTCAGTGGCGTCCTGACCCAAGCCATTGCCATCACGGGAGGGGCTGAAGCCCACGCGAGCGACGTGCTGCGGCGATGTACCGCGAAGATTGCAGCGTTGGAGGGCCTACACCGGGCAGCGACTGGTGACGAGAGACGACGAATCGAACTCGAGCTGACGAAGGCCCACGACTCCCGGGCCCGGGCAGACCGGGCGCACGCACGAGTCGTCGCCGTCAGAGCTCAGGTCGCCATGCTTACTCGAGCACATTCGGCGGAGTCGGAGCCCCATGTCGCCAGCGCCCGAGCGACGCTTAGCCGCATGCTGCACGGTCTCCAACAATATCGGGGAGGCGGGAGCACTCATCCGGACCCTTATCCCGACGCCAGGACTGCTGCGCCCCCAAACGCCGGCAGCGAGCCGTTTGCACCCCTGAACCTTCAAGACGTGAATGTGGAGGCAGCTGACCTTGACGACACTCCGATCGTCGGACCCTTCGGCCGGGGAGGCGCGTCTCGGGCGGATTACCGATGGGCGGTACAAACGTGGGCTGATGTCGTCGAGCCCGGCATTCGCAGAGGCCTAAAGCGGGAGGACTTCGCACAGCGTGACGCCAACAATCGCTCTTCTCCATTGCGGCGAACGGCAGACGTTTACGACCTCTTCGTGGGGAGCGACCGAATCCGCGTCGATCAACGGCCCGACGGGTCGCTTAACATCGTCAACGGCCGGCACCGGCTAGCCATCGCGCGAGAACTTGGCATCCACACCCTGCCCGGCCAGGTGTCCTGAATGTCGCTGTCTTTGGGCCCACACGCTTCCATGGCCTCCGATATCACGCGCACCTTGGAGCGAGCCCTAATGGAGTCACGGAGCCACTGGAACGACTCGACGAGAATGCGATTCGACCAAAGGTACGCGGAGCCACTCGTCGCCCACGGCCGCAGGCTGGGCAGAGCCTTGACCGCCTGCGAGATAGAGCTGTCCCTCGCCCTGCGTGATGTCGAACAAGCTGAGCGTGAAATGCCTGCAACGAATTGGTAGGTGATCGACGCTCTCCCACAGGCGCGGCCGCAGAGGGGTACCATGCGGCCGTTGAGGGCGAGGCATTGGCCGGTCTTAGGATCGCGAACTAGGCCCACGTTATGACCGCGACGGCTACGACGTAAATCGCAGCACGCGATTTCTGCCATTAACCACCGCCGTACGACCCTCCGTGAGATTCGCTCCGGTCAAGGGCGACCTTCAGCGAGGTCTCTCGATATTCAAGATCGTAGTGGAGCACCCCAACGGGACGGCTGCAGGATGAGGAACTGCCCGAGACCGACAAAGAGGCGGAAGAGTAAGGGCTGGCCGAGGTCGGCAGCTACGCCACCGGCGGAAAGGGCTTCACTTGTCGAGAGCTGGTTACTACCCACTCGGGGATGAAGAGGCAGATTTCGAAGTTAGCGAGGCATGAGAGGTGTCATTCGGGGTATCGACGGTGGTGCGTTCGGTTCCGGCGGCCTACTGCCCCAGTCGAGCGCCACGCGGATGGAGGGTCCAACGTGACCCTGTCGCTCAAGACGACAAACCGTTCCTCCGCGTGCTGGGGACACATGTGGGGTCACATCTGCCACGGAACGACGACGAGACGCCACCGCCATTCGCAGGCGTTTCCGCAGTTCAGCCCCCGACCGGGTCCTTGGCAAGCACGGCGCCTCAGCACTCCGTAGGTTGTGGGTTCGAGCCCCACGGGGCCCACCAAAGCCGCAGGTCAGCACCGGTGCGACCTTTCGTCCCACGGTCTCGGCACCATCAATCGGGCAAGATGTGGGGCAACGTGCGCCACGTCGACGGGTCCTCGGGTCGGCTCCCGACAACCCCGGCCCCAGGGCGTGGCCGGCGTGCCCGCCGATGGGCCGGGGCGACCACGCCGGTAGGGTCGCGAGACGCGGGGGATGCGGGCTGCGAGCCGTCGCTGCCGTGCGCCCGCCACCCGGACCCAGGAGAACCATTGGTCAACGTGATGCTCGCCGGCGGGCTCGCGCTGCTCGTGTCGCTGCTCGGCACACCGCTGTTCATCCGGTTCCTCGTCCGCCGCGGCTACGGGCAGCCCATCCACGACGACCTCACGCTGCACCACGTCAAGCGCGGCAAGCCGACGATGGGCGGCGCGGTCGTCATCGGCGCGGCGCTCGTCGGCTACTTCGGCTCGCACCTGCTCCTCCTGGGACTGGACGCCGGCGACCTCGCCCGCGTGACGACCAGCCCCGTCTCCGTCAGCGCGCTCCTCGTCCTCTTCCTCCTCGTCGGGCTCGGGGCGGTCGGCTTTCTCGACGACTTCACGAAGATCCGGGCCGAGCGCAGCCTCGGCCTGACGTCACGGCAGAAGCTCGCCGGGCAGACGCTCGTCACCGTCGTCTTCGCGGCCCTCGCCCTGTGGCTGACCGACGAGCACGGCAAGGCACCGGCCTCGACCGCGATCTCGTTCGTCCGCGACACCCGGCTCGACCTCGCCTTCGCAGGGCCGGTCGTCGGGTCGCTCCTCTTCCTCCTCTGGGCGAACCTGCTCATCACCGGCGCCTCCAACGGCGTCAACCTCACCGACGGGCTCGACGGGCTCGCCATCGGCGCCTCCGTCATGGTCTTCGGCGCCTACACGATGATCAGCCTCTGGCAGCACAACGCGAGCTGTTCCCTCGCACCGGGACCCAGCTGCTACCCGGGGTCCGACGCCCTCGACCTCGCCGTCGTCGCGGCTGCCGTCGCCGGTGCCTGCTTCGGCTTCCTCTGGTGGAACGCGGCACCGGCGTCGATCATCATGGGCGACACCGGCTCCCTCTCACTCGGCGCCGCCCTCGCCGGGCTCGCCGTCCTCACCCGCACCGAGCTGCTGCTCGGCGTCCTCGGCGGCCTCTTCGTCATCGTCACCCTGTCCGTCATCATCCAGGTCGTGAGCTTCAGGACCCGGGGCAAGCGGGTCTTCCGGATCGCGCCGCTGCACCACCACTTCGAGGTGGTCGGCTGGGCCGAGATCACGATCGTCATCCGGTTCTGGATCGTCGCCGGCATCTGCGTGCTCGCCGGACTCGGCCTGTTCTACGGCGAGTGGGTCGTCACCACCTAGCCCGCCACCCCGACCGCGGCCGGGCGGTCGGCCGGGCGGCGATCCGAGGCTTCAGGCGAACGTCGTGTACGAGAACGCGGGGCTGTCACCGAGCGCGTCGAGCGCGGCGAGGTCCTCGAGCGTCGGCTCCCAGAGGCCGGCCTCGGCGTTGGCCCGCACCTGCTCCGGGCGGGTCGCGCCGCTGATGACGCTCGCCACCGCGGGCTGCGCGACCAAACCGCCGACGGCGAGCTGGAGCATCGAGATGCCGTGCTCGCGGGCGAACGACTCCAGCGCCTCGATGCGGTCCCAGTTCGCCGACTCCAGCCGCGAAGCCTGGCTCGACGCCGCGAGCCGCGTCCCCTCAGGCGCCGACTCGCCGCGCCGGTACTTGCCGGTGAGCAACCCGTACGCGAGCGGGAAGTACGGCAGCAGGCCGACGCCCACCTCCTCGCACGCCGGCACCAGCTCGGCCTCGGCGAGGCGGTTGTAGAGCGAGTACTCGTTCTGCGCGGAGACGAATCGCTGCGTGCCGCTGGTGCGGGCCACCCAGTCGGCGTCGACGACCTGCCACGCCGACAGGTTCGAGGAGCCGAGGTAGCGCACCTTCCCCTCGGTGACGAGTTCGCTCATCGCGCCGAGGGTCTCCTCGACCGGCGTGATCGGGTCGGGGCGGTGCAGCTGGTAGAGGTCGATGTGGTCCGTGCCGAGCCGGCGCAGGCTCGCCTCGACGGCCCGGCGCACGTAGCGCCGGGACCCGTGGGCCCCGAAGTGCTCGGCGTAGTGGTCGCCCATCCCGAACTTCGTCGCGACGACGACGGACTCGCGCCGCGACCCGAGGGCCCGACCGAGCAGCTCCTCGCTCGCGCCGTCGCCGTAGGAGTCGGCGGTGTCGAACAGGGTGACGCCGGCGTCGATCGCGGCGTCGACGACGGCACGCGTCTGCTCGGCGTCGATGCGGGAGCCGAAGGCGTTGCAGCCCAGCCCGACCACGGACACCATGAGGCCGCTGTCGCCGAGGGGCCGGTAGCTCGAGTCACTCATCCCCCGACCCTACGAGCCCGAGCGTCGTACAGGAGCCCGCGGCGCACGAGGGCCTTCTCACCCTCGACGGCCGCCGGGACCACGAGGGCCAGCCCGACGCAGACCACCAGCTGCCGCGCCGACAGCCCGCCGGTCTGGAAGACCCCTTGGAGCCACGGCAGGTAGACGACCGCCAGCTGGAGCCCGACGGTGAGGACGACCGCGCCGAGCAGCGCCGGGTTGGTCGCGAAGCGCCGGCCGAAGGAGGGCTGGGTCTCCGAGCGGACGGCCAGGGAGTGGCCGAGCTGGGCGAGGACGAGGACGGTGAAGACGACCGTCTGCCAGTTCTCCGCGCCTTCGAGTCGCGCCCAGCCCATCCCGGCCAGGGAGACCCCGCCGATGAGCAGGCCGACCCAGGCGATGTGCCACGTCACCCCGTGGGCGAAGATGCTCTCCTCCGGAGGCCGCGGTGGCCGGCGCATCACCGTGGGCTCGGCCGGCTCGCGGGCGAGGGCGAGTCCGGGGAGCCCGTCAGTCACGAGGTTGATCCAGAGGATCTGCAGGGGCAACAAGGGGAGCGGCAGGCCGAGCAGCGGCCCGAGGAACATCACCCAGATCTCGCCGGCGTTGCTCGTGAGCGTGTACTTCACGAAGCGGCGGATGTTGTCGTAGATCCGTCGCCCCTCGCGCACCGCGCCGACGATCGTCGCGAAGTTGTCGTCGAGCAGCACCATCGCCGATGCCCCCCGGGCGACGTCGGTGCCCCCGGCCCCCATCGCCACCCCGATGTCGGCCTGGCGCAACGCCGGTGCGTCGTTGACGCCGTCACCGGTCATGGCGGCCACCTGACCCTGCGCCTGGAGTGCGCGCACGATGCGGATCTTCTGCGCCGGGTCGACGCGCGCGTAGACCCGAGCGCCGAGCACCCTGGCCTCCAGGGCCGCGTCGTCCAGGTCGGCGAGGTCCTGCCCGGTCAGCACGTCGCTCGCGTCGTGGTAGGGCTCGGCGACCCCCACCCGCTCGGCGATCGCGTGGGCGGTGACCGGGTGGTCGCCCGTGATCATCACCGGGACGATGCCCGCCGCACGACACTCGGCGACGGCCGCGGCGGCCTCCGGGCGCGGCGGGTCGAGGAGGCCGACGAGGCCGAGCAGCGTCATTCCCCCCTCCACCTCGCGCAGGTCCTCGGGCAGCCGGTCGAGGTCGCGCCGCGCGACGGCGAGGACCCGCAGGCCGGCAGCCGCCATCGTCCGGGCGCGCTCGTCGGCCTCCCGCCGGAGGCCCTCGTCGAGGACGCACCTCGGCATCAGCGACTCCGGGGCTCCCTTCGCGAAGGCGACGTACCGGTCGGCCGACCCGGCCGATCCGGCCGACCCGCGGGCGTGCAGGGTGAGCATCCGCCGCCGCTCGGCGTCGAAGGGGAGCTCGCCCACCCGCGGGCGCGCCGGGCCGGTGGCGGTCCGCGCGGCGTGGCGCAGCAGGGCCACCTCCGTCGGGTCGCCCCGGGCGTCATCGTCGCCGTCCCCGAGGACGGCGTCCGTGCAGGCGACGAGGGCCTCGGCGAGCCCGTCGGTGTCGCCCGACGGCGTCCACACGGCATCGACGGCCATCCGGTTGCGGGTCAGCGTGCCGGTCTTGTCCGAGCAGATGTGGGTGACCGACCCGAGGGTCTCGACGGCCGGGAGCCGGCGCACGAGGGCCTGCTGTCGCACCATGACGGCCGCCCCGAGGGCGAGCGAGATCGTGACGACCGCCGGCAGCGCCTCCGGGACCGCGGCGACCGCGAGGCTGACGGCGGTGAGCAGCATGACCACGGGGTCCTCACCCCGCAGCAGTCCGGCCACGAAGACGACGGCCGAGATGACCACCACCGCCGCGGCCAGGCGTGTCGAGAGGTGAGCGAGCCTGCGCTGCAACGGGGTCCGCACGTCATCGGCCCCGATGATGAGTTCGGCGACCCGGCCGATCTCGGTGTCCGAACCGACCGCGACGGCGAGACCCACACCACGCCCGGAGGTCACCTCGGTGCCCCGGTGGGCCATGCACGAGCGGTCGCCCACGGGGACCGCCGTGCCGTGGACGGGACGGGTGCCCTTGGTGACCGGCACCGACTCCCCGGTCAGGGCGGCCTCCGCGACCGAGAGGGAGGCGGCCTCGACGAGGCGCAGGTCCGCGGGCACGAGGGCGCCGGCCTCGAGGAGCACGACGTCCCCGACCACGACCTCGGCCGAGTCCACGCGCGTGGGCCGACCCCCGCGCAGGACCTCGGCCTGCGGCGCGGACAGCGCTCGCAGGGCCTCCAGCGCGTGCTCCGCGCGCAGCCCCTGCACCACGCCGATCGCCGCGTTGAGGACGAGGATGACGACGATGGCGATCGTGTCGGCCAGGTCGCCGACCAGGCCCGAGACGACGGCGGCGGCGAGCAGCAGCAGGATCATCACGTCGCGGACCTGCTCCAGGAGGAGGTCGCGCAGCCGCCGGCCACCTCGCTCGGGGACCGTGTTCGGGCCGTCGCGGGCGAGCCGCCGAGCCGCCTCCTCGGGGTCGAGGCCGAGAGCGGGGTCGACCCCGAGCCGCCCGGCGGCCTCCGCCACGGACACCGCGTGCCACGGGGCGGACGTCACGGGCGACGCCGCGGTCACACTCCCAGCGTGCACCCCCCGGGCTCGCCGGTGAACACCGCGAGGATGTGGTGTCGACGACCCCGGCGGACGCCGCTCAGAGCCGGACGACCATCTTGCCGGTGTTCTCGCCGCGCAGGACCCCGAGGAAGGCGTCGACGGCGTTCTCGAAGCCGTCGACCGAGGTCTCCCGCAGCGAGAGCGTGCCGTCGGCGAGCCAGCCGGCCGCGCGGCGGAAGTACTCGCCGGCGAGGTCGTAGTGGTCGCCGACGAGGAAGCCCTGGATCCGGCCGCGGGTCTGGATGAGGCGCGCGAGGTTGCGCGGGCCGGGTGCGGGCTCGGTGTCGTTGTAGACCGAGATCATCCCGCACACCGCGATCCGGCCGCCGAGCCGCAGCGACCCGATGGCCGCCTCGAGGTGCTCGCCGCCGACGTTGTCGAAGTAGACGTCGATGCCGTCCGGCGCGAGCTCGCGCAGGTGGTCCGAGACGCGGCCGTCGCGGTACGAGAACGCGGCGTCGAAGCCGAGGTCCTCGGTGAGGTGGCGGACCTTCTCCGGGGAGCCGGCCGAGCCGATGACCCGCGAGGCGCCGAGGGCCCTGGCGATCTGGCCGACCGCGCCGCCGACGGCGCCGGCCGCACCGGAGACGAAGACGACGTCACCCTCCTCGAGGGACGCGGTGCGGGTCAGGCCGGCGTAGGCGGTGAGCCCGGTCATCCCGAGGACGCCCAGGTAGGCGGATGCCGGTGCGACGGAGGCGTCGATGACGCGAGCCTCCGACGCGTCGAGCACGGCGACCTCGCGCCAGCCGAGCCCGTGGAGGACGTGGTCACCGACGGCGAACCCGTCGGCGCGCGACTCCTCGACCACGCCGACGGCGCCGCCGGTCATCGCCTCGCCGACCGCGTACGGGGCGGCGTAGGACTTGGCGGCGCTCATCCGGCCGCGCATGTACGGGTCGACCGAGAGGACGACGTTGCGCACGCGCAGCTGGCCGTCGGCGAGCTCGGGGACGTCGCTCTCGGCGAGCTCGAAGTCCTCCGGGGTGGGCCACCCGGTCGGGCGGCTGCGCAGGCGCCACTCGCGCGCGGACGCGGTGGGGACGGACTCGGTCATCGGGGACCTCCAGGGTGTCGCGGAATCGTGGACCGGCAGGGTCCAACGACGCCGAGGCCGTCCGGTATGCCGTGACCTCGTTCACCTCGACCGCGGTCGCGGCGAGCGCGCAGGTCAGGACGCGTCGCGCTGGGCGCGGGCGGCGGCCACCTTCCGCTCGCGCTCGCGGCGCAGGCGCAGCTGGGGGTCGTCCGTGCCGAGCTGGGCGGGGCCGAAGACACTCGTCGTGACGTACCGGAACCGCCATCCGATGCGGTACAGGAGCGAGAGCCCCTCGGACGGCTGACGGGCCATGACATCCTCCATGTAGTTCGTGCACTAACTATTAGTTCACGATGCTACTCCGTCTTCGTCGTAGGATCGCACCGTGTCCACCGCGCGCCAGCCCGCACCCGAGGAGGCGGTCGACCTCCTCGCCCTCGACCGCCAGGTGTGCTTCGCCCTCGCGGTCGCGAGCCGCAACGTCATCGGCCTCTACCGGCCGCTGCTCGAACCCATGGGCCTGACCCACCCGCAGTACCTCGTCATGCTGGCGCTCTGGGAGGAGTCGCCGCAGCGGGTCTCGGAGATCGCCCGGCGCCTCAGCCTCGAGCCCGCGACCCTCTCGCCCCTGCTCAAGCGGTTGGAGGCCGGCGGCCTCGTCGAACGCCGCCGCGACACCGCGGACGAGCGGGCCGTCAGCGTCGGCCTCACCCCGGCCGGCCGGCGGCTGCGACGCCGCGCCGAGCAGATCCCGCCGGCCGTCATCGAACGGCTCGGGATGGACGCCCCCGCGCGGGGGGAGATCCGCGACCGGCTGGCCCGCCTCACCGCCGCCACCCGCCGCACCCCCTGACCGCGGACGGATTTCGCGGCGTCGGCGCCCGGCCGCTACCGTGGGGCCCGAAAGGGAGTAGTCCCCAATCGCCGTGTCGACACACTGACCCCCGGGTCCGGTACGGCGGGCCACCCTCGGTGGCGGACGAGACTTTCGGCCAGACGCACGTGCCCACCACCGGACGTGCCGGCCGAGAGGTCCGTCCCCGCGGCACTCCTCGTCCGGCACGAGGAAGAGCCCCCATCACATGTACGCGTTCCTGCTCAGCACCGCCGTGATCTTCGTCGCCGAGCTCGGCGACAAGAGCCAGCTCATGGCGATGACCTTCGCCACCCGCTACCGCGCCCGCGACGTCCTCCTCGGCATCACCGTCGCCACCGCCGTCGTCCACCTCGCGTCGGTCGGCATCGGCGCCGCGGTCGGCACCGCCTTCGCCGACTACCAGGGCGTCATCTCGGTCGTCGCCGGCGTGGCCTTCCTGGCCTTCGCCGCGTGGACGTTGCGCGGCGACGAGCTGACCGACGAGGAGGCCGACAAGGCCCGGCGCAGCACCGGCGCCGCCATCGTCGCCGTCGGCGTCGCCTTCTTCCTCGCCGAGCTCGGCGACAAGACGATGCTGGCCACCATCACCCTCGCCACCCAGGAGGGCTGGTTCGGCACCTGGGTCGGCAGCACGGTCGGGATGGTCGCCGCGGACGCGCTGGCCATCGGCGTCGGCGCGCTGCTCGGGAAGAAGCTGCCGGAGAAGGCGATCAAGTACGGCGCCGCCGCGCTCTTCGCGATCTTCGGCGTGCTGCTCGTCGCCCAGGGCCTCGGCTGGCTCTGACCCCCACCCACCCGGGAGCAGCCGCGCGAGGACCTGTCGCTCAGGCCTCGAGCGGCCCGGCGAGCGCCCCGCCGCAGTGGTAGACGTCGGGTCGACCGGGCCAGATCTGCCCGCCCTCGGCCATCGTCTCGTCGAGCTCGTTGCGCCACGTGCCCCGCTCGTCGACGAAGTACCGCGCGGCGTGGTCCCACAGCCGTCGGTACCAGGACTCCCAGTGCTCGTCGCCGGTGCGCCGCACCAGCGACGCCGAGAGCTGGATGCCCTCGCAGACCGGCCAGTGCAGCCGGACGTCGGCGACCGGCCGGCCGTCCCAGTCGACGGTGTAGACGAGGCCGGGCCGTCCGTCCAGGGCCCACCCGCCGTCGAGCGCGCGGCGACCGAGGGCTTCGGCGGCCTCGAGCAGCCAGGCCGGTGAGCCGACGAGCGGCGACGCCTCGAGCTGGAGGAGGAAGCGGGCCCACTCGAGCGAGTGCCCGAACGTCGCACCGTACGGCCGGAACGGATGCATCGGCTCGTCGCGGTTGTACTCGGGCAGGACCTCCCAGCCGGCCGTGTAGTGCTCCGGCAGCAGCCAGCCGTTCTCGCGGGCCGAGCGGTCGATGAGCCGCTCGGCCATGGCCAGCGCGCGCCGGTGCCAGACGGCGTCGCCGGTCGCCGTGCCCATCGCGAGGAACGCCTCGGTGCCGTGCATGTTGGCGTTGGCGCCGCGGTAGTCCTCGGGGTCGGACCAGTCCGCCGCGAACGACTCCTGGAGCGTCTCGGTCGCGGGGTCCCAGAGGCGCGTGTCGACCACGTCGACGACCTGCTCGAGCAGCGTTGCGGCCGAAGGGTGCCCGACCCCGAGCGCCGCCGACGCGGCCAGCCCGACGTGGACGTGGTCGTAGGTCGACTTGCGCGTCTCGACCCCGGGCTCGGTGAGCCAGCCGCCGTTGACGGTGTCGGCGTGCAGGCCGGTGAGCGAGGCCATCGCGTGGTCGAGGAGCTCGCCGGAACCCGGGATGCTGTGGCGCACGCCGGCACTCGCCGAGTAGGCCATTCGCGCCGTGAGGAACAGCAGCGGCCGGCGGCCGGGGAGCGGCGAGCCGTCGGCGCCGAGGTGGTGGAAGCCGCCCTCCGGCCGGATGGAGCGCAGCGCGAACGTCAGGACGTCGGTGAGCCCCCGGCCCAGCCACTCGCGGTGCGTCGGGGTGTCGAGCCAGGTCACAGGTCCTCCACGGTGAGGCGGTAGGTCATCGTCCGGGTCTCCCCCGGGCCGACGGTCACGGCGTCGTCGAGGGCGTTGGCCGCCTCGACGCAGACGAAGCGGGGCCACTGGTCGCCGACGTCGGCGACGCCGGGACCCTTCTCGGGGCCGGGGTTCCACACGACGCGGTCGGCGGCTCCCTCGGTCTCGACGCGCAGTACCCGGCCGAGGACGGGGTCGGTGACCGTGACCGGCGCGTCCGAGCGGTAGACGCGGTCGGTCTCGCCGGTGAGGACGAGGTCGCCGTCCTGCACCTCGTCGCGGCCGGTCACCTTGTCGTGGAAGGCGGCCCCGTCGAGCCCGCTGATGGAGACCTGCCGGACGTCGCCGACCGCGAGGTAGGCGTGCAGCGCCTCCTCGAGCTCGACCGGCTCCGCGCCGGTGTTCGTCGTGGAGAGCGACACCTCAAGCCGCGCGCCGAGACGGGCCACGAGGTCGAGCCGGTACGGGTGGGGCCACTGCGGGTCGGTGGCGTCGTCGGAGGTGAGCCGCATCCGCAGCGTCGTCTCGTGCGTGTCGACGTCCTCACCGACGAACGACCACACGGTGCTGCGGGCCCACCCGTGCGAGGGCGTCATCCTCCCCGAGCGGCCCGGCCCGAACCACGGCCAGCAGACGGGGATGCCGGCGTGCGGCGGGACGCCCGGCCGGACCGGGACCGACGGGTGGGCGAACAGGACCGGCGCGGCACGGAGCGGGGCCCAGCGCAGGACGAGGGCGCCCTCGTCGAGCAGCTCCCCCGTGCAGTCGCCACCGTCGACGGTGCGGCGGAGGGGGGCGTCGGCGCTCACGGCACCACCGTAGTGACCGCGCGCCGACGCCCACCAGCCGGGACCGGCCGCCGGTGGCTCAGGAGTGCTCGAGCTCCTCGGACCGCTCCTCCGCCGGCTCGCCGCGGGCGGCGTCCCGGCGGTTGGCCAGGATGCTCGTCACGGTGACGAGGGCGAGGATGCCCACGATGACGCCGAGCGAGGCGAGGGTCGGCACCTCGGGGGTCGCCGGCCAGACGCCGTGGGCCCAGTGCAGGACGAGCTTGACGCCGATGAACGCGAGGATGGCGGCCAGGCCGAAGCCGAGGTGGCGCAGCGCGCCGAGCAGGCCCTCGAGGACGAAGTAGAGGGCACGCAGGCCGAGCAGCGCGAACGCGTTCGTCGCGAAGACGAGGTAGGGGTCGCCGGTGATGCCGAAGACGGCCGGCACGGAGTCGACGGCGAAGACGATGTCCGTGCCGAGGATGGCGACGGCGACGAGCCCGAGGGGCGTCAGCGCACGCCTCCCGGCCTCCCGGACGGTGAGGTTCGGGCCGCGGTAGTCGTCGGTCACCGGGAAGAACCGGCGGAGCACCTTGACGGTCCGGAGCGAGCCGATGTCGACGGCTGCGTCCTCGTGCGACAGCGCGTCCTTGAGCACCTTGACCGCGGTGAGCAGGAGGATCGCGCCGAAGAGGAGGAAGGTCCACGAGAACATCGAGATCAGCTGCGCCCCGACCGCGATGAAGACGCCGCGCAGGAGGAGGGCGCCCGCGACGCCGATGAGCAGGACGCGCTGCTTGAGGGCGTCCGGGACGGCGAAGGCGGCGAGCAGCAGCATGAAGACGAAGAGGTTGTCGACCGAGAGCGACTTCTCGACGAGGTAGCCGGTGTAGTACTCGAGCCCGCGGTCGCCGCCGTACTGCGTCCAGACGAAGACGCCGAAGGCGAGCGGCAGCGCGATGTAGAAGCTCGACCAGCCGACGGCCTCCTTCATCGACACCTCGTGCGGCTTGCGGGTCAGCACGAAGTCGAGGACGAAGAGGCCGAGGACGGCGGCGATGGTGACGCCCCACAGCAGGGGCGTGCCGACCGAGGGTCCGGCGGCGGCCGGCTCGGCGGCAGCGACGACGGCGGGGAGGGTGTGGAGGGATGGCATGACGCTCCTCAGGGCACGATGGCGGTCCTGAGGTCTCCTTCACCGCCCGCGGGCGGCGCCGCACCGGGAGGACCGTGGGGCCCTCGTACTGACCGGTGGCGGACTTGGGAAGTACTCCCCTCGTCTGCGCTGCAGGATACCCGTCGCCGGATCATTTCCCCAAGCCGGTGTGTGGAAAAGGTTCGACGGCTCAGCGGCGGACGGCGGCGTACCGGTCGAGGGCCTCCTGGCGCTCCTCGGCGTGGTCGACGATGCGCTCCGGGTAGCCCTTGGCGTAGCCGCCGTCGTGGTCCCACGGCCGGTGCGCCGCCTTGCCGGCGAGGTGCCGCAGCTCGGGCACCCAGCGCCGCACGTAGTCGCCGGACGGGTCGAACTTCTCGCCCTGGGTCACCGGGTTGAAGACGCGGAAGTACGGCGACGCGTCGGTGCCGGTCCCGGCCACCCACTGCCAGCCGTGGTTGTTCGAGGCGATGTCGCCGTCGCAGAGGTGGTCGAGGAAGTGCCGCGCGCCGACCGGCCACCAGACGTGGAGGTCCTTGGTGAGGAAGCTCGCGGTGATCATCCGCACCCGGTTGTGCATCCAGCCCTCGGCGAGCAGCTGGCGCATCCCGGCGTCGACGACGGGGTAGCCGGTCTCGCCCCGGCGCCACGCCTCGATCGCGTCCTCGGGCTCCGAGTAGCGCATCCCGGACAGGGCCGGCCGCAGGTCGGACCACGCGCTCCTCGGGTTGTGCCACAGGACGTCGGCGTAGAACTCACGCCAGGCGAGCTCGTCGCGGAAGGTCTCGGCCCCCGTGCCCGAGTGGTCGGCGACCTCGGCGAGCAGCGTGCGTGGGTGCACCACGCCGAGCTTGAGGTACGGCGACATCCGCGACGTCGCGTCGAGGGCGGGCAGGTCGCGGTCGCCGTCGTACCCGGAGAGTGCGTCGTCGCGGAAGCGGCGGAACCGGCGCAGGGCGGCCTCCTCGCCGGCCGGCGGCAGCTCGGGGAGGTCGGACGCCGACAGCGCGGCGTCGAGCGCGGCCGTGGCGTCGGCGTCGTTGCGGGCGTGCCGCAGCGGCAGCGTGCGCGGCGTGGCCGCCGGCTCCGGCCATCCGTGCTCGCGCCAGGCCCGCGAGAACGGCGTGAACACCTTGTACGGGTCCCCCGACCCGTTGGTGACCAGCCCGGGCCCGACCGCGTAGGGCGTGCCGGTCTCGACCCACTCGACGCCCTCGCCGAGTGCCTCGCGGACCGCCTCGTCGCGACGGACGCCGGCGGGGGTGGTCTCGCGCGAGACGTGCACGGACGACGCGCCGACCCGCTGCGCGAGCGCGGGGACGACCGTGCGCGGGTCGCCGTGCAGGAGGGTCAGGGAGCCGTCCAGGGACTCGTCGAGGGCCCGGAGGTTGGCCGCCAGCCACGCCCGCCGCACCACCCCGCCGCCGTCCCAGAGCCGCGGGTCGACGACGAAGGCGACGACGAGGTCGCCGTCGCCCGCGGCCTCCCGGGCCGCGAGCAGGGCCGGGTGGTCGCGGCGGCGGAGGTCACGGCGCAGCCAGAGGACGGAGGTCATCGCGAAGGGCTCCTCAGGAGAGGCGGTCGAGGACGGCGGGCAGGAGGAAGAGCATCCCGAGCGACCACGTGAGGTGGGTGACCGTCGGGCCGAGGATGCCGCCGGTCACCCGCCGCTGGAGGCCGACGACGAGCCCCACGACCGCCGCGGCGAAGACGAGCAGCGGGATGCCCGAGGTCGCCGTGACCAGTGCGTAGACGACGGTCGTCACGGCCACCGCGTGCCGCCGACCGACACCGGCGAAGAGGGCGCCGCGGAAGTAGAGCTCCTCGGCGACCCCGTTGACGACGGTGAGGAGGGCGACCACCCCGAGGGAGCCGTAGCGGGCGTGGTCGAGCAGTGCCTGGACGGGGTCGCGGAGGAAGGGCACCTGGGCCACGAGGAGGGCCCCGGCGAGGAAGACCGCGAGGAGGAGCGCCCCGAGCGCCAGCGACTGGACGACCGCCCGGCTGGGCTCGCCGCCGGCGCGGGTGTGGCCGTGGCCGAGGTGCAGCGGACCGGACGCGAAGGCACCCACTGCCCAGACCACGGCGAGGGCGAGGGTGGCCAGGTAGAAGGTGGGGTCACCCGGCTCGATGCGCAGCGCCCAGGCGAGCACGCCGGCACCGACGAGGAGGGTGACCACGGCCACCACCCGTCGCCGGCGGAAGGCGCTGTCCGACTCGGTGTGGTCGCGGGGGACGGGGTCGACGAGGGCCGCGCGGACGAACGCGCGCAGCTCGGCGACCGGCCGGACGGTGGCCATCCGCGGCCGCCTCAGGACCCCGACCCGCTGCCACCTCCGGCCCACGCGGGGTCGGCCGCGGTGACCCTGGCGGGGTCGACGGTGCCCGGCTCGGGGCGGGGGTCGGCGTCGTCGCCGGCGATGGCGTCGGTGACCGCGCGGTCGAACCGGAGGTGGCCGCCCTCGGGCGGGCCGACGAGGTCGTCGATGTCGTTCTCGTGGCAGACGACCTCGTGGAGCAGGCTCTCCACCAACGGTTTCGCCAGCCCGGTGGGCACCGGGGTGACGAAGCCGACCCACTTGCTGGCCAGCCGCGGCGTGAGCACGGGGACGGTGAGGACGGTGCGGGGCAGCATGCCGGCGAGCCGCGCGAACCGGACGATCATCTCGCGGTAGGTGAGGATCTCCGGACCGCCGACGTCGAAGGTGCGGTTGACGTCGGGCGCGAGGTCGGCGGCCCCGACGAGGTAGTGCAGGACGTCGCGCACCGCGATCGGCTGGATGCGGTTGTCGAGCCACTTCGGGGCGACCATGAACGGCAGCCGTGAGGTGAGGTGGCGCAGCATCTCGAAGGAGGCGGAGCCGGAGCCGACGATCATCGCGGCCTGGAGCACGGCCGTGGGCACGCCGCTGGCCATGAGGAGGTCACCGACCTCGACCCGCGAGGCGAGGTGGTCGCTGAGCGGCCCGTCCTCGGGGTGCAGCCCGGCGAGGTAGACGATGCGGCCGACCTCGGCCTCGAACGCGGCCCGCCCGAAGGCCTGCGCCATCTCGCGGTCGCGCTCGACGAAACCGCCCTCGCTGTCCATCGAGTGCAGGAGGTAGTAGGCGACGTCGGCGTCGGCCAGTGCCTCGGCGAGCGTCGAGCGGGAGGTGGCGTCGCCCTCGACGACCTCGACGCGCTCGCGCCACACCCGGTCGGCGACCTTGCCGGCGTCGCGGGTGAGGACCCGGACCGTCCACCCCTCGTCGAGCAGGGCCGGGACGAGGCGTGAGCCGATGTAGCCGGTGACGCCGGTGACGAGGGCACGGCGGCCGGTGCCGCGGGAGTCGCTCACCGGCGGTCCAGCACCTCCTTGAGCTGCGCGGCCGTGCGGTCGCCGAGGCGCTCGAGGAGGGGGGTCATCACGGGTCCGATGAACCGGGCCACCCCGGAGAACTCGAAGTCGGCGCGGTAGGTGACCGACGCGCCGGTGCCCTCCGGTCGCACGGTGATGGTGTCGTGGCTCGTCGTGGTGTCGTTGCGGCCGACGATGACGACGCGGTCGTCGGCCAGCTCCTCGGTCGTGTACTCGAGCTCGACGGTGTTGCCGGCGAACTTCGAGACGTTGCGGTACTTCGTCCCCACGCCGCCGTCGCCGCTGACCCGCTCGCAGGACACCGTGCCGGCGTCCCACTCGGTGGCGTTGCGGAAGTCGGCCAGGTAGGGCAGGACGTCGGCCGCGGAGGCGGACGTCGAGATGGTGCGCTCGACCGTCATCGTCATGCGGGTTCCCTTCTCGAGAAACGGATCTGGGCCACATCGAGGTAGCCGGTGGCGAAGCCGGCCTCGCAGTACGCGAGGTAGAACTCCCACATCCGGCGGAAGGTCTCGTCGAAGCCGAACCGCTGGATGTCCGTCCACCGGGCGTTGAAGCTCTCGCGCCACCGACGCAGCGTCTCGGCGTAGTCGGGCCCGAAGGCGTGCACCCTCTCTACCCGCAGGCTCGTCGACTCACGCGTGACGTCGCGGATCGCCTGGAGAGAGGGGATGAGGCCGCCCGGGAAGATGTACTTCTGGATCCAGCCGAACGAGCCCTTGGTCGCCAGCAGCCGGTGGTGCTCCATGAGGATGGCCTGGATGGCGACGACGCCACCGGGGGCGAGCAGGTGGTCGATCTGGCGGAAGTACGTCTCCCAGTACTCCTCCCCGACCGCTTCGATCATCTCGACGCTGACCACCGCGTCGAACTGCCCGGTCGTCTCGCGGTAGTCCTGGAGCAGCACCTCGACCCGGTCGGCGTACCCGGCCGCAGCGATCCGCTCGAGCGCGAGGTCGCGCTGCTCCTCCGAGAGCGTCACCGAGGTGACGGTGGCTCCCCGGGCCGCGGCGCGGATGGACAGCTCGCCCCAGCCGGTGCCGATCTCGAGGACCCGGGAGCCGTCGCGCACGTCGGCGGCGTCGAGGATGGCCTCGACCTTGCGCACCTGGGCCTCGTGGAGGTCCTGCCCGGCGAGGGGGGCCGCGGGGTCGAAGAGCGCCGAGCTGTAGGACATCGAGGGGTCGAGGAACGCCGCGAAGAGGTCGTTCGAGAGGTCGTAGTGCGCGCTGATGTTGCTCCGCGAGCCCTCAAGCGTGTTGCGCTGGGTGCGCGGGATGGCGCGGTCGACGAGGCCGCGCAGCGAGAGCAGCGGCTTCGGGACGAGCTCGCCCATCCGGGCCGCGAACGGCATGAGGGCCTGTGCGAGGTCGGTGCCGTCGGCCACCCGCCAGTCGCCGGCCATGTACGCCTCGCCGAGGCCGATCTTCGGGTGCTCCTCGAGCCGGCGGAACATCGCCCGGGGGCGGACGACCTCGAGGACGGGCGAGTCCGGGCCGCCGGCGCCGACGACCGTGCCGTCGGGGTAGCGCATCCGCACCGGCATCGGACGTACGGCCACCTCGGTGACGGCCTTGGCGACGGCGCCCCGGGTCAGGGCGCGGGGGAAGGTGAGCCGCGGGGCGGCCAGCTCGAGGCGGGGGGTGTCGGCGGTCATCGCACGGTCTCCAGGGAGTGGTCGGGGCGGGGGCGGACCGGGAGCCTCCGCAGCCACAGCCAGATGCCGTGGACGCGGATCAGCGCGGTCACCCGCTGGGGCATCAACGGGTACCGCACCGCGGTCCGGGCCACCTGCGCCGTCGTCGCCGGCCGGGGGGTCCCGGTCACGGTCGCGGTCACCAGGGGTTCGTCGTGGACGCGCAGTCGGATGGCCACCCCGACCTTCCGTGGCGTCAGCGTGAGGCGGATGGCGTACTCGCCCTCGACGTCGTTGAACGGCGAGACGTAGAACGCCTTCTCCACGTCGTCGCGGCCGGTGGCGTCCGGGCGCAGGACGTAGGCGTGCCGGCCGCCGTAGGTGTTGTGGACCTCGACGACGACGCCGCGCAGGGCGCCGGACGGGGTGAAGACCCAGAACGCGGACATGGGGTCGAAGACGTGGCCGAGGACCCGCGCGTGGGCCAGCATGACGACGCGGTCGTGCGGGGTGGTGTCGACGCCCTCGCGCTCGAGGACGCGCAGGACGTTGGCCTTGAGGGCCGCCGTGCCGGGGTTGCCGGAGAGGTGGTCCTCGGCCCGGAAGGACGCGAACGGCCTGAGCCAGAACGGGATCCGGGGCATCGCGTCGAGGTCGACGAGCCACTGCGTGTGCCGGTGCGTGAACGCGTGGCGCACCGGGCGGAAGCGGGTGTGGTGCACCTCGCCGACGACGAGCGCCGGGAGCACGGGGAGGTCGGCGGTGGTGGTCATGCCGTCACCAGTCGACCCCGAAGGCCCGTGCGGCCTCGACCCCGGAGCGGCAACCGTCCTCGTGGAAGCCCCACCCGTGGTACGCACCCGCGAACGCCGTGCGGTCGGTCGTGATCTCCGCGATGCGGCTCTGGGCCCGCACCGCCGCCACGTCGTAGAGGGGGTGGGTGTACTCCATGGTGGCGACGACGCTACCGGGGTCGATCCGGTCGGTGGCGTTGAGCGTGACGAAGAACGGCTCGCTGTCCGGGATGCCCTGGAGCCGGTTCATCCAGTAGGTGACGACCGCCCCCTCGGACGGGTCGTCACCGACGAGGTAGTTCCACGAGGACCGAGCCAGCCGGGCCCTCGGCAGGAACGACCCGTCGCGGTGGAGGACGGTCTCGTTGCGGCTGTAGCGGAACGCACCGAGCACCTCCTTCTCGGCCGGCGTGGCGTCGGCGAGCAGGCGGAGGGCGTCGTCGGCGTGCGTGGCGACGACGACCCGGTCGTGGCGGTCCAGCCGGCCTCCCGCCGTGCGCAGCTCGACGCCGTCCGGGGTGCGGGCCACCGACGACACGGGGTCGCCGACGTGGACCGCGGGCAGCCGCGCGGCGAGGAGGTCGACGTAGGTGCGCGACCCGCCGACGACGGTCATCCACTGCGGGGAGTCGCCGACCGAGAGCATCCCGTGGTGCTCGAGGAAGCGGAAGAGGTAGCGGGCCGGGTAGTCGAGGGCGTCCTCGCCGCCGCTGGACCACACGCAGGCGACGACCGGGACGGCGTAGAGCCGGACGAACGACTCGGGGAAGCCGGCGTCGCGGATGAACTCGCCGTAGGTCGTCGTGTCCTCGTCGTCGGTCTCGGCGAGGAAACGCGCCGCCAGGGCGTGGAAACGCTTGACCGCCCGGAGCATCCCGACGTACTCGCGGTCGAGGAGCTGTCGGGGCCGGGCCACGAAGCCCTTGAGGCCCCGGCCGCCCGCGTACTCGAGGCCGGTCGACTCGTCGCGGATGCTCATCGACATCTCGGTGTCGCGGGTCTGCACCCCCAGCTCGCGGAAGAGTCGGCGCAGGTGGGGGTAGGTGCGGTCGTTGTGGACGATGAAGCCGCTGTCGACGCGGACCTCCCCGTCGCGCACCGGGACGGTGTGCGTGTGGGCGTGGCCGCCGAGGCGCGCGTCCGCCTCGTAGAGGGTCACGTCGTGGGAGGTCGAGAGCACGTGCGCGGCGGTGAGCCCGGAGACCCCGGCGCCGACGACGGCGATGCGCTGGCGGGCGGGGTCGCTCGCTTGGCGGTGGGTGGGGGGCATGGGCATGACCGTAGAACCTTCCGTCGACCTTCGTCAAAGGTTTGTCAAATCTCTGGCGAGCGCCTACCGTGGCGGTGTGAGGCGTTCGGTCCCCCCGTCGATGCGGATTGGCGAGCTGGCTGCCCGAGTGGGTGTCAGCACGCACGTCCTTCGTGCCTGGGAGTCCCGCTACGGGCTCCTGACGCCCGTCCGGTCCCCCGGTGGGTACCGCCTGTACGGCGTCGACGACGAGCGGCGCGTCCGCGACGTCCTCGCCCTGCGCGAGCAGGGTGTCAGCGCGATGGAGGCCTGCCGCCAGGTGCTCGCGGCCGAGCGCGCCGGCAACGCCGCCACCGGCCTGGCCGATGCCGACGACCTTGCGGCGAGCGGCTCCGACGGCCATCGCGGTGACCCGCTGCGCACCGACCCGCCGCTGCTCGTCGCCCAGCTGCTCGACGCCGTCACCGCGCTCGACGAGGACCGCGCGCACGCCGTCCTCGACACCGCCTTCCTCGACCGCTCGGTGGAGAGTGCGATCGTCGACGTCCTCGTCCCCTTCTTCGTGCGGGTCGGCGAGATGTGGGAGCTCGGCCGGATCGGCATCGCCCAGGAGCACTTCGCGAGCAGCCTGGTCCGCCGGCGGCTCGGCGCCCTCTCGCTGACCTGGGGCATCGGCACCGGCCCCGTCGCCGTGCTCGCCTGCCCGCCGGGCGAGTTCCACGACATCATCCTGCTCAGCTTCGGGGTGCTCCTCGGGAGGGCCGGCTGGCGCATCCGCTACCTCGGCCCGGACACCCCGATCGTCTCGCTCACCTCGGCCGCCGACCTCGTCCGCCCCGACGCCGTCGTGCTCGCCAGCCGCCGGCCCTCGGGGTTCCGGGCGCACGCGCCGGCCCTGCGGCGCCTCGCCGAGCGGTACCCCCTGTGGCTCGCCGGTCGCGGCACCACGCCGCGGGTCCTCGACGAGATCACCGCCCACCACCTCGGCCCCGACCTCGTCGGCGGGGTCGCCGAGCTGACCACCGCGGCCCGTGAGCGCCGCCGGGCCGGCGGTGAGGCGCCATCCGCCACGCCGACGGACTCCGAACACCGCTCGTGACCACCCGGAGGGCCGGGCGCCCCGGGCGGCGCCCGGCCCTCCCCCGGCCAAGCCGCCCCGACCGCCCACTCGAGGAGCACCCGTGACACTGACCGACCCCAGCACGCAGGGCACGACGACCCGGGACGGGGTGGCGTCGCGGATCGAGGCGGCCCTGCGGCCCCTGCTCGCCGGCCCGCTGCCCGTCCGGCTGCGCGCGTGGGACGGCTCGGAGGCCGGGTCGGCGGAGGGGATGCTCGTCGAGCTGCGTTCCCCGCAGGCCCTGACCCGGCTGCTCTGGCACCCGGGCGAGCTCGGTGCCGCGCAGGCCTACGTCACCGGCGAGCTCGAGGTGCACGGGGACATCGGCGACGCGCTCGACCTCGTCCGCGAGACGGTGGCCGCGCGATCGGTTCCCCCGCTCACGCCGGCCCGGGTCGCCCGGCTGCTGCCCGACCTCGTCCGGCTGGCGAAGGACACCGGCGCCCTCGCCCGCCCGCCGGCCCCGCCCGCCACCCAGGCCGTCGTCAAGGGCCGCCTCCACTCGCTGGCCCGCGACCGCGCCTCGATCAGCCACCACTACGACCTCTCGAACGAGTTCTACGAGTTCCTCCTCGACCCGCACCTGGCCTACTCGTCCGGCTTCTACGCCGACGGCCCGCAGATGGCGCTCGTCGACGCGCAGGCCGCCAAGCTCGACCTCGTCTGCCGCAAGGTCGGTCTCTCCGAGGGGATGCGCTTCCTCGACGTGGGCTGTGGCTGGGGCTCGCTCTCGCTCTACGCTGCCGAGCACTTCGGGGCGCGGGTCACCGGGGTGACGATCGCCGCCGAGCAGAAGGCCTTCATCGACGAGCGCATCCGCGAGCGCGGGCTGCAGGACCGGGTCGAGATCCGGCTCCAGGACTACCGCGAGGTGCGCGACGAGCCGTTCGACGCCGTCGCCTCGCTCGAGATGGGCGAGCACGTCGGCGAGAAGAACTACGCCACCTACGCCTCGGTGCTGCACCGGTCGGTGCGACCCGGCGGGTACGTGCTCGTCCAGCAGATGTCGCGCATCCGCGGGCACCACCCCGGCGGCGGGCCGTTCATCGAGCAGTTCATCGCCCCGGACATGACGATGCGTCCGGTCGGCGACACCCTCAACCTCCTCCAGGACGCCGGGTTCGAGGTCCGCGGCGTGCACGCCCTGCGCGAGCACTACGTGTGGACCGTCGAGGCCTGGCACCGCACCCTCGAGGAGAACTGGGACCGCGCCGTCGAGCTGCTCGGCGAGGAGGGTGCGCGGGTCTGGCGCCTCTACCTCGTCGGCGGCGCGCAGGCGTTCCGCGACAACCGGATGGGCGTCGACCAGCTGCTGCTGCGCCGCCCCGGGGGCCCGGCCGTCGTCTCGGACCCGGCCCGCTGATGGACGGCGCGTTCTCGGGCTCGACCCTCGGGCTGGTCCTCCTCGCCTCGGCGGTCACCTCGGCCGTCGCGATGGGGGTCACCGCGCTCGTGGCCAAGCGGGTCGGCAAGGTCGCCGTCGTCGACGTCACGTGGGGGCTGGTCTTCGTCGCCATCGGCTGGGTGGCGTACGCGGTCGGGCAGCACTCGGCGCGCTCGCTGCTGCTCGCCGTCCTCGTCACCCTCTGGGGCGGCCGGCTCGCGTGGCACATCCGCGGCCGCGCCCTGGGCCAGGGCGAGGACCCCCGCTACGAGAAGCTGCTGTCCGAGAAGCCGGAGGAGGAGCGGTTCCGCTACGCCCTGGTGCGGGTCTTCGGCACGCAGGGCGTCGCGGCGTGGTTCGTGTCGCTGCCGCTCCAGGTCGCCGCCGCCACGTCGTCCGCGCTCGGCTGGGTCGCCGCGCTCGGGGTGCTCGTCTGGCTGGTCGGCGTCGCGTTCGAGACGGTCGGTGACGCCCAGCTCAAGGCGTTCAAGGCCGACCCGTCCAACAAGGGCAAGGTCATGGACCGCGGCCTGTGGGGCTGGACCCGTCACCCCAACTACTTCGGCGACTCGGCCGTCTGGTGGGGCCTGTTCGTCGTCGCCGCGGAGGCCTGGCCCGGCGTGCTCACCGTGCTCTCGCCCGTCGTCATGACGTACTTCCTCGCCTTCGCCACGGGCGCGCGGCTGCTCGAGTCGGAGATGGCCAAGCGCCCCGGCTACCCGGAGTACATGGAGCGGACCTCGATGTTCTTCCCGCTCCCGCCG
>NZ_DAOLAC010000010.1:60787-69641 GCF_035325325.1 Phycicoccus sp. | reverse complement strand
AGGTCGCGGCCGACGTGCAGCTCGATGCGCTCGGACGCCTCGCGGGCGTCCCACCGCTCGACGGTGACCGAGATGACCTCGGCGAGCTCGTCCCCGTAGGTGTTGACGACGAACGAGACCGCCTCCCCGAGACGGGCCTCGGCGACGCCCTTCCAGTGAGGGTCGTCCGTGAGCCGTCGCCCGAGATGCTCGAGGAGCTCGTCGCCGCGGGCGTGGAAGTACGAGGTCTCGTCGTCCATCGCCGTCTCGAGGGCCGCCCGGAACGACGCCCAGAGCCCCACGGCCGTCTCGGCCGCCTGCGGGTGGGTCAGCAGGCGCTCCTTGAGCGACTCGGCACGGGCCATCACCTCGGCGTCGTGCTGGAGGTCGTGGGCGAGGCGGCGCAGGAGGTCGTCGAGGGCGAGCCGGGCGGGGTGGCGCGGGTCGCGGCGGATCTCGCGCAACCAGGTGAGGACCTGGTCGTAGGTCCACGAGATGACGCGCTCGTCGAGCCACGGCGGGGTCCACCACGGAGCCCGGGTGGTCAGCACCTCGGCGTACGTCCCGGGGTTCTCGCGCAGCCAGTCGTGCAGCTGCTCGAGCCCGAGGTCGACGAGCCCGTGGTGCGTGCTCTCCTCGACGACCCCCTCGAGGAGGGCGCCGGCGATCGGGCTGACCGGCTCGCGGGCCAGCCGCGGCACGAGGAAGTCGGTGACGATGGTGCGCACCTCGTCGTCGGTGAGCCGGCCCAGCCCCGCCCGCGCCACCCGGACGGCCTCGGTGAGCACCCGGCGACGGTTGCCCGGCCGGCCGAGCCAGCGCCCGACACGTCCGGTGACGTCGGCGGCGACGAGCCGCTCGCGGGCGATCTCCTCGGTGAGGAAGTTCTCGGTGACGAACTCCTGGAGGTTGCGGCCGATCTCGTCCTTGCGTCGCGGGATGATCGCGGTGTGCGGCACCGGGAGGCCGAGCGGGTGCCGGAACAGCGCGGTCACCGCGAACCAGTCGGCCAGCGCGCCGACCATGGCCGCCTCGGCACCGGTGTTGACGTATCCCCACACCCCTTCGTGGTCGAGGCGCAGGGTCGCGAGGAACACGACGGCGGCGAGCAGCAGCAGCGCCAGCGCCACGAGCCGCATCCGGCGCAGGCCGGCCCGGCGGCGGTCGTCGGCCGGCGACGCGTCCATGAGGCTCACCCGCCCGATCCTGCCGCACGGGCGGGTCGCCCGCTGCCGCGCCCGCCTACGCTGGTGCGGTGCAGTTCCTCAACGGCCTGATGCCCCAGCTCGACCTCACCTACGACGACGTGTTCATGGTGCCGAACCGGTCGGCGGTGACCAGCCGGCTCGACGTCGACCTCAGCACCACCGACGGCACGGGGACGACCATCCCGCTCGTCGTCGCGAACATGACGGCGATCGCCGGCCGGCGGATGGCCGAGACGACCGCGCGCCGCGGGGCCATCACGGTGATCCCGCAGGACATCCCGGCCGAGGTCGTGCACGAGGTCGTCGCGTGGCAGAAGTCGCGCCACCTCGTCTACGACACCCCGATCACGCTCGACCCGACGACGACGACCGGCGAGGCGCTGGTCCTGCTCCACAAGCGCGCCCACGGTGCCGCCGTCGTCGTGCAGGGCGAGCGGCCGGTCGGCATCGTCACCGAGACCGACCTCACCGGCGTCGACCGGTTCACCCAGCTCGCCGACGTCATGGTCCGCGAGATGGTGACGCTCGACGACGGCGTCGACGTCGAGAAGGCGTTCGACGTCCTCTCGCACGCCCGGCGGCGGCTCGCGCCCGTCCTCGCGCCCGACGGCCGGCTGGTCGGCCTCCTGACCCGCGCCGGCGCCCTGCGCGCCCACCTCTACACCCCGGCCGTCGACGACGCCGGCCGGCTGCGCATCGCCGCGGCGGTCGGCATCAACGGCGACGTCGCCGGCAAGGCCCGTTCGCTCGCCGAGGCCGGGGCCGACGTCCTCGTCATCGACACCGCGCACGGCCACCAGGAGAAGATGATCGAGGTGCTGCGGCAGGTGCGCGCCCTCGACCTCGGGGTGCCGCTCGTCGCCGGCAACGTCGTCTCCGCGGCGGGCACCCGTGACCTCATCGAGGCGGGCGCCGACATCGTCAAGGTCGGCGTCGGCCCCGGCGCCATGTGCACCACCCGGATGATGACGGCGGTCGGCCGGCCGCAGTTCTCCGCGGTGCTCGAGTGCGCCTCCGCCGCACGCGAGCTGGGCAAGCACGTCTGGGCCGACGGCGGCGTGCGGCATCCGCGCGACGTCGCCCTCGCGCTGGCCGCCGGTGCGTCGAACGTCATGATCGGGTCGTGGTTCGCCGGCACCCTCGAGTCGCCGGGCGACCTCTACACCGACGAGCAGGGGCGGCAGTACAAGGAGTCCTTCGGGATGGCCTCGGCCCGTGCGGTGCGCCACCGGACGGCCACCGACACCGCGTACGAGCGGGCCCGCAAGGAGCTGTTCGAGGAGGGCATCAGCAGTGCCCGGATGTACGTCGACCCGACCCGGCCCAGCGTCGAGGACGTCATCGACGAGATCGTCGCCGGTCTGCGCAGCTCGTGCACCTACGCCGGCGCGCGCACCCTCGAGGAGTTCCACGAGCGCGCGACGGTCGGGCTGCAGAGCACCGCCGGGTTCGCCGAGGGCCGCCCGCTGCACACCTCCTGGTGACCCCGGGTTTCCCGCCCGGTGCGCCGAGCCCCGGGGGCGCACCGGAACCGTTCCCCGGCGACCCCGGGGTTTCCGGCACCGGGCGGGAAAGTCGTCGGGGGGGCGGCTTGGCAGGATGAGGCCATGGCCTACGACGTCGAGCGCATCCGGTCCCACTTCCCTGCTCTCGCCGAGGGGGCGGCGCACTTCGACGGGCCCGGCGGCAGCCAGGTCCCGGACGTCGTGGGGCGGGCGGTCGCCGACACCCTGACCTCGGCCATCTCGAACCGGGGCACGGTCACCTCCTCCGAGCGGCGGGCCGAGGCGGTCGTCGGCGACTTCCGGCTGGCGATGGCCGACCTCCTCGGCGCCGACCCGCGCGGCATCGTGTACGGGCGGAGCGCGACCGCACTCACCTACGACCTCGCGCGGGCGATGGCCAAGGGCTGGGGGCCGGGCGACGAGGTCGTCGTCACGCGGCTCGACCACGACTCGAACATCCGGCCGTGGGTACAGGCCGCCGAGGCCGTCGGGGCGACCGTCCGGTGGGTCGACTTCGACCCGACCTCGGGCGAGATGCCCACCGCCGCCGTGGCCGAGGCCCTCTCCGACCGGACCCGCCTCGTCGCGACGACCGCCGCCGGCAACCTCATCGGCACCCGCCCCGACACCGCCGCGATCTCGGAGGCCGCGCACGCCGTGGGGGCCCTGCACTGGGTGGACGGCGTGCACGCCACGGCGCACCTGGCCGTCGACGTCGCGGCCCTCGGCGCCGACGTGTGGACCTGCTCCCCGTACAAGTTCCTCGGGCCGCACTGCGGGGTGCTGGCCGCCGACCCGGCCCTCCTCGAGACGCTGCACCCCGACAAGCTGCTGCCGTCGAGCGACGCCGTGCCCGAGCGCTTCGAGCTGGGCACGCTGCCCTACGAGCTGCTGGCCGGCGCCACGGCCGCCGTGGACTTCCTCGCCGGGCTCGACGACCTCGACACCCCGGTGACGCCGGACGACCGCCGCGAGCGGCTCGTCGCCTCGATGGCCGCCCTCGAGAAGCACGAGGAGGGGCTGCTCGCGACCCTCGAGCCGGCGCTCCGGGCACGGCGCGGGGTCACGGTGTGGTCCAACGCCGCCCGGCGCACCCCGACCCTCCTCTTCTCCGTCACGGGTCGCGACCCGCAGGACGTGCGGGGCGTCCTCGCGAGCCACGGCGTCAACGCGCCGGCGGGCAGCTTCTACGCCGTCGAGTGCAGCCGCCACCTCGGCCTCGGCGACACCGGAGGGGTACGAGTCGGCCTGGCGCCGTACACGAACCGCGACGACGTCGACCGGCTGCTCACTGCGCTGGACGACGTCTGCTGAGGGCGGTCCCGCCGTCGGCGGGCTGTGACAGCATCGGGGGATGGTCGTCCTGCTCGAGCCGCTCGAGGCGCCCGTCGAGCCCGTCGACGCGCTGCGCCGCATCGCCTTCCTCCTCGAGCGCACCCGGGCCGGCACCTACCGCGTCGAGGCGTTCCGCAACGCGGTGAAGCGGCTGCGCTCCCTCGACCCCGACGAGGTCCGCGAGCGCGCGGAGGGCGGCAGGCTCCAGGAGCTCGAGGGCATCGGCAGGTCCACTGCGGGCGTCATCGGCGAGGCGGTCGCCGGCGACGTGCCGGAGTACCTCGCCTCGTTGCAGGAGAAGGCCGGCGGCCCCCTCGTCGACGGCGGTGACGCGATGTACGCCGCCCTGCGCGGCGACTGCCACCTCCACTCGGACTGGAGCGACGGCGGCTCCCCCATCGACGAGATGGTTCTCACCGGCGTCGAGCTCGGCCACGACTGGATGGTCCTCACCGACCACAGCCCGCAGCTGCGCGTCGCCAACGGCCTGACGGTCGAGCGCCTCCGCCAGCAGCTGAAGATCGTCGACGGCGTGAACCGGTCGCTCGCAGGGCAGTTCACACTGCTCAAGGGCATCGAGGTGGACATCCTCGACGACGGATCGCTCGACCAGACCGACGAGATGCTCAGCCGGCTCGACCTCGTGACGGCGTCCGTGCACAGCAAGCTGCGGATGAACCGGGCGCCGATGACCAAGCGGATGGTCGCGGCCGTCTCGAACCCGCGGGTGAACGTGCTCGGCCACTGCACCGGCCGGCTCGTCACGGGCTCCCGCGGCACCCGGCCGCAGTCGGAGTTCGACGCCCGGGCCGTGTTCGAGGCGTGCGCCGAGCACGACACCGCCGTCGAGATCAACAGCCGCCCGGAGCGCTGCGACCCGCCCGACGAGCTCGTCACGCTGGCCCTCGAGATCGGCTGCCTGTTCAGCATCGACTCCGACGCCCACGCCCCGGGGCAGCTCGACATGAAGGCGTACGGCTGCGAGCGTGCCGAGCGGCTCGGTGTACCGGCCGAGCGCGTGGTCACGACGTGGGACGTCGACCGGGTCCGGGAGTGGGCCACCCCCTGAGTCTCGCTTTTGAGTCAATGACTTGACACATTGAGTCATTGGTCCGATGCTGGGCGACGTCCCGCCGGTCCATCCCCGAGGAGTCACCGATGAGCGTGCTCGCCGTCGTCGCCCCCCTCCTGTCCCTGCTCGCCGTCGCCGTGCCACTCCTGCTCGTCGTGGGCGCGGTCGGCCGCGGCCTGCCCCGGGACGCCTCGGACGAGGTGGACCGGGCGGCCCGGCGCCGGGTCCGGACGGCGAGCCGCGTCAGCGTCGGCGTGGCCGTGGTGGCGACCGTCGTCGTCCTCGCCCTCGGCGACGACCTGCCCCTGGCCGTGGGCCCGCTCGGCATCGGCGTGCTCGCCGTCGTCGCTGCCACCCTCCTCGAGCGCAGCTGGCCTCGCCCGGCCGGGACGGTGCGGACGGCCGCCGTCCGACCGCGGCCCGCCGCACCACGCTTCCTGCAGCGGGTCTGGGTCGGTTCGGCCGCCTCCCTCGCGGTCCTCTGCGTCGGCGGGATGCTGCTCTCGGCCCCGGACGGCCGCAGCCTCGAGGTGCACTGGGCCGGCGGGGCGGCCGGCCACTCGCCCTTCCCGGGCTGGCGCTACTCGCTGCCGGCCCTCGTCGCCCTCGCGGTCCTCGTCCTCGCGACCCGCTGGGGGCTGCGGACCGTCGAGGGCCGTCCCGCGCTGGACCCCGCGCACGAGCAGGTCGACGCCGACGCCCGCGTCACGAGCACCGCCCGCCTGCTGCGCGCCGCGGCGGTCGCGACCCTCGTCACCGTGGCCGCCTTCGCCTACGTCGCCGGGTCGGCGCTCGCCCAGATGGCCCAGACCCTCCGGATGAACCAGGCCCCCGTCGCGCTGGCGCCCCCGTTCGACTGGCGCCAGGACCTCGGGTTCGCGCTCTTCGGGGTGATGACCGCCGCGGTCGTCCTCGCCCTCGTCACGCTCGGTGCCGGTCCGACCCGGGCGCCGGCCCCCGCGGCAGCGGCCGACCCGGTACTCCGGTGACCGTCCTCACCGTCGACCTCGACGCCGCCGAGCCGCCGTACGAGCAGCTCCGCGCGCAGGTGGCCGGGCACATCGCGACCGGGGCCCTGCGCCCCGGCGACCGGCTCCCCACCATCCGGGCCCTCGCCGGCGACCTCGGCGTCGCGACCGGCACGGTGGCCCGCGCCTACCGTGAGCTGGAGGCGACCGGGCTGGTCACGACGCGTCGCCGCACCGGCACGATCGTCGCGTCGGGCACGACCGCCCAGGACGACACCGTCCGCAGCGCCGCGCGCGACTTCGCCGGCCTGGCCCGGCGGCACGGGCTGACCGAGGTCGAGGCGATCGACCTCGTCCGCGCGGCCCTGCGCGGAGGACCCGGGCCGGCGACGGGTCGCTGACGCGGCTCAGGCGCTGCGGCGGCCCCGGTTCTCGAGGTCCGCCCGCACCGCCGCGGGATCGACGGCCAGGGAACGCAGCAGGAGCCGCACGGCCTCGTCGTCGCAGCGGAGCACACCGAGAGCGATGTGCTCGGCCCGGATCTCCCGCGAGCGCAGGCGGATCGCCTCACGCAGCGCCAGCTCGAGGACCTTCTTGGCGCCCCGGCCGAAGGTGACGCGGCCGCGGGGGGGCGCGCGGTGCGCGGCGGTCGCGGCGTCGTCGAGGGCGCCCTCGCCGAACTGCCGGTCGACGGCGTCGCGGATGGCGTCGAGGTCGATGCCCAGGGCGCGCAGGGCGGCGGCGTCCTCCTCGTCGACCGGGTCGGCAGCCAGCCGGCCCGCGGTGTCGAGCCCGCGGCGGACGGACGCGTCGTCGATGCCGTGGGCAGCGAGGACACCGCTGACCGGGGTGTCGTCGTCGGTCAGGGCGAGGAGCAGGTGCACGGGGCGGACCTCGTCGACCCCGAGCGACCGGCAGGTCTCCTGGGACTCGACGACGACGGCTCGGGCGTCCTGCGTGAAGCGTTCGAACACGGTCTACCTCCGGGCGTGCTTGCGGTGGACGGTCTGCTTGGTGACCCCGAGGGCGTCGGCGATCTCCTGCCACGACCAGCCACGTTCCCGGGCGTTGCGCACCTGGAGGGTCTCGAGCTGTTCGAGGAGGCGGCCGAGGGCGGCGACCGCACGCAGGCCGACACGGGGGTCGGTGCTGTCGAGGTCCCCGGCGAGGTCGGAGGCGGTCCTGGCCATGACCGTCAGCATATGCTGACGCTTTCGATTCGTCAACACATGCTGACGCTCGGCCCGGGCCATCCGGGGTCCGGGCCACCGCCGCCGAGCACCACCACCCCCGTTTTGGTCGCTGGCGCGACGTCCCCTATGCTTTCCGAGTCCTCGACGGATCCGAGCGCCTGCGGACTGCGCGACGTGGAGGGGTTCGACGAGAGTCGGGTCCCCATCGTCTAGCGGCCCAGGACCCCGCCCTTTCACGGCGGTAGCACGGGTTCGAATCCCGTTGGGGATACGGTCTTGCACCAGCCAAGGCCCCGTAGCGCAGTTGGTTAGCGCGCCGCCCTGTCACGGCGGAGGTCGCGGGTTCGAGTCCCGTCGGGGTCGCTCCTTCACGAGAGGGGCCGGATACGTCCGGCCCCGTCGTGCAGGTCCGGCCAGGTAGCTCAGTTGGTACGAGCGTCCGACTGAAAATCGGAAGGTCGGCGGTTCGACCCCGCCCCTGGCCACCTCCATCGCCGCAGGTCAGGACACCTGCGGCGATCTGCATGTCCGGCCACAGCAGACCTCCTCGCTAACTCTTCGCTAACCGGGGACCCATCGAGCGTAGGGCGATGGGGTGACCCGTGGGTCACCTACCGTCGGCCTGTGGACAGCCGCGTCCACCGCAGCCAGGTAGTTGATCGCTCCAGAGAGCGGGACCTTGCCGGCAGTGCTGCAGCGCCCCACACTGGTGCGATGGCCGCCCGTCTTCGGACTCCAGGCCTTCGACCGAGCCCACGCGCCCCGTCGGCCAGCCACGAGGCCCCGGAGGTCGAGGACGCGCGCCGCGATCCCGACGCCCGGGCCTCGGCCTTGAGAGCGGCGCTTCGCAGAGCCCGAGTGCAAGCACTTCTGGGATCCCAGACCGATGCACCAGCGCCGGTTGTCTCGGGCGGTACCGAGCTCGATCTCGAGGAGCTCGTCGCCCGGACCGCCTCCTACTTCGCGCAGTCCATCCAAGAGACCACCCGCAAGACCTACGCGCGTCGGTGGCGTGACTTCGACCGCTGGTGCGGCCTCCACAGCCTCACCGCCCTTCCGGCCGCGTCCGAGACCGTCATGCTGTACCTGGTGGACTCCGCCCGACACGGCGTGTCCTTGTCGACGATCCGTGGCTGGGTCTCCGCCATCAACCGCGTCCACCTCGAGGCGGGTTATCCCGCACCCAGCGACGACCCGGCGATGACGACATTCCTCAGGGGCATCAGCCGGGTCGCCCCCCGCGGAGACCGCAAGCGTGTGGCGGCCCTCCGCATCTCCGACGTCAGGACCGTGTGCCGGCACCTCCGTGACCTGGAGGCTGACCCGGTGACCGTGCGCGACCTGGCGATCCTCCATCTGTCCCAGCACGGGATGAGCGACGGCGCCATCGCCCGCCTCGACTGGGACGACGTCGCCTTCGGCAGCGACGCCATGGTGCTCGACCTCTGCCCCTACGGACGCCTCCGCGACCGCTCGGTCACCATCGACGAGGCGAACACAGAGTCACCCGGGGCCGTGAAGGCCCTGCACCGGTGGCAGATCGTCAGCGGCGGGGGCGGGGCCCCCTTCCCCCCCCCCCCCCCCCCCCCCCCCC
>NZ_DAOLAC010000010.1:0-60777 GCF_035325325.1 Phycicoccus sp. | reverse complement strand
ACGGGCCCGTCTTCACCTCACCCACCCGCCACGACCTCGACGGTCGACGCCTGTCCGCGAAGGCGATCTTCCACGTGCGCGCGTCACGACTGCGCGCCATCGGCGGCCAAACGGAGTGGCAACCCAGCCCCATGACGCTTCGGGTCCTGAGCGGACCTCCCAGCGACGTGATCCGGGACAAGGCCGCCATCCTCCTCGGGTTCGCCGGGGCGTTCCGGCGTGTCGACCTCACCCGACTGCGCTGGAGGGACGTCAAGACGGTGGATGAGGGTCTGGTCGTCCACCTCACGTGGTCGAAGACCGACGTCATGGGTCGCGGTCGCGACGTGGGCATCCCCCTCGGCAAGAGCGAGCTCACCTGCCCTGTGAAAGCGGTGAGCGCGTGGAGGGCCAGGGTGGAGGAACAACTCGGCCCAGCGGCGGTGAGCGACCTCCCTGTCTTCGTTCCGGTCGGGCGGTCCGGACGGCTCCTGACGGCACCCCTCAGCCCGGAGTCACTCACCCGAATCGTTCAACGCCGCGCCGACCAAGCCGGGCTCCGGGGGCGTTGGGGTGGCCGGAGCCTCCGGGCCGGGTTCATTAGCACAGCCGCCGACCTCGACATCCCGCTGGAACTCATCGCTCGCCAGAGCCGCCACGCCACCCTCGACTCGCTGATCCTCTACATCCGCAACGACGACCCGTTCCGGCGCAACACCGCGGCTCGGCTTGGCATGTGACCCCCGTGCCATCCCGTGCCGACACACTGCATCCCACCGTGGCGCCTGAACACCGCGTCGCGATCCTCCGAGCAGAGGCGGACCTGACCACCTTTCGCCGTCGCCACGGGCTACCTCCTGGCGTGACCACCGTGCTCCTCTACCTGACGCACCTCCAATCGCGCGGCGTACTGGGGCGTCGGCTGCGCACGACTCTGGGGCTCCTCGACACTGGGGCTCGGCTCGACGGCGACCCGCCATGGAGCACTCATCCAGACATTCGCCGTCTGCTCCGCGGCCTGCACCACGAGGCGCCGCTTGGCGGCGACGCGCGCGGTCAACCCCTCTACCGCGAGTTGGTCCACGCACTCGTCGACGCCACCATGACTCCCACGCTCGACCAGAGGCGGTGGAGGACAGCCCTGCTGCTTGCCAACGCCACTGGCGTCTCCGCCGCCGCGCTCTCACGGCTGCGGTGGTGCGACGTCCGACTCACCAAGGAGTCAGCGGAGGTGCGTTGGCGGAGCCAAGGCGCCTCGGACCGGCACGAAATGGTAGTGCTGACTCGATCCGGCGCCGCGCGAACCCATGAGGCACTTCGTGATCTGTGGCTGCGATCAGGTGACCGGACGCGTCCGGTGTTCGCCTCCCAGTGGGGCGCATCCGACTACCGGAAGATGTGGCGACTGTGTGAGTCGCTCCCTGCCTACGACCGGACGACGAGGAGGCGCCTGCCACTGCCGGGCGCCGCCCTCGAAGAGATCATCGAGGACCGCTGCGCCGCCACACCGCAGCAGCTACGGGACCGGGCTCTGCTCCTGGTCGGCTTCGGCTCTGCCCTCACGACCCACGAAGCCACGGCCCTGACCATCGGGGACATCCGCAGCTCACCGCAGGGGGTCGTCCTCGACAGCCTGAGACGACGAGACCTGGTCGGGATCACCGCGACGGGGGACCAGTACTGTCCGCTGGCAGCGTGGCAGGCATGGCTGGACACCCTCCTGGCGGTGGAACGGGGCAGCGACGAGCACCCCGCGTTCCCCCAGGTCGCGGGCTCTCGCATCTGGGTGCGGCCGTTGGCGCCGGAACGCCTCAACAAGGTCATCGCCAGGAGAGCGGAGGAGGCAGGCCTCGCGCACGTCTACAACTTCACCAACCTCCGAGACGGCTGGATCAGGACTGCGCTTCGAGACGGCATCCCTGCCCACGAGGTCGCCAGCCACGCAGGGCTGCGCTCCCTGCAGTCCGTCGCCGTCCACGAGCGCCGGGAGAACCTGCTCCGTGACAACGTGGCCGGTCGCCTCGGACTGTGACGCTCAGCCAATACGTCGAACGCGGTTAACGGTCAGCCCATCGGAGTCGATGAGATCCGGGATGCGGGCGATGAACTCCGTCAGATGGGGAGCCGCCAGGTGCGCGTCGAGGTGCTCGCTCGAGTGCCAGTTCTCGTAGAAGAAGAACCGGCCCGGCTCCTCGACCGACTCATGGAGGTCGTAGTTGACGTAGCCGTCCTCCTGCGTCGTCGGCTCGACGAGCGCCTGGAGCGCGTCGCGCAGCTCGTCCTCCTTACCGGGAGCCGCCTTCATGTAGGCGATGACGGTGAGCAGGTCGCGGTTGTCGTCGGTGGGAGTGGTCACGGTTCCTCCACGGCTCGGGCTGCGCGGTCGACCCCGTCGTCGGCCCGCGTCACGCCGTCCTCGGACCCTAAACCGGCAGGTCAGTACCGCACCACCGGTGTCGAGGCCTAGGGTCGGATCATGGCCGATGACGACACCTCACCCCGGCGCGCAGCAGCCACGGCGATGGCCGCGGCGGCACAGCAGTGGCTCGACACGCTCTCCGCGGAGCAGCGCTCCGTCGCCGTGGGCGCCGTGCCCACCGACGGTGACGACGACGCCGAGCGCCGCCGCTGGTTCTACACCCCCACCGACCACGGCGGCCTCACGATGCACGAGCAGTCGCCGACGCAGCAGCGGGGCGCGATGCGGCTCGTCGCGAGCGGGCTGTCGATGGCCGGCTACGTCACCGTCGCGACGGTCATGGGGCTCGAGAACGTCCTCGACCGGATCGAGGGGTTCGTCGCCCGCTTCGACCGCGAGCGCGGCCGCGACCCGGGCCTGTACTACCTGCGCGTCTTCGGCGACCCCGCCGGACCCACGTGGGGCTGGCGCTTCGGCGGGCACCACGTGTCCCTGAACAACCTCGTCGTCGACGGCGAGCTCGTCTCCACCACCCCGTGCTTCCTCGGCGCCGACCCCGCCACCTCACCCCTGCTCGGCGGCATCGTCAACCGTCCGCTCGCCCGCGTCGAGGACCTCGGCCGCGAGCTCGTCCGCTCCCTCCCCCGCGACCTGTACGACCGGGCGGTGCTCCTCGACAAGGCGCCCTCCGACCTCGTCACCGTCAACCGCACCACCGTCGCGGAGGGCGACCGCGTCCTCCCGCTCGCCGCCATCTGGCGCCACGAGCGCTTCCCGGACGACGGGGAGCAGGCCAAGCTGCAGGCGGCCAGCGACCGCATCGACGAGGTCGCCGACTACAGCGACGACGACCACGCCGTCCTCGAGTACACGCTGGCTCCGAAGGGCATCGCCGGTCGCGACCTCGGTGGCGAGCAGCGCGAGGTGCTTCGCGCGCTCCTCGGCACCTACTTCGACCGGGTGCCCGAGGGCGTCTCGCCCTCACCCACCTACGACGATGCTGCGCTCGATGCGGTGCACTTCGCCTGGGCCGGACCCACCGATCCCGGTGCGCCGCACTACTACCGGCTCCAGGGCCCGAACCTGCTCATCGAGTGGGACAACACCCAGCGCGACGCCAACCACGCCCACTCCGTGTGGCGCGACCCGGCCGCCGACTTCGGCCTCGACGTCCTCGCCGCCCACCGCGCCCGCCACCACTGAACCGCCTCCGGTTCTCGGCGAACCCCTTCGGCGAAGGCGGGGCTTCTCGTACGCTCGGCAGGGCTACGGGAGGGGGCGATCGTGGGGACGACACCCGACGTCAAGGTGATGCGGCTGCGGTACGCCGGGACGTGCGGCTGCGGCCGTCAGGTCGACGCCGGCGAGCGCGCCGCCTACGTGCGCTCGAGCCGCAGTGTCCGGTGCCTGCCGTGCCACACGGCGTCGGAGGACGAGGCGCCGACGCCGACCGCAGCCGAATCTGTCGCTCAGCCCACCGCACCTCCCTCACACGCCGTGCCGACGGAGCCGGAAACGGAGCCTGCGCCGGGCCTCGATCCGGTGCCGCGCGTCCTCGACGTGGGCGTCGCAGGCGCGGGGGCGAAGCGCGAGTACGAGCGCCGGAAGGCCAAGGACGACGCTGCCCGCGCCGAGCGCTCGCGCGTCTGGCGGGCCCTCAACGCGTTCTTCTACCCGGACGGGAGGCAGACCACCCACGCCTGGCGGGTCGGCGCCGCCGGCGAGGAGCGCGTGGCGCAGGCCCTCACGGTGCTCGTCGACGAGGGCCACGGCTACGCCCTGCACGACCGGCGAATCCCAGGGCGTCGGGCGAACATCGACCACCTCTTCGTCGGCGCCGGGGGCGTGTTCGTCATCGATGCCAAGCAGTACAAGAACGCCGAGGTGACGGTCGAGCGCCAAGGCGGACTCTTCAGCCCCGCCACGGAGACCGTCAAGGTCGGCGGACGACGCAGGACCAACCTCGTCGACGGCATCCACGAGCAGTGCGAGGTCGTCCGGTCAGTCCTGGCCAAGGCCGGCCACGAGGACGTCGTCATCGTCCCGGTCCTGTGCTTCGTCGACGCGTACCTCCCCTTCTGGGAGGGCCATCGCCGAGTCGGGGACGTCCGGCTCTCCGGTCCGAAGAAGCTCGGGAAGGTGGTCGCCGCCGCGGGCGAGGTCGATGACGAGCGGCGGTTCGAGCTGGCGATGGCGCTGTCGGAGGCCCTGCCCTCGATGACCTGAGGCACGGCACCGGCAGCAGCAGCCCGACGGATCGTCCTGTCACCCATGCGATCGACGGACCGGACCAATCGGCGACCAAGGGCCCACCGGCTCGGGACCTTCGGCCCTGATCCGGTGACTCACGCATACGTACCGTCGATGGTGCCGGCCACGAGACCGGCGGCGCTGGACCACGCGGCGCCACGCACCTCGACCGATGGAGACCCACCGCATGTCCCCCGCCCTGGCCCTGCCCGCCCACGAGCGCTGGTTCGTCGACTCCGCCGCCGGCGACTGGTCGTTCTTCCTGCGACCCGTGCCGCTCGTCGTGACGGCCCTCGTCGTGGTCGTCGCCGTGACCTGGCGGCTCGTGGCGCTGCGGATCGACCGTCCCGAGCTCCCGTGGCTGCGCCGCCTCGGCGACCTCGCGCCGTGGGTCCCACGCCTGCTCGGCATCCACCTCGGCGTGGCCCTGCTGGCCCTCGCCGCCGCCGGGATGTTCGTCACCCCGAGCGTCGACGACCTCCACGGCATCGGCGGGACTGCTCTTCTCCTCATCGAGGCCGGGCTGGGCGTCTGGCTCATCACCGGGTTCCAACAGCGCTGGGCCGCCGCCCTGACCCTGCTGCTCGGACCGGTCATGGTCCTCTTCACCGGACCGATGGCGCTGCTGGAGTGCGCCAACCTCGCCGCCGTCGCGGCCTTCCTCGTCATCGCCCCCGCCGGAGCCGACCGGCACGGCGCCGCGTCGCTCTCCCCGAACCAGCTGCGGTCGGCCCTGTTCGCGCTGCGCGCCGGCGTCGGGGTGGCGCTCATCGCGCTGGCCTTCACCGAGAAGTTCACCAACCCGTCGATGGCCCGCGCGACCCTCGACGCGTTCCCGGCGCTCAACGTCTTCAGCGTCATCGGCCTCGACGTCCCGACCGACGTCTTCGTCGTCATCGCGGGCGGCGTCGAGCTGCTCTTCGGCCTGCTCGTCCTGTCGGGCGCGTTCCCGCAGGTCGCCGTCCTCGTCGCGATGGTGCCGTTCAACGCGACCCTGTTCCTCTTCGGCCAGACCGAGCTCGTCGGTCACCTGCCGGTCTACGGGGTGTTCCTCGCGCTGCTCGTCTACGGCTCGAACCCGGCGACGGCAGCCGCGGTGCGCTGGCTGCCGAGCCGAACGGACGTCCTCATGGTCAACCGCCGACCGGCCGCGGTGACGGCGAATCCCTGACCCCACGACGACGGGTGTGCCACCGGAGCTGCTTCCGGTGACGCACCCGTCGTTGCAGTCGTGCGTCAGGCCACGCGCGTCTTCGGCGCCGTCTCCGCGGTCTTCGCGGCGTCGCGCTCCACGACGTTCCCGAGCACGTCGTCGATCCGCTGCATCAGCTCGGGCTCGAGGGTCACGCCCGCGGCCTTGACGTTCTCGCCCACCTGCTCGGGACGCGACGCCCCGACGAGGGCGGCAGCGACGTTCTTGTTCTGCAGCACCCACGCCACCGCGAGCTGCGCCATCGTCAGGCCCGCGTCGTCCGCGACGGGCTTGAGCGCCTGGACCCGCGTGAGGACGTCGTCGTTCATGAACCGCTTGATCATGTCGGCGCCGCCCTTCTCGTCGGCGGCGCGCGAGCCCTCCGGCGGCTGCTGGCCGGGCACGTACTTGCCGGTGAGGACGCCCTGCGCGATGGGGCTCCACACGATCTGGCTGATGCCGAGCTCCTCGCACGTCGGGACGACCTCGCCCTCGATGACGCGCCACAGCATCGAGTACTGCGGCTGGCTCGAGATGAGCTGGATGTTGAGCTCCTTGGCGAGGCGGTGGCCCTCGCGGATCTGCTCGGCGGTCCACTCGCTGACGCCGATGTAGAGCGCCTTGCCCTGGCGCACGACGTCGGCGAAGGCCGTCATCGTCTCCTCGAGCGGGGTCTCGGTGTCGTAGCGGTGGGCCTGGTAGAGGTCGACGTAGTCGGTCCGGAGGCGTTCGAGGGAGCCGTTGATCGACTCCATGATGTGCTTGCGGGACAGGCCGGTGTCGTTCTTCCCGCCGGGGCCGGTGGGCCAGTAGACCTTGGTGAAGATCTCCAGGCTCTCGCGCCGCTCGCCCTTGAGCGCCTCGCCGAGGACGGTCTCAGCCTTGGTGTTGGCGTAGACGTCCGCGGTGTCGAAGGTGCTGATGCCGGCGTCGAGCGCGGCGCGCACGCACTGGGTCGCGACGTCGTTCTCCACCTGCGATCCGTGGGTGAGCCAGTTGCCGTAGGTGATCTCGGAGATCTTCAGTCCACTGTTGCCGAGGTAGCGAAAGTTCATGCAGCAACGGTATGCCTGGTGATCGTTTCCTCCAGCCTTCGGGTCCTCTGATCGTCCGGGGGAGGTAGGGCCTTGTGCTTCCTCGTCGAACTGCGCGTCCCAACTCGTGTCTCGACCCTGACGGCCAGACTTCTTCGATACCCAAGGGCCGGGGAGCCTCGGGTGCTACGCGGGTGAACCGGGGCTGCCTTCGATCTGGGCGGTCAACCACACCTGACCGTCACACGCGTGCGAAATCGGGTGAGAACCTGGAGAGAGGAGCACGCGATGACCGCCACCGCGTCGACTGTGAAGGGCAAGCCCAACACAGTCATCAACATCCACATCAACGACGAGCACTACAAGGTCACCCGCGGGGCGATGACTGGCGCCGAGCTGGCGCAACTCGCCGGGGTCCCGGTTGGGAACCAGCTTTTCCTCGAAGTACCTGGAGCTGGCGATGATCGCCCGATCGCGCCGGCTGAGACTGTCGAGCTGAAGAGTGGCATGCGCTTCTACGACGTGCCCGTTGGCAACCTCGGCTGACGGGCATGGCGACCGAAGCGGTCTTGAAGAGGCAGATGTCTGAGCTATCGGCGACCTTCCCGGGCGCCGCGATGCGACCACTCCCCGATGGCACCCATGTTGTCAGCGTGTCTATGACGCTTGCGCCGGGTTGGTCGCAAGATCTGGCTGAGGTCGAGTTCATCGTTCCCGTGCCATATCCGACCGCTCAGCCGGACTGTTTCTTCGCGAACGAGAACCTGCGCCTGGCGTCGGGCGCTGTGCCGTCGAACAGTGGCCAGCAACTACTCGAGGGCAAGAATCGCCTCTGGTTCTCCTGGCACCTTCAGACTCCATGGCTCCCCGCCCGACACACTCTCGTCACCTACGCCCACTTCATAGCCGAAAGGTTCCGTCGTGCCCACTGAACTGCGCATCACGGCCAAGCACTGGGCACAACTGCGCGACCAGCTGCTGCCCAACGACGGGCTTGAGCACGCCGCATTCCTAATCTGCGGTTTCCTCGAGACCGCAGATGACACCTACCTTGTCACTCAGGAGGTCGTACCCCTTTCGAGGAATGACATCGTCACCTACGGGGGCCAGCACATCTCGGTCAGCCCGCTTGCAACCGCCCGATTGGCCAAGTTGGCCCGCGCTCGACGTGCGACGTTGGTGCTGTGCCATAGCCACCCTCACGGCCGCGGCACGGTGCGTGCGTCGACGCTCGACCGACGGACAGAGGCTGACCTCTGCGGTCGCGTCCTGACTAGAAGGGTCGAGGGGCCAGTTGGCGCTCTTGTCCTTGGCCATGCCAGCCTCGATGGCGCTGTGTGGACCGGGGACGGAATGCGTGCGCTGGATCGCGTCCGCGTCATCGGAGACACCATCGCCACACTGGTGCCCACCACGGCCGCCGATGCCGGGCTCATCACAGGTGTACTCGATCGCCCGGAAGGCGTCGACGACCTGCTACGGAAGACGGAAGATCGCGTGGACCGCCAGGTGAGGGCTTGGGGTGCGGCAGGTCAGCGGCAGCTTGCACGAGCGCGCGTAGGAGTTGTCGGATGCGGTGGGACCGGTTCGCAGGTGGTGCAGCAGTTGGCCCACCTTGGCGTGGGGCATCTGGTTCTCGTCGACTATGACGTCATCGAGTCGTCGAACCTGTCGCGCATCGTCGGTTCGGTTCCGGATGACATCGGCCGGCCCAAGGTCGACGTTCTTGTCGACCTTGTCCATCGAACCCAGTCTCTTGCGTCCGTCACGGCGCACCATCTGAGCGTCCTCAGCCTCGACCCCACTGCCATTGCCGAACTGGACCTGGTTTTCGCGTGCACAGACGGGCACGGATCGCGAGCCTTACTGAACGAGATTGCCCAGCAGTTCCTGGTGCCGATCATCGACCTCGGAGTGGAAGTGATGGCTGCGCCGACCGGCGTGTCTGCCGGTGGAGGTGTTCGGGTGCTTCGCCCGGGCGGGGGATGCCTGCTCTGCGCAGGCACTCTTGACGCGGAACTCGTCCGGCAGGAGTACCTGTCGGAAGAGGCCCGCGGACGGGAGGTCGCGCGCGGGTACCTACGAGACCTGAGCGAACCCGCGCCAAGCGTGATCGCGCTAAACGGCGTGGTCGCCAGCCTGGCAGTCCTCGAGGCCTGTCACCTGCTGGCCGGTATGTTCGGCACGCCGACGGATCGCCTGCTGTACCGAGCTCATGCTCGTCGCCTCACGACAACCGCCATGGTCTCTGACCCCGGTTGCCATGTGTGTGGGGTCGCCGGACTTCTCGGCCTCGGTTCGGGCCAGACCGTGTCCACGCTGTACCAGGCCAACTCGGCGCGCCACGCATGAGAAAGAGACACCGGGGGGGCAAGCGTCCTATGTTGACTGTCATGAGCGACACCGCGGACCGCCCGGGCTTCGTCACAGAGGTCGAGACGGGCATGGGGGCATCGACCTTTGGGGGGGCTGCGGAGTCCCCCGCACGACAGCTGGGCCGAGAGCAAGCGCGTCGGCTCGTCGAACGAATCGAGGAGATCGCATCCGCCCGGCTCCGCGCTAGGGCGGCCAGCCGGCAAACTTTCGTCGGGTAGTGGGATCGGGCCGCGTTGCGCTTCGATGAATGGTCCCGGCCCGAGCCCGCCGTGGTCCTCGACTATGGGAACCCAAGCGCCATGGCGTGGCTGCTCGACAGGTACGGTGCCCGCAATCCGGACGTGCTTCGCACTGTCCTCGGCCATGCCTATCAGCTGGGTGCCCAAGGGGCTGTGCTGGAGTACAGGTATATCGATCCCGACTGGCGGAGCGAGCACTCGAATCTGTACGCAGGCACCTTCCGTCGGTACCCCTCGGTGACGCACCGATTGCACTTCTTTCAAGACAGGATCCCTGCGGAGGCCTTTGGCGTGGATGGCCTCGCCGGGCTGGCCGATCTCGGTTTCCTTGGCTACGTCGTTCTCCGACCTGTTCCAGCCGCGCCCGTTGGGCGCGTGTTTCTGCAGGCGCTGCCCGACGACGACCTAGCAATCACGTGCCAAGCCACGGACCAGGTCAACCTCCTAGGAGAGGAGCTGAGCGTGCGTGGCACCGGATTCATGGCCCAAGATGCCATGCTTCTTCGTTGCGCCCACGCGACCCTCTGGACCACGGCATACCACCACCACCGCCAGTTCGGCGCGCCCCGCGCCCTCCCTGGAGACATAACGAGCGCAACCCCTGAGCTGGGGCTGGGCAGGAGTGTTCCAAGCCAAGGGTTGGATGTGTTCCAAATGTCTGGGGCGAGCGAGAGTCTCGGGCTTCCCCCGTTGGTTTACAAGGTCGACGACCTACCCGCCGGGGAGACTCTTCTACGGGTCGCTTGCCGGTATCTCAACTCATCGTTACCCGTCATCGCAGTCGGAGGTGAACACGCTTGGGTTCTCGTCGGCTACCGCCGTGAGGGCGATGGCTTCGATGAACGCATAGTGTTCTACCGCCATGACGACGAAGAGGGCCCCTACCGCCGAGTAGAGGAATACAACCTGGATGTGTACGCCCCTTGGGAATACCTGTTAGTTCCCTTGCCCGCGAAGGTCTACCTTCCCGGCGAAGAGGCCGAAGCGATTGGACAGACTTGGCTGCAGGCCCGCCTCGAGGAAGATGCCAGCAGCCAAGCGCGTGACGTGCTGCAGGGTCTTGCGGTGGGGCGTCTCTCGTGGCGATCGTCCGTCCACCCGTCGAACCGATTCAAGATGGCCTTGGCGGACCGAGGAATCGAAGAACCGGTCGCGTCGATCTACCGTCGGACTCAACTATCTCGATGGGTCTGGATCGTGGAGGTGGTGGACCGCGACCTCCGGCGCCAAAAGTTGCCCTGTGTGGTCGCCGACGCAGTCATCGATGCCACCGACCATCCAAGGGATCTGCGGGCTCTGTTGGTCCGCACCCCTTCGACTCTCACCGCTTGGGATCCGGACCGCGATAGCACTCGCCGCAGGGACGATCTGACCCCTCAATCTCCTTGGTCTTCCGCGTCCGGGACACCGACATGAGCAACAAGCCGCTCTCGTTCCCAGGCCCACCCCTGTCACACGGAAACGAATCATGGTGAGGAACGACGATCACAAGCTCGCTTTCGTCCAATTAAGGCTGAATCGAGCTGCAGCAGACGGCGCGGGCGCCACCGTCAGGAAGGTGGGCAACATGGACGAGGCAGAACTCATCGAGGCAGCCCGCGAAGGGCAGCCTCACGCGGGGACCTTCTTGGTCAGTATGTACGCCCCTCGCATGCTGTCATATGCCCGCTCCATCACCCACGACCTGTCCGACGCTGACCGCGAATGCATCTGTGAACTCGCCGTCGAACGCGCCGTCCGCAAGATCGACAACTTCGACCCAACTAGGGGAACGTTCCAAGGATGGCTTCGGGGGTTCGTGCGCTACACCCTCCTGGACTGGCGCCGGTCAACGGCGGCTCGAGACGTCAGGCCGTCCGATGATCTGCCCCTACAGGCGCCGCCGATGCTGGCAGAACACCCGCGCCCACACCCACAGACCAGACAACTGAATGAAGCGATCGCGGACCTGGGCGACGCTGACCAGTTGCTTGTGCGACTTCGGTACTTCGAACAGTTGCCGAGCAAAGAGATCGCGCACCTGACGGGCATCTCCGACGATGCCGTCCGAAAGCGGCTGAGCCGCATCACCTCCCGCCTGCGTGACGCCATGTCTACCTGACGTGATCAGCGTCCACGTACAGCACCTCGGCCGACAGTCCGCCTGTCGGCCCTTCGCCATTCCATCTCTGAAAGGAGCGACACCATGAAGCACGAACAGCGCACGTTTACCGACCCGGACACTCTGGAGAGAGCGCGCGCCCTGCTGCAGGAGCTCGCCGTCAATGAGGATGCGGGCCCTGACACCCTCGCCGAGGAGGAGACCTCCGAACTCCTACTGGCCCTTTCTGACGTTGACAACGGCGCCTTCTCCACGTCCGTGCTCGCTGCGGTCGACATCCTCCTCGGTCGCGGAGACGTCCTTGAACCGTCCGTCCGTCAGCGTGTGGTCGCGACAGCGGAACGCGCCGTCGCGGCTCGACGCACCCTCAAGGAGGGACCGCTGCCAGCCGTACTGCGGCAGCAGCGCACCGGGCGCAGCACCAGCTTGGACGATTTGGCTAATACACTTGGCACCTCTGCGAGGGATCTGCGAGACCTGGAGAGCGGCAGTCTCCCCCTCACCAATCTTCCTGCCCAAACGTTGGCTCAGTGGGTGCACGCCATTCGCGTGCCCGAGGACGAAGCTCGCACTGCATTGAGGCGGTCGTTGAAACCTGCAGAGGGGCAGAGGGTGTACGCCGGCGGAACGCAGGAAGCCGTCTCGAAAGTGCCCGTGCACGATTTGGACGAGTTCATCACAGCGTTCGAAGCAGAGTTGGAGAAGCTCAGCGGCAACGTCGATCCAGATACCGACTCAACGTGAGTCGGCGTCGTTGACACGCCAACTGCACAGTCGGGACTGCTGAAGGTCTGGTTGTCACTTCCGGTGTGGTGTTTCAGGCCGCGTGAGCGGCTTGGTTGATGGTCTCAAACTCGATCGGGGTGAGCTTGCCGAGGGCGCGTTGCCGGCGTCGGCGGTGGTAGGTGCGCTCGGTCCAGGTGACGATCGCGAGGCGGAGCTGGTCGCGGGTCTCCCAGCGGCGGGCGTTCAGGACGTTCTTTTGAAGCAGGGAGAAGAACGACTCCATGGCGGCGTTGTCCGCCGAGGAGGCGACCCGGCCCATCGACCCGCGTAGCCCGTGGCGGTGTAGCGCGGCGACGTAGGGTCGGGAGCGGAATTGGCTGCCCCTGTCGGCGTGGACCACGCACCCGGCCACCTGGTCACGGCCGCGGCGGGCGATGGCCATCTCGAGAGCGTCGACCGCGAGGTGGCTGGTCATCCGAGAGTCGATCGAGTAGCCCACGATCCGGCGGGACCAGACGTCCTTGACCGCGCACAGGTACAGCTTGCCCTCACCGGTGGGGTGTTCGGTGATGTCGGTCAGCCACACCATGTTCGGGCCGGGCGCGGTGAAGTTCCGCTCGACGAGGTCGTCGTGGACCGGTGGTCCTGGCTTCTTGGACCGGCCACGCTTTCTTGCGTGGGCGGAGACGATCCCGGCCTGGGAGCAGACCTTCCACACCCGCCGCTCCGAGACCGTGTGGCCGGCGTCGGTCAGCTCGTCGGCGATGAACCGGTACCCGAACCCCGGGTCGTCGCGGTGCACTTCGACGGCGGCGTTTGTGGCGTAGGCGTCGACCAGGTCCCGCTCGCTGACCGGGTGCGCCTTCCAGGAGTAGAACGCCTGCCGGGAGAACCCCAGCAGCCCGCAGGTCACCGCGACGGGGATGCCGTCGGCGGCAAGGTCCAGGACCAGCGGGTAGGTCATTTTGGGGACTGACCCAGCCTCAGATTCGCCTGCGACAAGTACGCCGCGGCCCGGCGCAGGACCTCGTTCTCCTGCTCCAAGAGCCGGATCTTGCGCCGGGCCTCCTTCAACTCGGCGTTCTCAGCCGCCGTGGTGCCGGGACGGACGCCGTCCTCGACGTCGGCCTGGCGCAGCCAGTTGCGCAGGCACGACTCGGAGATCCCGAAGTCCGCGGCCAGCTTCGCGATCGGAGCCTCGCCCTTGCGGGCGACCGCGACCACGTCGTCACGGAACTCCTTCGGATGGGGTGCAGGCATGTCGACATCCTTCCAGCGGGACCTCCCGGCCCCACAGATCAGGTGTCAACCGAACCTTCAGCAGTCCCGTCCTTGTGTGGGGGATGGCGCCTTTCACATCTAGCGCAGGCGCTGAGATTTCCACTGCCCGCGATTTGCAGCACTTCCCAAGTGCGGGATGCGCCCAGCGAACCAAGGGCTGCGATGCATCGGGCACGAGATTGCCTCGGCAAATCAGCCGCGATTCATGCCAGCCGATGGGCGACTTCCGCCGGAGGATCGGAAGCGCGGCATCCTTCGCAACGGTGGCAATGATTGACCCCTCGTCTGGGACGACCTCTGCGCCCTCCCACTGGAAAGCGGGAACCCGGCCCGCGACGACGAAGCCGTCGACAGCACGACCCACCGCCGCTCAAGTTGAGATGCCAGCCGCCCCAATCTCAGGCGCACGAGAGGCCTTCCGCCATTGCTGTCCTCGGCGTCGGACCAGGCAATCCGAGGACACACCTGGTGCACTTCGTGAACCTCGCCTGTCCCCAGGGCCTCGCGTGCCGGCATAGGTGGGTGTGATGACACTCCACAAACTCGCGGCCGGCAGCGGGTACACCTACCTGACGCAGCAGGTCGCTGCCCACGACGCCACCGAGCGGGGCCAGCTCGGGCTGGCCGCCTACTACGAGGAGAAGGGCGAGTCGCCGGGCCGCTGGATGGGCAGCGGCCTCGCCGGCCTCGACCTCGCCGACGGAGACGTCGTCACCGAGGAGCAGATGAAGCTCCTCTTCGGGCAGGGCTGGCACCCGCGCTCCCAGGAGCCGGATGCCGTCGCGCGCGGGTGGGGCGCCCTCGGCCGGCCCTTCCCGACCTTCGAGGCGACCACTCTTCGTCAGGAGATCGCCACTGCCTTCAGCGCGCACAATACCTGGGGAGGACGCGCGTGGAATGCACCCATCCCGATCGAGGAGCGGGCCCTCATTCGCACCGACGTCATCACTAACGCCTTCGCCCGGAAGCACGGCCGCGCCCCGCATGACGACACCGAGCTGACCGGGTTCGTCGCATCCGCGTCGAAGCCGGCGCAGACCCCGGTCGCCGGCTACGACCTGACCTTCAGCCCGGTGAAGTCAGTGTCGGCACTCTGGGCACTCGCCGCGCCTGAAGTGGCCCGCGAGGTCGAGGCCGCGCACGAGGCGGCGGTTCGGGCGACGATCGGCCTGCTCGAGCGGGAGGTCGCCTTCACCCGCGTCGGCAAGGGCGGCATCCGGCAGGTCCCGGTCACCGGGCTCGTCGCTGCCGCGTTCGACCACCGCGACTCGCGTGCCGGGGACCCCGACCTGCACACGCACGTCGTGATCTCCAACAAGGTGCAGACCCTGCCGGACGAAGGAGCCAAGTGGCTTACCCTTGACGGCCGGATGGTCTTTAAGGCCAAGGTCATGGCCTCCGAGCACTACAACACTCGGCTCGAGGCCGAGCTCACCGAGCGGCTCGGCGTCCGGTTCACCGAACGTCCCTCCTCCCAGGGACGCCGCCCCGTGCGCGAGATCGAGGGCATCGACACGCGGCTCCTTGAGCAGTGGTCCTCTCGACGTAGCGACATCACAAGGCGTCAGCACCAGCTCGCGGCCTCGTTCCAGGCCGACCACGGCCGTGCGCCGACCCGGATTGAGTCCCTCGCCCTGGCCCAGCAGGCCAACCTCGAGACACGCCCCAACAAGCACGAGCCGCGAAGCCTGCGCGAGCAGCGCGAAGAGTGGCGCACACAGGCGGACGCCGTCCTGGGTGCCGGGGACAACGCTCGGTCCTCTGCCGTTACGGCCGTGCTCGCGACCGTGATCGGCCGCGACGTGGACGGAGGCTTGAAAGGGGGGAGGGACGAAACCGCGGAGGAACTCGCCAGGCGCGTGGTCGACGTCCTCGAGTCGTCCCGGTCGACCTGGCAGGTGTGGCACGTCCAGGCCGAGGCTCTCCGTCAGGCCAGGTACGCGGGCATCCCACTCCCGTCCCTCGACGAGACGGTTCGGGACGTCGTCGATCGGGTGACGCAAGGTTTGTCCCTGCCTGAGGGTGCCGGCCGTGACCTCGGCGAGCCCGAGTTCCTCCGCCGACTCGACGGCGCATCGGTCTACACGGTCCACGGGAGTCGGACCTACACCTCGGCATCGATCCTCGAGGCAGAGCGACGCCTCCTCGAGGCCGCTGAACGGACAAACGGGTACGTCATCCCCGAGTTCTTCGTAGACCTCGCGGTCCGGCGGGGTGCGGCGGCGAGCGCTGGACTCGACACTGGTCAGGCCGAACTGGTCAGCGCTCTCGCCACAAGCGGGGCCAGGGTGCAGGTCGCTCTGGCACCAGCCGGGAGCGGCAAGACCACGGCGATGGCCACCCTCGCCATGGCCTGGCGCAGTGGGGGCGGGAACGTCATCGGACTCGCGCCCACGGCGGTCGCAGCGGATGAGCTCGGCGAAGCAATCACCACGCTCGCCGAGACCGTCGCCAAGTTCCTCCACACCGCGGCAGCCGCCGTGAGCGACGGCCGGGTTGCGGCCTTCCCGCACATCGGCCCGCGCACTCTCGTCGTCATCGACGAGGCGGGGATGGTGGGGACCAAGGACCTCGCTGCCGTGGTTGATCGTGTTCTCGAGGGAGGAGGCAGCGTCCGTCTGGTGGGAGACGACCAGCAGCTGACTGCGGTCGCCGCGAGCGGCGTCTTCCGCGACCTGGCCGAGCAGGGCTCTGCGCTGGGGACGACGGTTCGGCTCACGGAGCTCCACCGCTTCTCCGACGCGGAGGAGGCTGCCGCGACACTCGGCATCCGCAGCGGCGACTCCGCCGCGCTGGAGCACTACCTCTCGAAGGGGCGCGTCCACGTGGGTGGGGCTGGTGCCGCCGTCGATCAGGCATTCCAAGCTTGGCGAGCCGACCTTGCCGCCGGGAGGTCGAGCCTGCTGCTGGCGGCCAGCCGCGACACGGTCCGCGGGCTGAACGAACTGGCTCGCGGTGACCGGCTCGGAGCGTGGCCGGTCCGTCCGGGTCGGGAGGTCGTGTTTGCCGACGGCACCCGAGCCAGGGCCGGCGACGTGGTGATCACGCGGCACAACGACCGCTCCCTTCGCGGCCGCGACGGGTCGTGGGTGAAGAACGGGGACCGGTGGGTCGTCCGAGGCATCGACCGCAACGGCGACCTCCACGTGGCGCGTGCGGGTCAGCAGGTTCGCAGGCTGGGGCCGACCCTCAGGCTGCCCGCCGATTACGTCGTGCAACACGTGCAGCTGGGGTACGCCAGCACCATCCACGGCGCACAGGGCGCCACCGTCGACACGACACACACCGTGGTCACGGGTGCTGAGAGTCGACAAGGGCTCTATGTTGCGCTCTCCAGGGGACGGCACGAGAACCACCTCTACTTGTCGGATGACGAGCCAGCCCCCGATGGGTTCGCCCTCGAGCTGCCGGTCGACCACGGCCCCCGCGAGGTGCTCACCCGGATCCTTGAACGAGACGACCGCGCTGAATCCGCCACGCGGGCGATGGCAGCTGACCCGGCCCGCGAGCTGGGGCGGGCCATTCAGCAGTACGAGGATGCACTGCCCTTGCTCGCCGAGCACCTCCTCGGTGACTCGAAGATCCGCGCCCTCGACGCGGCGCTCGAGCGTTGGATGCCCGACCTGACCAACCAGCCGGGCTACGTAGCGCTCCGCGGCCAGATCGCGCTCCGATGGGTCGACGGCGAATCCCCCGGCGAGGTCGTAGATCAGGCGGCGTGGTGGCTTAACGAGGGCGAACTCGACGCCGCTGAAGACCCCGCCGCTGCGCTGGCTCAGCATGTCGCGAGGTCCGGCCCGCCGCCCACCTGGGTCGGCATCCGGTCTTGGCTACCCGCCACACCTGACTCGTTACGTGAACACCCGAAATGCGGCCCCTACCTCAACCGCATCATCTCTGTCATCAATGAGCTTGAGGTTGCCGTGGACCAACGAGCAGAGCCTCCAGCCGAACTCGACCGCAGGTTACGAGCGGGTCAATATGACCAGGATCGTGCGCGACCGCCGGCTCGGTATCGGCCTGCAATCCAATCTGCCTCCAGATGATCGGCATGCGAAAGTCACCGGCGACACGGTCGCAAACGCGACGAATGCCAATGGCCTAGTTGCCGACAGCATCGCCAATGAATTTGGAGCCTCGCCGCTCTCGGCCGGGCCTGCGGCCAGCGCTGGCGCCGTCCTCGGCCGCCACGTGCTCACAGCATCAAAAGCACATCAACGGTCAGGGCGCGCTGGCCCTTAGGCACGGGGAACCACGCCCTACACTCCACCACATCTGGGCTCGTATGCCTCCGGCGGTGGGCGCGCTCAGATCAACCCCAGAGTTGCTGGCCGGGCTCCATCCGGAAGGCACTGTGTCACGCAACCACCGCCAACGCACCTCCGCCTTGACTCCATTGCGGGGCGATCGCCCTGGATTGATCCGAAGAACCAGCACACTTCTGGTCATCGGTGCTGCGGCAGTCGATCAACTTTCCTCGAAGCCAAACTGATCGAACCGAAGGGTGCGGGCGTTCTCCAACACCGTGCGGACCTCGCCGTCCTCAAAGCCGGTTGTGTTGGTGGCCTCGATCTCAATGCGCACGGTCAGCTTGGTGCCATCGGCGGCCCGCAGGTTGGCGATGACCTCGTCGGCCATGTTCTTGAAGTCCAGCGCGATCTTGTCGGAGTTAAGGGTCTTCACTCCGTAGAAGCGGGTTTTTGGCTTTACGAATACGACATCGACCTTGGGGGCTGACGGGTCGAGCGTCGTGGGTCCAAGGTGCTGCTCGACGAGGGCGGCGAGTTGCTCTTCGGACGAGACCTTTGGCTCGGACTCGGCTTCACGCTGTGTCGTCGCGACATCAGGGCGCACGACGAGGAGCGTGTCGCTGGCAACCGGTGCGGGACCCTTGTCCTCGGGAGTCCACAGCCCGATGTAGCGGCCGGCGGCTTCGTCATACCCGGCGGCGAGGGCGAACGCGTCGGTCACCCATATCATCGGCAAGTCGACGATGCCCTCGTTGAGAACCTTTCTGTCTCGCAGGCGCGGCATGTACGGGTACTGGCTGTACAGGCCCCAAAGCGCGCCAAGTGTGACGTGGCCGTCCTTCCAGATCTGGGGCACCTTGTTGATGGCCAACCGGATGGTTGCAGCGGCCTGCCGGGTTGAGAGGTCACCGTCATTGCCCAAACGCCTCGACACCCGCTCTGCGAGCGATTGTGACTGACCCTCGACCTTGGTTTCGCGAATCAGGAACGGCGCCCCCGGGTCCGGCTGCGTGGGGACTAGCGCCCAGGTGAAGCTCTGCAACAGACGCGCGGTGACGGTCTGGTCAGCTTGCGCCTGGCGCTGCGCGGCCTGGTTTTTCTGGTTCTGCGTCAGGTCGAGGTCGGCCTGGTTGGCGAGGACGTGGGTCCAGCCGAGATAGTCACGAGTCGCGGCGTCGAGCTCCTCAAGTCTGGCCTCGTCGGCGGCGAGGTACAGGACCGTGTTGCGGTTTGTCCTGTTGGCGCTGCCACGCTGTTCGGTCGCCTTCTGCGCGAATGCCTTGGCCTCCGACTCAGTCTTGCCCTTGTGAGCCACCTTTGGGTGCAGGATCACCAGCCGCGCCTCGTCGGTGTCAGGAATGTCGGCGTTCGACTCCGGACAGACATGGACGCCGGCGAAGTCGCCAAGCGTGCGGCTCTGGCTCTGGAGACGTCTTACGATCTCAGCCCACACGTCCTCCTTATGGAGGCGCTCGGCCTGATCCTTGGCGGTCCGGGTGATGTTGGGCTGAAGGTCATACCAATACTTGCCCGAGCCGGAGTAGAAGTACGTCGCCCGGTCGCCAAGCTGCGTCAGAGCGGCGTGAAAGTTACCCGGCACGTCACCGGGGACCGCAGTACCGAGGAACACGCGCTGGGTGCCGATTCCCTTGTGTGTCGAGCCCGGCGCGATCGTCGGGGCAGCACCGAAGAACACCGTCCGGGCGAGTCGCTTGGTGAGAGCCCGCTGACCAAACAGCGGCTTCTCCCTATCGATCCGACCGGGCTCAGAGTTGGGTCCGTCGACATCAGCGTCGATGATCGTCTTCCACGAATCCTGGAGGTACTGCGTCAATTCCGCATTCACATTCGCGGTGGCGAGCGGGATCGAGCCGGGCATGATCAACGGCGAGGCATCCTCGCCCGTCCAGAGCGCGTGGATCACGGTGCTCATCAGGCGCAGAACACCACGGGTGCGTTGGAAACGCTCGAGCGACGACCACTCCTCATAAAGGGTGTCGAACAGCTCGGGGTGGATCGGGTAGGTCCGCTTGATGCGGTCCTCATACGCCGCGTCGCGAACCTCCCGCGGGAAGTCGTCGGTGTACTTGCGATACATCTCGACATACGCCCTGGCGGTTGCTCCGATGGACGCCAATCCTGCCGCATCGGGCTGCTTGAACAGACGCTGCTTGACGATGTGGTACGCCTCGTCGGACGACGCCGGGCGCCACTGATCCGCCACGCGACGCACCACGTTCTGGAGCCGCTTGAGCGCCTCAAGCCCGTGAGCCCCGCCGACTTCCTCGGCGTTACCGATTGCGATCTCCGCGTCGTCGCCACTCTCCGAGGCCGGGATAGAGATGGCTAGCAAGACCCCAGGGGTGCCCTTGCATGCCTCGGTCAACGATTGCGCGAAGGTGAACTGGTCATCAAACGTGCCGCCGGCCAAGTCGTCACGCCCGACAAGGGAGCGCGCGTATGCGACCCACTCATCGATCAGGATCACGGCCGGCGCGTACTTCGCCAAGACCTCGTGGAGTGCATCACCGGGGTGAGTTCGGTCACCGTCGGCCTTCGCAACAAGCGCGTATGCCTCGGGACCGCCGAGTTGCCAGGCGAGCTCGCCCCAGATCGTGTTCACGTGGGTACCGTCGTCCTTCACCACGCCGGAGGGGCTGAAGTGGTTGCCGACAATGGCGACGCGGTTGACCTTGGCGCCCCGGTAGCCGCTGGCGACGAGCAGTTCTTGCGTCTCCTGAGGGAAGTCGCCCACCGGCAAGCCAGCGGCGACGTGCCACAGCGACAGCATCGAGTGTGTCTTACCGCCACCGAAGTTGGTCTGAAGGTTGATGACCGGTGACGCGTTGTCGTCACCCGACAGACGCCGAACCGCACGGCCGATCAGGTCGCTCAGACCTTCGGTCAAATACGTGCGCTTGAAGAACTCAACGGGATCAGCGTAATCCGCGTCGACCTCGCCGCCGGTGGCCACCTTATAGAGGTCGGCAGCAAACTCTGAAGCATGGAAGTTGCCGGTGGCAACATCGTCGTGAGGCTGAAGCACCTCCCGCCATGGCTTGAGGCCACCCGCCGCCTCAGGATTGTCAACCGCAGCCTTTAGAACCTTCTTGTCGTCCCGGTCCGCGGTCACTCGCCGGAGGTTCAGGCGGATCGACTTCACCTGGTCCGCCTCAGAAGGCCGCCCCAACAGAGTCATGAGGCGCTCCGCCGTGTCGAGCGCGCGGTACGCGTCGTCGTCGGTGAACGAGCCATTGTGTGCCCAGGTGTTGCGGGCGTTCTTCAGCTCAGTGGCGAACGCCTCGCCTACCCGTCCTAGCGTGTCGGAGAACGGGTACCACCGCGGCTTCACGTTCGTGGTGATCGAGGACTCCGTCAGCATGCGGAGCTGGACCTGGGGGTCCAGCGGATCATAGACCTTGCCAGCGTGACCATCCTTCGCCCCAACGAGCTGGACCCAGTTCGCACCAGCCGACGGGTCGACGGCGCCGATCACTGATGAGATGTAATCGTCAAGTGCCGGGGCGATGACTTCGAACAGCTTGCCGACGCGGTCGCGGTTACTTGCTGCCATGTCACTCGTCCTCGTCAAACTCGAACGCGCCCTGCTTCTGCGAGGGCCTTCTTACGGACCGCGCGACCTCGATGATCTCTGGCCAGCTCGTCACGAGGCTGTTGAAGGAGAGTGCATCCCTGGCCCAGCCGTTGCCCTCAGCAACGCGGAACAACAGATGGCCCAGTTCCTTCACAAGGTCGGCATCCACCGCGCCGTCAGGGCGCCCTAGCGCAGCGTGGAGGAAGTCCCCTGCGGGCGCAATGCCGTCTCGCTCCAACACCTTGACCAGATGGTGCAGCGCTTCCCAGTTGCTTGTATGGGGGTCGGCAACAGGGCTGTAATCCCAACTCAGATCGGTCGGCTTGATGAGCTGCACCTTGCCGGCGCGACTCGTGAGGATGCCATCGCGATCCATCACGTCCACACTCGTGTTGCGCGCGTTCGCGAGGCTGTTGGCGTCACCGAATGCGCCAACGTCGTAGCCGTGCTGCCGGTACCAAGCGATCGCGAATCGCGATGCGGCGTCGAAGTCACCTTCCTGCTCGTTGATCACCTCGTCGAGAATTTCGTTGATCCGAGCCAGGGCGGACCGCACACTCATTTTCGATCCGTCAGGCTCAAGAACTGCGGAGTAGCGGCTGAACACAGCCATGCCTGGTCCAATCGCTGCCTGGGGGAGATCTACGGGCGCGATTTGACCCTGCTGAAGTTTGCGGAGCGCGCTCGGCAGTTCTGCCTCTAGAGCGCCGATGAAGCTTCTTCTATCAGTGGGTGGCGCGCCGGATGCACGTTTGCGCAGCGCGAGCACAATCGAGGATGCCAGGGCGTTAGAGCCGACGCTTCGCATCCGGTTCGCGAGTTCACTTCGACTCGGCCATGTGGCCGTGATCATCCAACCGGATCGGATCATTCCTTCAAGGAGCGTTTCCCAACCCGTCGATGCTTCACCGGCCTCGTCCCCCTCGCTTTGCTTGAACGCGTAGTACACGGCCATTGGGTATTCGTCCGACGTCAGCCTCTGTGCACGCTCGAAAACTTGGTAGAAACCATCCTCGAAAAATTGACGAGCTCCGTCCTTCCCCCCCTGCCGAACCGGATTGGCGACTAGCTCTTCCGCCTTCGGCACCGTAATCGTGCCAAGCAGGGCTGGCTGAGCGGCGCGTAGTGTGCGACGCAACCATCCATAGAAGAAATCAGACAGGTCGGCGTACGGAACATTGTCGTAGTACGGCGGATCGGTGCTCAAGACAACCCCGGTCATGTCGGCATCAGTGGCGCTCGCTTGAGATACTCGTCCAAGCCCCCGACCCGGCAGATAATCGAGAACCTTCGCCACCCACTCCACGCTCTCCGACCATGTTCCGCTTGAACTTGCAAACGGATTCGCCTCTGCGATATCCCACGTCATCGACATTGCCTGACGGGCAAATACACCCCGCACTTGCTCTTTGGACGGACTGGAATCCCATGAACAAAGCGCTGACTGGCGATCGGCCCCGCGGCTTACCGCCAGCCCAAGGTACGTGGTGACAGCATCGGCGTAGTCCGCCGCTCCACCGTGCCTCAGGACTTGCGATCGAACCTCGGCCGCCAAGTCGCTCAGAGTTGTAAGGGCAACCAACTGACGATTAGTGAATAGATGGGCCAGAGTCGTCAACCCGTAAAGGGGCGCTCCCATGTACTGCGAGTTGGTGGAGAGTGAGGCACTTGGGACGTCATCCGGAGCACTTACGTCTGCTGCTGCCACCGCTTCTTCGGTGGGCGGCAGGTACAGACGCTGGCGCTTTCCCTCGGCCACAACAGCCATCAGCGTCGTCCCAAGACGTGACGCGAAACCTTCAGATTTGATGTGCTCCTTTGAGATGACCGTTTGACACGAGATGCACACAGCGTCATTCCGCATGACCGTCCCGTCGGTGCCAGGTCTGGGGGCACCCGCGACGCCATGCCCGATACGAAAGGTGACGGTCTTCCCCGATGCGTGTGACGCATCGTCGATGATGACGGGCACAACGTACGCTTCCTTTCCCTTCTTCTTTCCAAGCCACCATGATCGAACAAGAGGCATCTCAATCCCGCACGCCGGGTTGGGGCAGATGACGGTGCGTGCCCAAATCCAGGCGATAACTGTGGCCGTGCTCCCATCAACTAGCTTCGCGCGTGGGTACATATGGCCTATTCGTCGCTCGGCTCCCTCGCGAATCCATTGGCCGTAGGCCCGCACATCAGCGGCCAGTCCTTCGGCACGGTTCCAGACTCGAATCTGCGACTCGGCGACGCCGGGAAACACCGGGGGTTGACTATCGAACCTAGGGGGAATCTCAATGAGCGCCTTGTTAATAAGGACAGGAACGGGATTCAAGTCGGACGCTCGCGAGTCAAGCCCCAGCCGTTGCGCTTCGAGCGGGATGGTTCCGCCTCCGGCAAACGGGTCGAGGATAGGCGGCGGGTTTCCGCCGGTGGAATCCAAGATCTCCCGACGGGCTTCCTCCAGCAGTTTCTCGTCACGGACGTTCTCCCAAACCACCAGCCGTTCGATGATCCTGTGGAGGCGCTCTCGCTCGCGGCGCTGCTCATCCTCCGTCGGGAATCTGTCGGGGTGACTAACCGGGTCATCCACGAGTTGAGCGAAAAGCATCGCCCGAGCCGTAGCGAGGGGACGTCTCGCCCACCAGAGATGGAGCGTCGACGGATGGCCGTGCCGAATCGATTTCTCCCGAGCAGACTCCCGGTTGATCGCTTCCAGCGGCAAGGCCACCTCGATCAGTTTGCGCTTCTGCACTGCCACGACCCCTCTGCCCGTCACCAGGCATGACCAAGCGGCGCAAATGCGCCCCAAGCTTCATGTCCAAACCTAACCGGCGCCGCCGACGGAATCAGGTCGAACCGGAGCGAGGCTCTGCCGAAGCGCGTCCCGGAAAGCAAGATCGGGATGTACGCGGTGGGTCCAGCGCTGCCAGCGGGACGGGTGACGCGGCCCGTCTCCGACGATCCAGGTCGGTACGGACAACTCATCGACGCGATTCTGCAGCCATGCGACTTGATCGCGGAAGTGCAGTCGTGCCGGGCCAGACGGAGGTGTGGCGCCGTAGGCGAGGAGCACGCCGTCGGCCACAGAGAGACTTGTCACCAGCCGATCCCTTGCTGCAACCCATCCAAGCTCCGTCGCCCCAAGCTCGTCAATTGCGCGGGTCGCCTGCGAAGGAAGAGCGAACAGGTTCGCAACGCTGACCTCTCCATACCCCAACAGCTCTGCCGCCAAGGCCACACGATTCAACGTCCGCTTGCCATCGCTAACGGGTGGATTCGTCAGGACGGCGACAAGCGTTTTCTCCGAGGATGCACCCATCAGAATGGAGCCGTTCCCCTAGCCCAGGACTTAGCCCAGTCACCACGGATTCCGGTGGCGTCGAAGTCACCTAGGTCTGTGGTGGCGAAAGGGTCGTCAAGGTAGCGGACCTCGTCGTGCTGGGATCCGCGTGGGTCGACGCGCACCAGAGCCAGCCGGTAACGCGGGACGGCGTTCTTGCCTGTCATGACCTCGTTGTGGGTGACGAAGAAGTCCGTGGCTCCGTCGATGCGGGCCTTGACCTCGATGCGATAGGTGTCGCCCTTGGCGTCGGTCGAGAGGATGTCGAAGCCGGGATTGTTGAATGCCTGCTCGACGGGGTTGCGGCCGACGTCACGTTCGCGTGCCAAGACGAGATCGACGCCGCGTCGTTCGACCTCCTTGGTCTCCTTGGCATGCATCGGCGCAGTCGGAGGGATCTCGCCTTCGAGCATTCCGATGGGCAGCACAAGAGCAGCCGTCACGATGTGAGGCGGCTTGGTCGACATCAATTGCTGTTGGTCGAGGAGGGCCAGGCGTTTGCGGAGCCGCGAGTCAAGTTCGACCGCCTTGCGGTTGAGGTTAACGGAGGACTCCTTCGGCTTCTCACCCTTCTGCTCCTTTTCCGAGGCGATCGCGGCGTCGAGAAGGAGTCGCTCGCTCTCGTTGCTAAGACGCTTTGTGACGAGTTCACGGGCCTTGGTGAGCTCGGCGAGGCGACGCGGTTGTACCTCTGCTAGGTACTCCGGAAGTTGGTTAGCGATGATCCAGCTCATCGCCTTGTCTTCGGCGTCACCCAGCCAAGCGAGGCTGCGCGCTGCGCCCACAACGTGACCAGGTGGGGCTCCTACGCAGTCCAGATAGGGCGCCGGGCCGGCTGGGCTGACGGTGCCGAAGCTATCGACGTAGGCGTAGCCGAAGCGACGGGCGACTGTCCCACCAGTGGCGTCGGCTACCTCTTCGATGACGCCGACAAGAAGCTGGGGCTCTTCCAAGGTGGCGGAGACCAGGACGGTGCCATGGTTAAGGGCGGCGCCGAAGTTGCGGATGGCCTCGCCCATGACTGCATCGTGCAGGGGATGGCCTGGTGCAAGGAGATCGGCGCGTATGAGGTCACCCAGCTGAACGTGGCTTAGGTCGAAGGTGACCCGGTCGTACTTGGTAGATATAGGCCCTGTGCCGGAGGAGCGTACGTGCTGGGGGACGTTGGAGATCTCGTAGCGGCCGCGTTCGCGTCGTGCGATTCTTCCGCCGAGACGTGTGAAAGCGGCCTTGAAGGCGAGTTCGATGTAATGGGGCTGGAGGCGGCGGGCTCGGGCTTCGTCCATGGCGGCGCGTAGTGCCTGAAGGTCCGCCTCCGCGAGGTGCTCGGAGGCGAGGGCACGCTCTTCGAGTATCTCCTTGAGACCGTCGCCCACGCTGGCGTCGATGACTTCGTGCATCTTGGCGCGCACCTCGGGCCGGTCTCCATACTGGATGGCGTCCTTCAAGAGATCGCGAAGTGGGACCTCTGTGAAGGCTTCCCCCAAGACGTCAAACACCTTGCCGCCATAAGCTTTACGTTGCTCTTCGATCTTCTCTAGGAGGCGTGTGAAGACCTCTCCTTCTCGGGTGTTGGAGGCGACGAGGTTCCAGAGGCGGCAGACCTCCTCCTGGCCGATGCGGTGAATGCGGCCGAAACGTTGTTCGATGCGGTTGGGGTTCCAGGGCAGGTCGTAGTTCACCATCAGGTGCGCCGCCTGCAGGTTGAGGCCCTCCCCGGCAGCGTCAGTGGCCAGGAGGATCTGGCAGTCGTGGTTCTTGGTGAACTCTTCGGTGATCTGCCGGCGTTCTCCTCGGCGCACACCGCCATGAATCGCCTTGACCGCGTCGGCGCGCCCGAGGAGCGAGGCAATCTTGCTGCGTAGGTACTCCAGGGTGTCTCGGTGCTCGGTGAAGATGATGAACTTGCGGGGATGGCCATCGGCGTCGACGGTGAGGGCGTGGTCTTGAAGGATCGTTGAGAGTTCGGACCACTTCTTGTCGGTGCCGGCGTCCCGAACTCGCCTCGCGGTCTGGACGAGGTCGGCGAGCTCGAGGAGTTCGGCGCTGAGTTCTTCCACGGTTTGAGCGGCGGTGGCCGCGTCGAGGAGCTCCTCCTCCACTGTTTCAATCTCTTCGGCGTTGAACTCGTCGTCGTCGAGCTCGGTCAGATCGATGCTGGGTTCGGTGTCGCGGTAGGTGCCGTCGAGGATTTCTTGCTTCTTGCGCTCCAGGCGTTCTGAGCGCCGGACGAGACTGCGATAGATGGCTTCGGGGCTGGAGGCAAGGCGTCGTTGCAGGACCGTCAGGGCGAAGCCGACAGTGTTCTTCCGTTTGCCCCCGATTTTGTCGGCGCGGTTCATCCCTTCACGAACGTAGCGAGTGACGTCCTCGTAGAGGTCGTACTCGAGCGCGGTCAGCTCGTAAGGGACGGTTTCGGCGATCCGTTCGGGGAAGAGCTTCTTCCCCTCGAAGGTGAGCAGGTCCTCCTTCACCATTCGGCGCATAATCCCGGTGGTGTCGGCGGTCTTGGTGCGTTTGCCCTCGAAGCGGTCCCGGTCGAGCAGGGTTAGGAAGAGCTGAAAGTCTTCCTCCTTGCCAGAGTGTGGGGTGGCGGTCATCAGCAGAAGGTGTCGGGTGATTTCGCCGAGCAACTCACCGAGCTGGAACCGCTTGGTCTTCTCGAGCTTGCCGCCGAAGTAGTGGGCGCCCATCCTGTGGGCCTCATCCACGATGATCAGGTCCCATTCCGTCTCTCGCAGCTGCGCCTGCAGAACTTCGTTTCGTGAGAGCTGGTCCATGCGCGCGATGAGAAGCGGGTTGGTGTCGAATACGTTGAGGTTGACGTTGGAGTCGATCAGCTGGTTGCTGAGGAGGTCGAACCGAAGGCCAAACTTGAAGAAGAGCTCGTCCTGCCACTGCTCGACTAGGCCCCCCGGAGCGACAATAAGACACTGCTGGACGTCGTCGCGGAGCAGGAGCTCCTTGATGTATAGCCCGGCCATGATTGTCTTGCCTGCTCCGGGGTCATCGGCGAGCAGGAAACGTAGCGGCGTGCGAGGCAATAGCTCCCCGTACACCGCGCGGATCTGGTGCGGCAACGGCCGCACGTCGCTTGTCGCGACCGCGAGCATTGGGTCGAAGAGGCCGGCCAAGGTGATGCGCTGCGCCTCAGCGACGAGCTTGAAGTCCCCAGCATCCGCATCGAACGCGCGGCTCCCGGTCTGCGCGACGGACAACTTGCTCTCATCCTTGCGGAAGACCACTTGCTGTCCCAAGCCACCGGAAGCCGTCTTGTAGGTGAGCTCGACGGCGTCAGTGCCGTGCCACTGAGCCGCGATGACGGTGATCACCTCGCCCGGGATCAGCCCGTCCAGGCGCAACCCAGCCTTGACTTGCTCCAGCAGCACGATGACCTCCCTGATCGACAGCCGCCCACCGTAGTCCCCGATGCCGACACGGTTGTCCGTGGGCCCGGACGTCGGGAGCCCCACTAACCTTCTCAGCAAGCCAAGGGACCGACGGGCGCAATGGAACGAATCGAACGACATGAGCTTCGCGCAGTTGGCGAAGAAGTAGGTGCATGGGTCGAGCAGGCGCGCGCTGCGCTGTCCGCACGGGCGAAGGTGGAGGCCGCCGGCTCCGACGCCGTCGAGCATTTGCGCCGGGCCCTGGTCCACGTGCGTCATGAAGGCCAGATCCAGTGGCGTGTGCTGCCCTTGCGCTACGGCGACGGTGGATATCTCGGTCTGATTGCACGGATGGCTCACCTTCCGCCGATGACCGCCCCGGAGGCTGAGCTTCTGCATCGTCTTCTGGGAGAGACCGCGAAGGCTGTGGCCGACAGCAAGTCCGCGATTGGTGGACGACGGTTCATCGCCGGTGGCAGGAAGCGAGAGACGGCTGAGCAGTCAGCCCGATACCTCCGCGCCTACCGTGAGTGGGCTCTGCAGACGGACCTGCCTGGGCTGATCCAGCGGATCGTGCCGACCGCCGGCCCGTCACGACACGAGATCCCGGTCGTTGACGCACTGGGTGGGTGGGTCGGGTTGGCGCCCAGGCTCAAGGATCTGGGTCGAACGCAGGAGACGCTGCCTGTTGGTGCTCTGGGCGACCTGCAGGATGCGGTGGAGACGATCAAGCAGGCCCTACGACGAGAAGACCAGTTCCGCTCAGAGGCGACGCAGGCCGGCGAGGCCCTCCGCCACCACGACGTCAACCGCTTGATGCACGAGATGCCGGTGGAGAGGCTCAAGGAGGCCACACGTGACCGCCTGCGGATCGCCCCGCTGACCGATGCCGGCATCACCACGGTCAAAACTGTGCTGGAGCAAGGCGGCAGGCTCGAGCATCTCCCCGGCATCGGCGCCACCACAGCCATCCGTATGAGGGGCGCGGCCCAGACGTTGTGGCAAGCCACGTACGACGAGATGCCGGTTCGCATAGACCTCAAGGACCGCTCAAGGGAGGCGACAGAGCTGCTGCGGCGGCTCAGCGCGTGGGACGCCATGCGCAAGACCAAGGGCGCAACAACAGACCTCTCCTGGACTGCCGCACTCACCCCCCTCGCGCGCGCGCTCGACCAAAACGTGACCCACCTACTGCTGCTTTCCGACGGCGGCTCCAGCGCGGAGTTTCACGAAGCCATTGAATGCGTCAAGCGGCGAGCACGGTCAATTCTCGGCAGCGGTGCCGGTGGCGGGCCGAAGGACCCTTGGGAAGATTTCCTCCAGCGCCCAGCGGATTATTTCGCGATGCTGGCGGAACTCGGCTTCCTAACCGAAGACGAGGAGAAGACACACGGCGACCTCCCAGAGCACATCGTTGAGGCCGTGCGCCGTCTGGAGCTGAACACCCAGCACCTTTCGGCTTCACTGCGCGGCTACCAGAGCTTCGGAGCCCGGTTCGCCCTCGTCCAGCGCAAGGTCATCCTCGGTGACGAGATGGGCCTAGGAAAGACCATCGAAGCGCTGGCAGTAATGACTCACCTCCGGGCGAAAGGCACTCACTATGCCCTAGTGATCTGTCCCGCCGCGGTGGTCACTAACTGGATCCGCGAGGTGCATTCGAAGTCTGCGCTGCAAGCCCATCGCTTACACGGAACGACTAGGGAGTCCGGCTTGCGTAGCTGGCTTCGAGGCGGCGGCGTGGCCGTCACCACGTTCGAGACCCTCGCCTGGTTGGAGCCCCAACTGCTCGACAGCGAGCTGGGCTGCGTCGTGATCGATGAGGCCCACTACATCAAGAACCCCCTCGCCAAGAGGTCCGAGCGTGCCGCACGAATCATCGACCGTGCGGAACGCACCCTCTTGCTCACCGGAACACCCTTGGAGAACCGGCTTGACGAGTTCCGCACGTTGGTCGGCTACCTTCGCCCAGACCTGGTTGTGGACGCCAACGAGTTCACACCTAGCCGGTTCCGTCGCCAAGTCGCCCCGGCTTACTTGCGCCGCAACCAAGAAGATGTCCTGACCGAGCTCCCTGAGCTCGTCGAGGTCGAGGAGTGGCTTCCCATGTCTTCCCACGACGCCTTCCAGTACCGGAAAGCCGTCGCGGAGGGCAACTTCATGGCGATGCGGCAAGCCGCGATGGTCTCGGGCGCCCGCTCCGAGAAGCTGCAGCGCCTGGTGCAGATCGTGGAGGAGGCTGAAGCCAACGGGCGACGGGTCATTGTGTTCTCTCACTTCCGCCAGGTGCTAAATCAGGTCGCTCATTCAGTGAGGGGGCAGGTCTTCGGGCCCCTCACCGGCTCCGTGCCAGCGGCCGCTCGGCAGGTCATGGTCGATCGGTTCTCCGCGGCTGGAAAGGGTGCCGTTCTGGTGTCTCAAATAGTCGCGGGCGGAGTCGGGCTGAACATCCAGGCGGCCTCTGTTGTGGTCATCTGCGAACCGCAACTCAAGCCGACCACCGAGTGGCAGGCGATTGCCCGTGCCCGCCGAATGGGGCAGCTGGAGACAGTGCAGGTTCACAGGCTGCTCTCCGAGGAGGGCGTGGACCAGCGCATTACCGAGATCCTGGCCAGGAAGCGGGAGCTATTCGAAGAGTTCGCACGGGTAAGCGAAACCGCGGACAGCGCACCGGAGGCTTTCGACGTCTCTGAGGCTCAGCTGGCCCGCGAGGTGGTGGCCGCAGAGCGCGAGAGGCTTTTCCGCAGCACCGAGCAGCCTCCAGGCACCTGAAGCACACGCAGCCCCCGGGACTGCGCGCACCATGCCACCGCGGTTCAGCCAATCGATCTGTGCCGAACTGTCCCAGGACGGCATGACGATCCCCGTCCATGTATCACGCAAGAGGCATGCCTTCGGCCAGATCCCTCGGTCGGCCCCATGCCTGGAAGCCGCGCTCGCCTCACTCGACTGGCTGCGCTCGAGGCCGCAGGAGCAAGCGGACCGCACAAGTCTGACAGGGGGACGAACCGTGGCTACCCTGAGCGACCGTAAAGACCAACCGCCAGGAGTTCGCTGTCTCCCGCTTCAACCCCGACCGGAAGCTCATCCAGCTCAATCCCGAGTACCAACGCGAGGGCGGCCCCGATCACTGAAGCCTTCGCAGGTAACGAGCCCATCCCAAGCCAACCAGGATGCGGTGTAGGCGCTCCTTAGATTGTGGGTCTAGGGAAACCTGACGCGTCTGGCAGACACCAGCACGGAGTCATGGTGGAGGTGCGGCTTGCCGCAAGGGAAAGCCCACCTAGCTGTCGAGCGGCACCCTCGCCCTACGGGACGTCCCGGGGTCCTTGGGTTCCGTACCGCGCCTCATCGGCGGTTTCCTCCCCGCGCTCTGAAGTCTCCATGAGCTGCCGAAACACGGTAGCGGCATGGCTTGCCTGATCGTCTAGTACGTGGGCGTAGACGCGGAGCGTAATTGCAGGGTCAGCGTGACCGAGGCGGTGCGCGACAACGTGGACGGGCACCCCTGCCTTCAGCAGAAGGGTCGCGTGCAGATGTCGAAGGTCGTGGAGACGGATGAGCGGCAGCGGCTTTCGCCCGAGCCCTACGGCCCCTTGGTTGTGTTGCCGCAACAACTTGGCCATGAGCGCCGTCGGGCTGTCGGGGAACATCGGCAGGCCAAGCTCCTGGCGGAAGACGTGGTCGTCGTCGACCCATGAGGCGCCGGCGACTTGTCGTTCCTGCTCCTGCTCTGCGCGGTGGCGAACGAGGTGGCCGACCGTGTCCGGGTCGATGGAGATCGTTCGCTCACGCCCACCCTTGGTGGTGCCCTCGACGCGCCGTCTCTCGATGACCGCCACTGTTCCGCGTACACGGATGAACGGGCCGTCGCCCAGGTGCACGTCGGACCAGCGCAGGTTCATCAACTCGCCCCGGCGGGCTCCGGTGTACGCCGCTAGCTGGAAGTAGGCGTGCATGCGGTGGCGGCTGGTCGTCTCGAGGAAGGCGGCAAGGTTCTCTGCGTTCCACATGACGACAGGCTGGTGCAGCTCTTTGCGGGGGCGCTTGGCATTAAGGGCGGGGTTGCTCGTCAGGATCTGGTCGTTGTTGACGGCGTCAGCCAAGGCCTTGCGCATGACCGCATGGACGTACTCGACGGTTCTCGCGGCCAGCGGCTTGCCACCCACGCCCCCGCCCTCCGAGAGGTCGCGGTAGAGCCCAGTGAGGTTGGTCGTCTTCAGCGCCTGAAGCCGCATGGGTCCGATCCTGGGAGCCACGTAGACCCTGATGATGTGGGCGTAGCCGGCGCTCGTTCTGGGCTTCACCTCAAGGGCATGGTCCTCGAGCCACTTCCGCAGATACTCCTCGACCGTCACCTTGTTGCGGTCGACGAACTCTCCCCGGTTCGCCCCGGCCCGTGCGGCGTCGCGCGCTCGCTTGGCCTCGGCCTCGGTCGGGAAGCCGCCGACCCACTTGGGCTTGCTCACCCCTCTCTGGTCGGTGACACGGATGACGTACGACCACGTACTCCCCCGACGGATGATCCCGTTTCGCAACCTCGGCTTGGCGGCCGGCTGCCGCGTCGCGCTCATCCGACGCCCGCCCGGGCATGGGCGGAGATCCGCTGCAGGGACTCCACGTAGTCGGTGAGGTCCTCCCCACGAACCCGACGCGATCCTCCGATGCGGACCGACGGCAGCTCGCCGCTCCGTACGAGCTCGTAGACCTTGGTCCGGCTCAGGCTGAGCACCTGGGCGACGTCGGCCACCTTGTAGAGCAACTTGTCTTCCATGACATCTCCAATGCTGGTTCGCGCCTGCTAACGCAGCAGCCGTCTTGACTCCCAATGCGTCCGCCGGGACCTTGGCGGTCAGGATGGGTGCCGGGACGAAAACCACGGCTTGCCCCGTCGACCATCGGATTCCGTGTTGGAGGGCCAGGAGGCCAGCCGGACCGCTGGCGAGGCGGCGACAACGGCCTCCAAGGGCCGCTATTCATTTGCTAACCAGAGCCCGTGGAAACTCCTGCAGGAGCGACCTCGAGCCCGAGCCATTTGAGCACGAAACGGACGGCACTGGCAACGCGAACACCGTTCTGCGACAACTGAAAATCGGAAGGTCGGCGGTTCGACCCCGCCCCTGGCCACCATCCGAAGCCGCAGCCCAGAGTCGACCTGGCCTGCGGCTTCCTCGTCGTCCGAGCCGTTCGGGTGACGACGCCGGGGCGCAGCGCCAGAGGTCCACGCCAGCACCTCGGCTGGAGCAACCCGACGTTCGGGGTGCGCGACCGGAGGTTCCCGCACTAAGTGGGAGGGTGGGGAGCGCGGGGGACGTCGGCCGCATCACCGTGTCAGCGCCGCGGACCACCGCGTGCCAGCAACCGGGTCCGACGTCGCACCAGGCCGAACGGACCGTTCCCGCATGCGGGCGCGAGGGCGCCCGAGGGCGTGGAGACAGTCGCGCCCATCGCTCGCGACCGGCTGGTGTGGCTGTTGTTCACGAGTGGTCGTTGGCTCGTGGGCGGTGCCAGTCACCGGTTCACCATGTCGCGGGGGGCCACCCGGGTGCCCAGGAGGAGGCGTGAGCACCGCCCTTCAGCCGTTCGGTCGAGCCATGCATCATCCGTCCGGCCCTTTCGGTCACCCGCGACCCGTCCGGGGTCGCGGAGAAGGTAAAGCGCAGGTAAAGTCTGTCTCTAGCACCGGTCAAGGACTGCAGGGGTCCGAGACTGTTCACGGTGACTGAGAGCGCAGGGGCTCGAGGTCATGACGTGGCCGCCGTCTCCCTCATTCGGGGGCGGTGTTGCGACGCCGGGCCGGCCCACGGACCGACCCGGCGCCACCATGACAGCCAGCCCCGGCTGGCCCACAGAGTGCCCCAACCCCCCTGGGGCAGACGGCCCGCTCCTCTGGAGCCGTGGCCGCGCAGCGCCCCCGCGTCGCCTGAAGGCCGCGGGGGCGTTGTCTTGCCGTCGTGGCGCCGAGCTCACGCCCCGTTCCCCGGGTGCGAGATGGAGGGTGCCCGACCGGAGCTTCCGGCATCAGGCGGGGAAGTTGCGCCCGCTGCCATCCGGGGTATCACGTGGGCATGACTCGTCACGTCGAGCCTCGTCGTGCCCAGCGCCCCCGCGCCGATGGGTGAGGTCCGCGTCGGCACCTCGGGGTGGAGCTACCCGCGGTGGCGTGGCGACTTCTACCCGCCCGGTCTGCCGCATCGTCGCGAGCTCGAGTACCTCGCGGCCCGGACGGGGAGCGTCGAGGTCAACGGCTCCTTCTACTCACTCCAGCGACCCACGTCCTACGCCCTGTGGCGCGACGAGACGCCCGAGCACTTCGTCCTCGCGGTCAAGGGCGGCCGCTTCATCACCCACCTGAAGCGGCTGCGCGAGGTCGAGACCCCGCTGGCCAACTTCTTCGCCTCGGGGGTGCTCGCGCTCGGCCCGAAGCTCGGGCCGGTCCTGTGGCAGCTGCCCGAACGGGTCACCTTCGACCCAGTGGTGCTGGAGGCCTTCCTCGACCTCCTGCCCCGCACGGTCGGCGAGGCGGCGGCCCTCGCCCGGCGGCACGACGCCAAGGTGCGCGAGGACCGCACCCTGACACGTGCCCCGCGGGGGCTGGCCGGCCGCCGGATCCGGCACGCCCTCGAGTTCCGCAGCGCCACCTTCTGCTCGGACGAGGCGAGCGAGCTGCTGCGCCGCCACGACGTCGCCACCGTCGTCGCCGATACGGCCGGGCGGTGGCCGATGGCCGAGGCGGTGACGAGCGACCTCGTCTACGTGCGGCTGCACGGCGACACCGAGCTGTACGCGAGCGGCTACGGCGACGAGTCCCTCGACCGCTGGGCCGACCGGTGCCGGGGCTGGGCGCAGCGCGCCGACGTCGTCGTCTACTTCGACAACGACGCCCGCGGCCACGCGCCGCACGACGCGCTGCGGCTCATCGAGCGGCTCTGCGACCTGCATCCGCCGACCGGCTGAGGGAGCCCAGCCGGCAGACGACGACGTGCCGGGGTCGGGTCGACTCCCCACCCCGAGCCGGCGGGCCGACCTCGGGGCGGAGTCGGGGTCGATGTCGGGGTCACCCCCGATGCGCCGGACCCCCCGACCGCGGGACCGTGGGCACCATGACGAAGGTGTGGGGTCCGGGGGTGCGGATGGCCGCGGGCGCGGCGCTCGCCGCGACGGTGGTGGCGCTGGCCCTGCCGAAGGTGACGGGGACCTCGTGGCGCCCGATCGTCGACGCGTTGAGCCGGCCGACGCCGACCCAGCTCGCCGTGCTCGCGGTGCTCTGGCTGCTCGGGCTGTGGGCGCACACGCCCTCCCTCACCGCCGCGCTGCCCGGGCTGAGCCACCGCCGCGCCCTCCTGCTCAACCTCACCGGCTCCTTCGTCTCCAACCTGCTGCCCCTCGGCGGCGCGGCCGGGACGGTCGTCAACTGGCGGATGGCCCGGACCTGGGGCTTCGGCTCGGCGGCCTTCGGGCGCTGGGCGCTCGTGACCAACCTCGCGGACCTCGTCGTCAAGCTGCTCCTGCCCGGCGCGGTCCTCTGCTGGTTCGCCGCGGCCGGCAGCTCCGCGACGCACAACCTCACGGGCCCGGGCGTCGTCGGGGTGGCCCTCCTCGCCGTGCTCGTCGCGGCCGTCGTGCTCGTCGGCCGCGACGACCGCGCGGTGCGCTGGGCCGGTGGCCGACTGGACCGGCTCGCCGCCCGGCTGCGCCCCCTGCCGTCCGCTCCCGAGGGATGGGGTGAGCGCGCCGCCCGCTTCCGCCGGGAGAGCGCCGACCTGGTCCGCGCCGGCTGGGGCCGCCTGCTCGGGGCCAAGGTCCTCTACGCACTGCTCCAGGCCGTGCTGCTCTGGGCCTGCCTCTCCGTCGTCGGCGCGCCCGCGGCACCGGTCGTCGTCGCCTCGGCCTTCGTCGTCGAGCGGCTGCTGTCGATGCTCGTCCTCACCCCCGGCGCCACCGGCATCGTCGAGGTCGGGATGGCCGGTGCGCTGACCGCGCTCGGGGTCCCCGCCGCGCCGGCCGCCGCCGGGGTGCTGCTCTACCGTGCGTTCGTCATCGGGATGGAGGTGCCCGTCGGCGGGCTCGGACTGCTCGGGTGGTGGCTCTCCCGGCGACGGGCGGGCCACCTCGGCGCAGCAGCCCGCGTGCACCCCACCGTCCGTCCGGTGGGTCGGTGGGCGCATGCTGGGAGGCTCCCGACCGAAGGAGCAGCACGATGGAGTACACGCGTCTCGGCAGCACCGGCCTCACCGTCAGCCGGATCGCGCTCGGGTGCATGACCTACGCGGACGCCTCTCGTGGCTTCCACGCGTGGGCGCTCGACGAGGAGGCCTCCGGGGCCTTCTTCCGCCAGGCCGTCGAGCTGGGGATCACGTTCTGGGACACCGCGAACGTCTACAGCGCCGGCACCTCCGAGGAGTTCGTCGGGCGCGCCATCCGGCGGTACACCCGGCGTGAGGACGTCGTCCTGGCCACCAAGGTCCACGGCCGGATGCACGACGGCCCCGGCGGCTCCGGCCTGTCCCGCAAGGCGATCCTCGAGCAGGTCGACGCGTCGCTGACGCGGCTCGGCACCGACCACGTCGACCTCTACCAGATCCACCGGTTCGACCCCGAGGTCCCCGTCGAGGAGACGATGGAGGCGCTGCACGACGTCGTCAAGGCGGGGAAGGCGCGCTACATCGGGGCCTCGTCGATGTACGCGTGGCAGTTCGCGACGATGCAGCACGCCGCCGACCTCGGGGGCTGGACGCGGTTCGTCTCGATGCAGGACCAGTACAGCCTGCTCATGCGTGAGGAGGAGCGGGAGATGTTCGGGCTGCTCGCGGCCCAGGGCGTCGGGGCCATCCCGTGGAGCCCGCTCGCGCGCGGCCGCCTGGCCCGGCCCTGGGGTGAGCAGACCAACCGCTCCGAGACCGACGAGTTCGGCAAGCGCCTCTACCAGGACTCCGACGCCGACATCGTCGGCGCGGTGGAGCGGGTGGCCCGGGACCGGGGCGTCGCGATGTCCACGGTCGCGCTCGCCTGGGTGCTGCACAACCCGGTGGTCGACGCCCCGATCGTCGGCGCCACGAAGGCCCACCACCTGCCGGACGCGGTCGCCGCGCTCGACCTCGAGCTGACCGACGACGAGGTGGCGTCGCTCGAGGCGGCCTACACCCCCCGGGAGCCCAGCGGCTTCTGAGGCGGCGAACGGTTCAGCCCTCGAGCTCGGCCAACACCGTCCGGGCGCCGGACGCGAGCAGCGCTGCGTCCGTCGTCACCGCCAGGAAGCCGATGCCGTGGGCTCGCAGACGTGCTGCCGCAGAGGGATTCCCGGCGAAGGCGCCGACGAGGATGCCCTGCCGCTCGGCGGCCGCGACGACCCGGCGGAGCGGACCGTCCGGCGCGTCATCGGCGAGCAGCGCCTCGACGCTCGTGCCGAGGGCCAGCGCGAGGTCGAGCGGGCCGACGAAGAGCCCGTCGACGCCGGGGGTCGCCGCGATCCGCTCCACCTCGTCGAGGGCGCCGACCGTCTCGACCATCACCCAGCAGCGGACGACGCCGTTCGCGACGTCCGCCGCCGGCGCCGAGGCTCCCCACATCGGCGACCACGGGCCCCAGCTGCGTTCCCCGAGAGGCGGATAGCGACAGGCCAGCGCGGCCCGCGCAGCGTCCTCGGCTCCGGTGACCGACGGCACGACGACGCCGTGGGCGCCGGCGTCGAGGGCGGTCCCGATCCACGCGGCGTCGACGGCCGGGACGCGCACGAGGAAGGGAGCGGACGCCGCGCCGAGCGCGCGGCCGGCGCCGTGCAGCGCCGCGCGGTCGACCGGCCCGTGCTGGGCGTCGAGGACGAGCCAGTCGAAGCCGGAGCCCGCCAGGCGGAGCAGCAGGTCGACGTCGGCCGTGCTGGTCCAGATGCCGTTCGAGACCTCCACCCGAGCATCGTGCCACCGCACAGACGGAACTGCGTTGTGCCGTCGTGCCCGGGCCACGCAGCATGACCGGATGGACCACTCGGACATCTCGCGCATCGCCCACGCCCACCATCCGCTCGCCGCACCGGTCGACGCCGTGGCGACGGCCCGCCTCCTCGACCGGCTCTCGATCCCTCGGGACGGCCGGGTCGTCGACCTCGGGTGCGGCGCGGGCGAGTGGCTGTTCGCCCTGCTCGCCGCGCGTCCCGACGTGCAGGCGGTCGGGGTCGACCTCCACCTGCACCCCGACCGGGAGGAGCGTGCGGCGGCCCGAGGGGTCGCGGACCGCGTCACCTGGGTGACCGCCGACGCCGCGACGTGGTCCGGCGGCCGCTTCGACGCCGCCCTCTGCGTGGGGGCCTCGCACGCGTTCGGCGGGTACGAGCGCATGCTCGACACCCTGCGCGCCCACGTCTCGCCCGGCGCCCGCTGCCTCGTCGGCGACGGCTTCTGGGAGCGACCCCCCGGGCCGGCCGCCCTCACCGCCCTCGAGGCCACCCCGGAGGACTTCCCGGACCTCGACGGCCTCGTCGCCCACGCGTGGGCCCTCGGCTGGGGCACGGCGTACGCCCACGTCAGCACCGCCGCCGAGTGGGACGACTACGAGTGGTCCTGGGTCGGGTCGCTCACCGACTGGGCGCTCGCCGAGGGCCGGGACCCGGCCGAGCGGGAGCAGGCCCTGGGGGTCGCCGCCGAGCACCGACAGGGCTGGCTGCGCGGCTACCGGCACGAGCTCGGGTTCGTCACCTCCGTCCTCGTCGACGCGCGCCGCTGACCCGGCGGGGCCGTCGGTCCGCCGGCGGACCACCCGTCGCAGCCGCCGGGGGTGACCCCGCTCTCGACCGGCCGCCGACCACGGTCGCCGGTGGGACGATGACGGTGGCGGGGGCGCGCGCCCGCCAGTCGCGGCGCGGCGTGGGACGTCGTCGCCGGCAGGAGCAGGCCATGGCCACGACACACCCCACGCACCCCGTCCCGAGAACCGCCGCCACCCGGCCCGCGCCGCGCGCGGCCAACCTCGCCGGACTCGTCGTCAACCTCGTCCTCCTCTACCTGCTCGAGGTGCGCCCCGGGTGGCGGGCCGTGCCGTTCCTCAGCCCGGACGCCGCGCAGGTCGTTCCGCTCGTCGCCGCGGCGTTGTGGACGGGCGTCATCGTGGAGGCGCTCGCGGCCCTCGTGCACACGGGTTGGTTCCGCGCCCTCGGCGACCTCGCGACGTCGGTCGTCGGCCTCGTCGCCACGCTCCGGGTCTGGGACGTCTTCCCGTTCGACCTCCCGGCCGGCTGGAGCGTCCCGGTGCGGGTCGTGCTCGTCCTCGCGGTCGTCGGCGGAGTGGTCGGGGTCGTGTCCGCCCTGAGCCGCCTGCTCGAGGGCATCACCCCGCGCCCGCGCGGCTGAGCCGCCTGGGCACTCGCCGGGGTTCAGCGGCCGCCCAGGGCCCGCACGGCCTCGATGGTGTCGACCTCGTCGAGCGGCTTGTCGTCGCGGTAGCGCAGCACCCGGGCGAACCGCAGCGCGACGCCCCCCGGGTAGCGGGAGGAGCGCTGCACGCCGTCGAGGGCGATCTCGACGACCTGCTCGGGGCGCACCGACACGACGTAGCCGTCGGTGGGGCCGTCGGCGAGCTCGGTGAAGCGCTCGGTCTGCCAGCGCAGCATCTCGTCGGTCATCCCCTTGAAGGTCTTGCCGACCATGACCCAGCCGCCGGAGTCGGGGTCGCGCGCGCCGAGGTGGATGTTGGACAGCCAGCCGCGCCGGCGACCCGAGCCCCGCTCGACGGCGAGCACCACGAGGTCGAGGGTGTGCGTCGGCTTGACCTTGACCCAGCCGCTGCCACGCCGACCGGCCGCGTACGGGGCCGACGCGTCCTTGACGACGACGCCCTCGTGCCCGGCGGCGACGAGGTCGTCGAAGAAGCCGGCCGCGGCCGCGGGGTCGGTGGTGAGCAGCCGCGGGACGACGAGGTGCGGCGCCAGTTCGGTGAGGACCTCGTGCCGCTCGAGGGCGGGGGCGTCGACGAGGTCGCGCCCGCTCGCGTGGAGGACGTCGAAGAGGAAGGTCGTGAGCGGCACCTCCGCGCGCAGCCGGGCGACGTCGGCCGAGCTCGCCGTCCGGGCGCCGGTGACCTGGAACGGCGCCGGCCGCCCACCCTCCTCGATGACGATGGCCTCGCCGTCGAGGACGAGGTCACCGCCCGGGAGCGCGACGACGGCCTCGACGACCTCGGGGACCCGCTCGGTGATGTCGTCGAGGCTGCGGGTGAACACGGTGACGACGCCGTCGGCCCGGTGGACCTGCACCCGGATGCCGTCGAGCTTGCCGTCGACGAGCATCTCGGCGCCGGCGAACCCCTCGGTGGCCTCGTCGGTCGTCTTCGCCGACGCCGCGAGCATCGGGCGCAGCGGCCGGCCGACGACGAGCCCGACCTCCTCGAGCGCGGCCTGCCCGCCGCGGGCGGCGATGCCGGCGACGACGTGGGTGAACCCCGCGAGCATCACCGCGCGGCGGACGACGGCGTCCGGGACCTCGAAGGCGCGGGCCACGGCGGCGAGGACGACGCCGTCGAGCGCCCCCTGCCGGAGGTTGCCGGTGACGAGGTCGCGGAGGAAGCGCTGCTCGTCGGCGGTCGCGGCGCCGAGGAGCGACGCGAGCTCGGCGCGGCGGGCGGCGGCCGACCCCGCCCCGGCCGCCCCGGCCAGCCGGTCGAAGGCGGCGTCGACCGCGGCGACTGTGAGCGACGGCTCGGCCGCCGGCTCCGGCATCGAGCCCAGCGAGCGGTACCCGACACCGAGGCGGCGCTGGGGCAGCACCCCGGAGAGGAACGCGACGACGGTGCCGACCTCCTCGGCGGGGGCCTGCGCGAGCAGCCCCGCGAGCGCCTCGGTCTTGGCCGTGCGCGACCGGGTGGCCGCGACCTCGCCCGAGACGGCGACGAGGTCGGCGAGCGAGGTGGGCATCAGCCCGGCTGCCGGGCGCCGTGCCCGACGGCGCCGGTGGCAAGGTGCGGGTGCGTCATCCCCGCACGCTAGCGACGACCACCGACGGGCGGGCGCTCAGCGGTCGAGGCGCATCGGCACGTGCGGGATGCCGTCGTCGAGGAACTCGTCACCGGTGACCTCGAACCCGAGCGCGGCGTACCAGCCCGCCAGGTGCGCCTGGGCGTCGAGGACGACCGGACCCTCGGTGGCCGCGAGGGCGTCCTCGACCAGCCGCCGGGCCACCCCGCCGCCCCGGGCCGACCGGGCGGTGGCGACCCGGCCGATGCGGAGCCCGTCGTCACCGTCGTCCAGCACCCGCAGCGTGCCGACCACGGCGCCGGACGCGTCCTCGGCCCACCACTGCACGGTGCCGGGCTCGAGGTCGCGGCCGTCGAGGTCGGGGTAGAGGCACTGCTGCTCGAGGACGAACACGTCCTGGCGCAGCCGCATCACGGCGTAGAGCGTCGCGGCGGGGAGCTCGGTCGTCGGGGCCCAGCGCACGGTGGTCACGCCCGTCAGCCTAGGAGCCGGCCGGCGCGCCGCCCCACCACCGGGGTCGTGTGCCGAATCGGTCGCCAGGACCGCCATCTCGGCACACGACGCGGATGGCCCGGAGCAGCGGTCACTCGACGAGGCGGTAGCCGATGCCGGGCTCGGTGACGATGTGCCGCGGCGCCGACGGGTCGGCCTCGAGCTTGCGGCGCAGCTGGTTGCCGTACACGCGCAGGTAGTTCGACTCGCGCCCGTAGCCCGGCCCCCAGACCGCCTGCAGCAGGTCGGTCTGGGTGACGACGCGGCCGCGGTGCCGGGCGAGCTCGGCGACGAGCCGCCACTCGGTCGGGGTGAGGTGCACGGGTGCGCCGGCGCGGGTGGCCGTCAGCGTGGCGAAGTCGAGCGAGAACGCGTCCGTCTCGACCGGGGCGACCGCGGCCAGGCCCTCGTCGTCGCCACCGCGGCGCAGCGCCGAGCGCACCCGCGCCATCAGCTCGTCCATCCCGAACGGCTTGGTGACGTAGTCGTCCGCCCCCTCGTCGAGGGCCTCGACCTTGTCGTCGGACTGGTGGCGGGCGGAGAGGACGACGACCGGCACGCGCGAGCGAGCGCGGATGCGCCGCAGCACCTCGACGCCGTCGAGGTCGGGCAGCCCGAGGTCGAGGACGACGAGGTCCGGCGGAGCGTCCTCGACGGTGGCCAGCGCGTCGAGGCCCGAGCCGACCTCCTCGACGTCGTAGCCCCGCGCCCGGAGGTTGATCCTCAGGGTCCGCCGGATCGTCGGGTCGTCGTCGACGACGAGCACCCTCTGCCCCATCACGCTCCCTCCGCCGCCGGCAGCTCGACGACCACCGTGAGCCCGCCGCCCGGCGTGTCCTCGGCCGACACACTGCCACCCATCGCCTCGGCCAGCCCGCGCGCCACGGCCAGCCCGAGGCCCACGCCGTCACCGGCCGGGGCGTCCCCGTGCCGCTGGAAGGGCAGGAAGATGCGCTCGCGTTCGGACTCGGGCACCCCGGGGCCGGTGTCGCACACCCGGATCTGCACGCGGTCGCCGAGCCGGCTGGTCGACACCCGGACTCGCCACGGCGGTTGCTGGTGGCGCAGTGCGTTCTCGACGACGTTGCCGAGCACCCGGTCGAGCAGGCCCGAGTCGGCGGTCACGCTCCGGGCGTCCGGACCGAGGTCCCAGAGCACCCGGTCCGGCTCGGGCACCGCCGCCACGACCCCCGGGACGACCTCGCCGAGGTCGACGGTCCGCGGGTGCGCGACGAGCGCCCCGGCCTGCAGCCGCGACATGTCGAGGAGGTTGCCGATGAGCGCGTCGAGCCGGTCGGCCGAGTCCTCGATGGCCGCCTCGAGCTCGGCCTCGTCCTCCGGGCTGAAGGTGACCTCGCTCGAGCGGAGGCTGCCGATCGCCGCCTTGATGCCGGCCAGCGGCGTGCGCAGGTCGTGCGAGACCGCCGAGAGCAGGGCCGTGCGTGCGGAGTTGTCCCGGGCCAGGGCGGCCGCCTCGCCCGCCGAGGCCTGGAGCGCACGCCGCTGGAGGATGGCCCCCGCGTGGGCGGCGAACGCGGCGAGGAGCCGCTGGCGACCGGCCGGGACGGCGGCTCCGACGAGGACGAGGTCGTGCTCGTCGTCGGCCTCCTCGACCGGCAGCCCGGGTGCCCGGACGTCCTCGAGCGTCAGCGCCGGGTCGGTCGTGGAGACCATCTCCATCCGGTGGTGCGCGTCCGGCCGGCGCACGACGGCCGCGGCCCGGGCCCCGAACATGTCGAGCGCCTGCTGGAGGAGCAGCGCCATCTGGTCCGTGGAGCCGAGCAGCGTGTGGCTCAGCTCGGCGAGCGACGCGGCCTCCGCCTGCGCGCGCAGGGCCCGGTCCGCCCGGCGTGCGCTGCGGTCGACGACCCACGCGACGGCGGCGGCGACGAGGACGAAGATCGTCAGGGCGATCGCGTTCTCGGGGGCGGAGATCGTGAAGCCACCCACCGGCGGGGTGAAGAACCAGTTGAGGAACATCGAGCTGGCGACGGCGCCGACGAGCGCCGGACCCATGCCGCCGAGCAGCGCGATGAGCACGGCCAGCAGGAGGAACAGCGGCACGGTGAGGGGCAGGCCCGGGTCCTCGGGCAGCGCGGCGAGCAGCTCGGTGAGGACGAACGGCCCGAGGACGGCGAGGCCGTACCCGAGCCGCTTGCGGCGCTGCGGCAGGCCGGCCCGCGGCGCCCGCCAGCCCCGACCGGCCGCGAACCGGTGGGTCACCACGTGGACGTCGACGTCCCCGGAGCCCGTGATGACCTCCTCGGTCGTGCTCGGGGAGAGGAGGGTTCGCCAGCGGGCCCGCCGTGAGGACCCGATGACGACCTGACTGGCGTTCACCCCCCGGGCGAAGTCGAGCACCGCCTCGGCCAGGTCGTCGCCCGTCACCGTGTGGAAGCTGCCGCCCAGCTCGGCAGTGAGCCGGCGCAGCGCGACGAGGTCGGGCAGGGCCGGACCGGCCAGGCCGTCGGTGCGCGCGACGTGCACCGCCAGCAGCTCGCCGCCGGCGCCGCGGGCGGCGATGCGCGCACCGCGGCGCAGCAGCACCTCCCCCTCCGGACCACCCGAGATCGCGACGACGACCCGCTCACGGGTCGGCCAGGTGGCGTCGATGCCGTGGTCGGCCCGGTACTTCCCCAGCCCCTCGTCGACCCGGTCGGCCAGCCACAGCAGCGCCAGCTCCCGCAGCGCGGACAGGTTGCCGACGCGGAAGTAGTTGGCCAGCGCGGCGTCGACCTTCTCGGGGGCGTAGATGTTGCCGTGGGCCATCCGGCGGCGCAACGCCTCCGGGGACATGTCGACCAGCTCGATCTGGTCGGCGGCCCGGACGACGGCGTCCGGCACCGTCTCGCGCTGGACGATCCCGGTGATCGAGGTGACGACGTCGTTGAGCGACTCGAGGTGCTGGATGTTGACCGTGGAGATGACGTCGATGCCGGCCTCGAGCAGCTCCTCGATGTCCTCCCACCGCTTCTCGTGCCGGCTCCCCGGCGCGTTCGTGTGCGCGAGCTCGTCGACGAGGGCCACCTGCGGCCGGCGCTCGAGGAGCCGGTCGAGGTCCATCTCCTCCAGGACGGTGCCGCGGTGCGACACCCGCGCGCGCGGCACCACCTCCAGGCCCTCGGTCAGGGCGAGGGTGTTCCTCCGGTCGTGGGTCTCGACGAGGCCGACGACGACGTCGGTGCCGCGGTCGAGGCGGCGGTGACCCTCGTCGAGCATGGCGACGGTCTTGCCGACCCCCGGAGCCGCCCCGAGGTAGATCCGCAGCCGTCCGCGCGCCATGGGCTCATTCTCACCCGCGGCCGAGGGCGGCGAGCGCCACGTTGAGCTCGAGGACGTCGACCCGGTCCTGACCGAGGATGCCGAGCGGCGCCCGGCGCACGTGCTGGTCCACGAGCCGGAGCACACGGGCCTGCTCCAGGCCTCGGGCGGCCGCCACCCGGGCCACCTGCCACCGCGCGTACTCCGGCGAGATGTCCGGGTCGAGCCCGCTCGCCGACGCGGTGAGGGCATCGGCCGGGATCGTCTGCGGCGCATCCGGGTTCGCCGCACGCAGCGCCTTCTCGCGGTCCGCGACGGCGGCCGCCAGGTCGGGGTTGGCCGGACCGTAGTTCGAGCCGCCGCTGGTGTCGCCGGCCGCGTCGGACGCGGAGGGCCGGCCCTGGAACCACTCGGGGCCGCTCGGAGGCTGGCCGAGGAGCGCCGAGCCGACCTCGCGCCCGTCGACCCGGACGGGCTGGCCGGCCGCCCGCTCGGGCACGAGGAGCCCGACGCCGAGGATCGCGGCCGGGTAGACGATGCCGCACACGACGGTGAGGACGAGGAGCGCCTTGACGGCGGCGCCGATCTGACGGGTCATGGTGGTCACCTCAGAGACCGGGGATCAGGGAGACGACGAGGTCGATGGCCTTGATGCCGATGAACGGCGCGACCACGCCCCCGAGGCCGTAGACGAGCAGGTTGCGACGGAGCATCGCGTGGGCCGACAGCGGTCGGTAGCGAACCCCCCTCAGCGCCAGGGGGATCAGCGCGACGATGACGAGGGCGTTGAAGATGACGACCGAGAGCATCGCGGACTGCGGGCTGGACAGCCCCATGACGTTGAGCGACTGCAGGCCCGGGAAGACGCCGACGAACATCGCCGGGATGATCGCGAAGTACTTGGCGACGTCGTTGGCGATCGAGAACGTCGTCAGCGCACCGCGGGTGATGAGCAGCTGCTTGCCGATGGCGACGACGTCGATGAGCTTCGTCGGGTCCGAGTCGAGGTCGACCATGTTGCCGGCCTCCTTCGCGGCCGAGGTGCCCGTGTTCATCGCGACGCCGACGTCGGCCTGGGCGAGCGCCGGCGCGTCGTTCGTCCCGTCCCCGGTCATCGCGACGAGCCGCCCGCCCTCCTGCTCCTTCCTGATGAGCGCCATCTTGTCCTCCGGCGTCGCCTCGGCGAGGTAGTCGTCGACCCCCGCCTCCTCGGCGATCGCCTTGGCGGTCAACGGGTTGTCGCCGGTGATCATCACCGTGCGGATGCCCATCTCGCGCAGCTGGGCGAACCGTTCGCGCATCCCCGGCTTGACGACGTCCTTGAGGTGGACGACCCCGAGGACCCGTGGCGCGCTTCCCGGCGCGGCCTCGGCGACGACGAGCGGCGTGCCTCCGGTGGCGCTGATGCCGTCGACGTGCACCTCGAGGTCCCCACCGACCGTCCCGCCGTTCTCGCGCACCCAGGCCGACACCGCACTGCCGGCCCCCTTGCGGACCCGTCCGCCGTCGGGCAGGTCGACGCCCGACATCCGCGTCGTCGCGCTGAACTCGACGACCTCGGCGCCGGCCCGGCGGAGGGACACGACGTCGCCGAGGCTGGCCGCGTCGACGCCGTCCTCGACGGTGAACTCGACGATCGAGCGGCCCTCGGGGGTCTCGTCGGCGAGGGATGAGAGGTAGGCGGCGCGGGCCAGCTCCTCGCGCTGCACCGAGTGCACGGGCACGAGCTCGCTGGCCCGCCGGTTGCCGAAGGTGATGGTGCCGGTCTTGTCGAGGAGCAGCGTGCTCACGTCCCCGGCGGCCTCGACGGCCCGCCCGGACATCGCGAGGACGTTGCGCTGGACGAGCCGGTCCATCCCGGCGATGCCGATGGCCGACAGGAGCGCGCCGATCGTCGTCGGGATGAGGCAGACGAGGAGGGCGACGAGGACGACCATCGAGAGCCGCTGCCCCGAGTAGACCGCCATCGGCTGGATCGCCCCGACGGCGAGGACGAAGATGATGGTGAGGGTGGTCAGGAGGATTGAGAGGGCGATCTCGTTCGGGGTCTTCTGCCGCGAGGCGCCCTCGACGAGCGCGATCATCCGGTCGATGAAGGTCTCGCCCGGCTTGCTGGTGATGCGCACGACGATCCGGTCCGAGAGCACCGTGGTGCCGCCGGTGACGGCGCAGCGGTCGCCACCGGACTCACGGATGACCGGTGCGGACTCGCCGGTGATCGCCGACTCGTCGACCGTGGCGACGCCCTCGACGACGTCGCCGTCGCCGGGGATCACCTGGCCGGCCTCGACGACGACGTGGTCGCCCAGCGCGAGCCGGGTCCCGGGCACCTCCTCCTCGGTGCCGTCCGGCAGGATCCGGCGCGCGGTCGTCTCGGTGCGGGTGCGGCGCAGCGTCTCCGCCTGGGCCCTGCCCCGGCCCTCGGCGACCGCCTCGGCGAGGTTCGCGAAGAGCACGGTGGCCCAGAGCCAGAGGGTGACGCCGACCGAGAAGACCGACGGGTCCAGGACGGACAGCACCGTCGTGAGCACCGACCCGACCCAGACGACCATGATGACCGGGCTGTGCCACAGGTGGCGAGGATCGAGCTTGGTGAACGCGGCGGGCAGGTTCTGCCACGCGGTGCGCGCGAGGGACGTGGTCATGACAGGGCCTCCGCGATGGGTCCCAGGGCCAGGGACGGGAAGAAGGTCAGGCCGGCGACGATGAGGACGGTGCCGACGACCAGCGTGGTGAACAGGGGGGTGTGGGTGGGCATGGTGCCGGCGGTTACCGGCCGTTTGCCCTGTGCAGCAAGCGATCCCGCGAGCCGGAGGACCAGCACGATGGGGACGAACCGGCCGACGAACATGCAACCGGCGAGCAGCAGGTTGAGGAAGGGCTGGTCCGCGGACAGACCCGCGAAGGCCGAGCCGTTGTTGTTCGAGGCCGACGCGACGGCGTACATCAGCTCGGAGAGGCCGTGCGGTCCGTCGTTGAGCCGGGCGTCGAGCGAGACTGGGAGGACGACCGCCAGCCCGGTGGACAGGAGCACGAGGGCTGGCATGGTCAGGGTAACCAGGGCGGCGCTCGTCACCTCCGTCCGTCCGATCGTCTTGCCGAGCAGCTCGGGCGTGCGACCGACCATGAGTCCGGCGATGAACACGGCGAGGACGACCATGACGAGGTAGCCGTAGAGGCCGGTCCCGACCCCACCCGGGGACACCTCGCCGAGCAGCATGTTGAGCAGGGGTACACCGCCACCGAGGGCGCTGTAGCTGTCGTGCATCGAGTTGACCGCACCGGTCGAGGTGCCGGTCGTCGCGTTGGCGAAGAGGACCGACCAGGCGACGCCGAAGCGCTGCTCCTTGCCCTCCATCGCCCCGAGCGGGCCGCTCGCGGCGGTCGACTCGGCCCAGGCCGACAGCGTGACGGCGCCGACGAGGAGCGTCCCCATCACCCCGGTCGCGACGGCACCCTGGCGGCGGTCGCCCACCATGAGTCCGTAGGTGTAGGGCAGCGAGAAGGGGATGACGAGGAGCAGGACGATCTCGAGGAGGTTGGTCCACGCCCCCGGGTTCTCGAACGGGTGCGCGGAGTTGGCGTTGAAGAAGCCGCCGCCGTTGGTGCCGAGCTCCTTGATCGCCTCCTGGGAGGCGACCGGCCCGCCCTGGATGGTCTGCTGCACGCCGGTCAGCGTCTCGATCGTGTGCGGTGCGGCGAGGTTCTGGACGACTCCGCCGAGCAGCAGGAGGACCGCGGCGACGGTGGCGAGGGGCAGCAGGACCCGGACGGTGGCCCGGGTCAGGTCGACCCAGAAGTTGCCGAGTCGGTCGGTGTGCGCGCGGGAGAGGCCGCGCACCAGCGCGACGGCGACGGCGAGCCCGGTCGCGGCCGAGACGAAGTTCTGCACGGTGAGCCCGAGCATCTGCACGGTGTGACCGGCCGCGGCCTCGCCGGAGTAGGACTGCCAGTTCGTGTTGGTCGTGAAGGAGACGGCCGTGTTGAGGGCGGTGTCCCAGTGCATCGAGCGGCCGAGGTCCCAGGGCAGCAGGCCCTGCACCATGATCAGGCCGAAGAGCAGGGCGACCGAGGCGACCGCGAACGCGAGGACGGAGAGCGCGTAAGCGCTCCACCGCTGCTCGGCCCGCGCGTCGACGCCGACGAGGCGGTACACCACGCGCTCGACGCGCCAGTCCCGGTCGTCGGTGAAGACGCGGTGCATCCACGCCCCGAGGGGGACGTGGGCCGCCGCCAGCACGGCGGCGACGACGAGGACGGCCGTGGCCGTCTGGAGTCCGATCGACATGGCGCGCCCCTCAGTACCGGTCCGGCCGGATCAGGGCGTCGAGGAGATAGGCGAGGAGGAGCAGGCCGATGACGCCCGCGACGAGGTCTTCCCACATGCCGCCCACGACACCAGCGGGCGGCGGTCGCGGCCGCCCCGGTGATGCCGCGCTGACGACGTCTTGACGCCATCCTGACGCCCCGCCCGCCCGCCCCGCCCCCCTTCGCCCGCCCGACACCACACGCGTATCGGGTCACCCGATACGGCTGCGCTTCACCCGGGAACCGTTGTCGGGTGAAGGGTGGCGTTATCGGGTCACCCGATACGCGTGGGAGGCGTCAGCGGGCGCGGAACTCCGGGCGGCGCTTGCCGACGAACGCCGCCGCGCCCTCGAGGTGGTCGGCGGTGGTCGCGAGGGCCCGCTGGCCGGCGTCCTCGCGGGCCAGCGCGGCCTCGACGTCGAGGGCCGCGGCGTTGACGGCGGCCTTGGTCTGGGCGAGCGCCAGCGTCGGCCCGGCGGCGAACGCCGCCACGAGCTCCTCCGCCCGGGCCGCGAACCCCTCGGCCGGGACCGACTCGGCGACCAGGCCCCACGCGGCAGCCGTCGCGCCCGGCAGCGCTTCGCCGGTGAGCGCCAGCCGCATCGCCCGCGCCCGGCCGACGGCGGCGGTGACGAGCGCGGTCGAGCCGCCGTCCGGCATCAGCCCGATCCGGCTGAACGCGAGGACGAACGGTGCCTCGTCGGCGGCGAGGACGTAGTCGCAGGCGAGCGCCATCGGCACCCCGATGCCGGCCGCGACGCCGTGGACGAGCGCGACGACCGGGGTGCGCGACCCGAGCAGCGCCCGCACGAGGTCGGCGCCCGCCTCGAGGACCCCCATCTGCGCGCCCTCGGCGGTGAGCGGCGCGCCGGAGCAGAAGCCCCGGCCCTCCCCGGGGAGGGCGACCACCCGCACCCCCGGGTCGGCGTCGAGGGCCCCCACCCCCCCGGTGACCGCGGCACACATCTCCGGGTCGACCGCGTTGAGCCGCTCCGGGGCGTCGAGCGTGATCCGGCCGATGGCTCCGTCCGCCTCCACGCGGACCCGTGCGCTGCTCATCCCGCCATCCAACCGCACCCACCCCGCGCCCGCACCGGTGCCGCGTGCTGGGATGGACCGGTGCCGACCAGCCTCCAGCCCATCCCCCTGACCGCCGACCTCGTCCACGGCGCCCTCGACCTCGAGACCACCCCGGCAGGCGGCCTGCGCCCGCACCGCCTCCCCGCGTGGGCCCGCGCCCAGAACGCCGACGAGATGCTCGCCGTCAACGAGGCGCAGCCCTCCGGCGTGCGGGTCGCCGGCCGCACCCGGGCGACCGTCGTCGAGCTCGACGCCGTCGTCACCCGCCGCGCCCTGACCGGCGCCCCCGCTCGCGCGCCGGGCAGTGTCGACCTCGTCGTGGACGGCGAGGTGCTCGCCGGCAGCACCGTGCCGAACGGCGACCTGCTGACCACCGACATCGCGACGGGCGTCACCGAGCTCACCCGCGGCGGCCCGGGCACGGTCCGCTTCGAGCTGCCCGCCGGCGAGAAGGTGCTCGAGCTCTGGCTGCCCCACCAGGAGGGCGTCGAGCTCCTCGCTCTGCGCGCTGACGCCCCGCTCGAGCCGCTGCCGACCGGTGACCGGCCCCGCTGGGTGCACCACGGCAGCTCGATCAGCCACGGCTCCAACGCCGTCCGGCCGACGGGCACCTGGCCCGCCGTCGCGGCACGGCTCGGTCGGCTCGCCCTCGTCAACCTCGGGTTCGGCGGCTCGGCCGTCCTCGACCCGTTCGTGGCCCGGACGATGCGCGACACCGCCGCCGACCTGCTGAGCCTCAAGGTCGGCATCAACATCGTCGGCGGCGACCTCATGCGCCGTCGCGTGTTCGGCCCGGCCGTCCACGGCTTCCTCGACACCCTCCGCGAGGGGCACCCGACCACGCCGCTGCTCGTCGTCACGCCGGTCCTCTGCCCGATCCACGAGGACACCCCGGGCCCCGGCGCCGTCGACCCGGTGGCGCTGCAGGAGGGCCGGCTCGTCTTCACCGCCGTCGGGGACCCGGCCGAGGTCCCGGCCGGCCGGCTCACCCTCCGCACGGTCCGCGAGGAGCTCGCCCGGGTGGTCGAGCAGCGTCGGGCGGACGACCCGAACCTCCACCTCGTCGACGGGCTCGGGATGTACGGCGCGGGCGACGTCGACGCACTACCACTCCCGGACGCCCTCCATCCCGACGCCGAGACGCACCAGCTGATGGGAGAGCGTTTCGCGCGCACCGTGTTCGGCGCAGGCGGGCCCTTCCCCACCTCCTGACCGGCCGGTCAGGACCGGACGACCGCCCCGGAGGAGAGCAGCGCCTCGATCTCCTCGCCCGTGAACCCGTGCGCCGTGAGGTACGTGACCGTGTCGGCGCCGGGCGCGGGCTCGGGACCCGGGTCGCGCTGCGGCGTCGCCGAGAACCGCGGGCTCGGCCGTGGCACGGGATGCCCACCCGCCGGCCCCTCGACGAAGGTCCCGCGGGCCGCGAGGTGCGGGTGCGACGGCGCCTCCGCGAGGGAGAGGACCGGCGCGACGCAGGCATCGGTGCCCTCGAACGCCTGGGCCCACTCGTCCCGCGTGCGCGTGGCGAAGGCGGCCGTGAACGCCGCGCGGTGCGCCGGCCAGGCGTCCGTGTCGTACTGCTCGCCCTCGAGCTCCAGCCCGAGCCCGGAGACGAGCTCGCGCCAGAACTGCGGCTCCAGGGCCCCGACCGCGACGAACCCGCCACCCGCGCACTCGTACACGTCGTAGAACGGTGCACCGCCGTCGAGCAGGTTGGCCGCGCGCTCGTCCCGCCACAGGCCCGCGCCCAGCATCCCGTGGACCATGGTCAGCAGGTGGGCGGCGCCGTCGACCATCGCGGCGTCGACGACCTGACCCCGCCCGGTCGTGGCCCGTGACACGAGCGCTGCGAGCACGCCGACGAGGACGTACATCGAGCCTCCCGCGAAGTCACCGAGCACCGGCACCGGTGCCACCGGTCGGGAGCGTGGCCCGAGGGCGTGCAGCGTGCCGGACAGGGCGGCGTACGTGATGTCGTGCCCCGCCCGCTGGGCCCACGGCCCGTCCTGGCCCCACCCGGTCATCCGCGCGACGACGAGCCGTGGGTTGGCCTCGAGCAGGTCGTCGGGTGCGAGCCCGAGGCGCTCGAGGACACCGGGCCGGAAGCCCTCGAGGAGCACGTCGGCGTCGGCGAGCAGCCGCCGGACCACCTCGACGCCGTCCGGGTGCTTGAGGTCGACGGCGATGCCCGGCCGCGAGCGCCGCATCCCCCCGGCCAGCGCGAGCGGGTTGGCCTCCCCCGGCCGGTCGACCCGCACGACGTCCGCCCCGAGCTCCGCGAGCTGCATCGCGGCGAACGGCCCGGGGCCGATGCCACCGAGCTCGACGACCCGGACTCCCGTGAGCGGCCCGGCCGGGGGCCCGGCCGGGGGCCCGGCCAGCTGCCCGGCCCGCGGCCCGGCCGCCGGCCCGGGCCCGGAGCCCACCGGGCTCACCGGGCGGCGGGCTCGAGCTCGCGCAGGCCGGGCAGCACCTGCTCGGTGAAGGTGCGCAGGAACCGCTCCTGGTCGTGGCCGGGGCCGTGGACCACGAGGTGGTCGAACCCGAGGTCGGTGTAGAAGCGCATCGTCTCGACCACGTCCTCGGGCCGCGACGCGACGATCCACCGCTTGGCGACCTGCTCGATCGGCAGCTCGTCGGCCGCCCGCTCCATCTCCTCCGGTGAGTGGATGGAGTGCTTCTGCTCCGCGCTGAGCGACAGCGGCGCCCAGAACCGGCAGTTCTCCAGCGCCCGCTCGGGGTCGGGGTCCCAGGACACCTTGACCTCGATCATCCGGTCGATCTCTTCGTGGTCGCGGCCGGCCTTGTCCAACCCCTCGTCGACCGCCGGGACCAGCTGGTCGCGGTAGAGCTCCTCACCCTTGCCGGAGGTGCAGATGAAGCCGTCGCCGTGGCGGCCCGCGTACCGGGCGACCATCGGCCCACCGGCCGCGACGTACACCGGCACCGGGACGTCCGGGCGGTCGTAGATCGCGGCGTCCTCGGTGCGGTAGTAGTCGCCCTCGAAGGTCACCCGCTCCTCGGTCCACAGCCGTCGCATCAGCGTCACCGCCTCGCGCAGCCGGGCGAAGCGCTCCTTGAACTCCGGCCACTCCCCCTCGGCGACCGACCCCACGGCGATCTCGTTGAGCGCCTCGCCGGTGCCGACGCCGAGCATGACCCGACCGGGCGCGAGGCAGGCCATCGTCGCGAAGGTCTGGGCGACGACCGGCGGGTTGTACCGGAAGGTCGGGGTCATGACCGAGGTGCCGACCACGATCCGTTCCGTGCGCGCCAGCACCCACGCCATCCAGGCCAGCGAGTTCGGCGCGTGCCCGCCCTCGAGCCGCCACGGCTGGAAGTGGTCGGAGATGGTCACCGAGTTCAGGCCCAGCTCCTCGGCGAGGACCGCGTACCCCGCGAGCTCACCCGGCGCGAACTGCTCCGCCGACGCCTTGTACCCGACCCGGATGCCGTGTGCTGCCGTCATGCGGCCATCCTGCTACACCGCCGGCTGCCCCGGACCGCCGCGGCGCGCCCCGGGACGCGCTGCGGGGTGCGGACCGACCCCCTCGACCGGTCCGCACCCCGGGTGGTGGTGCGTCCCGCGCCACCATCCCCCCGGTGGTGCGGGCCCCGCGCCACCGTCCCCCCCGGTGGTGCGTTGGCACCAGCGTGCCCGCGCCCGCTTCGGCATCGCTGCGAATCCGCTGCGCGGCCCGTGGCCCCTCCGCTCAGCAGCGGGTGCGGGTGAAGGTCTGGGTGTTGGAGTAGTACGTCGCCCAGGTCGAGCTGCCGAAGCGGATGCTCACCGGCGTGCCGTGGTGCCGCTGCTCGTAGTGCAGGTGGGCCGAGGACTGGCCGCCCGACTTGCCGACCGCCCCGATGGTCGTCGTCGCCTCGACGTGCTGGCCGACCTTGACGTCGATCCGCGACAGGTGCGCGTAGAAGGTCGACCAGTTGTTGCCGTGACCGATGAGGACGCGGTTGCCGTACCCACCGCCGCCGACCCCGGCGGAGACGACCTTGCCGGCGGCGCTCGCCTTGACCGGCTTGCCGAGGTCGGTGTCGCCGCCGGGTGGCAGGTTGAGGTCCATCGCGCGGTCGCTCGGGGAGTGCCCCGCCCAGGTCGACCCGCGCCAGGTCTGGTGGCAGGGGAACGGCACCTTGAGCAGCGGTCGGTCGGCGGCCTCGGCGGGCCGGGCGGCCGCGACAGAGACGGCGGCGGCGGTGGCCGCGAGCGCAGCGAACCCCGCGGTGGCGCGGCGGGTGACGGACGTGGCGGACGTGGTGGGCATCTCGTTCCCTCCCGGAGTCGGCCCCGGCTCGTCGGGCCGGGGTCCGCACCCACCGTCGCGCAGGGCGCTGCGGCGACGCTGTGCCCGCGGTCTGCGGGCGGCGGTCCGCGCGGCGCCCGGCCGGACCTCCCGGGGCTACCGTGGCCCCGTGCGCCACACCCGCAGGCACCTGCTCATCGGCGGCGTCGTGCTCGTCCTCGTCTGGGCGCTCGTCCCGCTGCCGGGCCAGGGGGTCGTGGCGCGGCTGCTCCTCGGCTGGGTCGTCGGGTCGCTCGCCTTCAGCATCCCGGTCCTCGTGCGCTGCCACCGGGCCGACGCGGCGGCGACGCGGAAGCACCTCGAGGGCCTCGAGGGCGGCCGCACCGAGACCGACGTCGTCGTGGTCACCGCGGCCGTCGCCAGCCTCGGCGCGGTCGGCGTCATGCTCCTCGCCGGCCGGGGTGGCGGCGGCGAGTCCGCCCTCGCGGTGGCCGCGGTCGCCTCGAGCTGGCTGGCCGTGCACACCGTCTACGCGCTGCGGTACGCGCGCCACTGGTTCCTCGACGAGCCCGGCTGCGTCGACTTCCCCGGCTCGGACCACCCGCGGATGTCCGACTTCGTCTACCTCTCCTTCACCCTCGGGATGACCTACCAGGTCTCCGACACCGACCTGCGCACGTCCGCCGTCCGCAGCCTCGTCCTGCGCCACACCCTCCTCTCCTACGTGCTCGGCACCGTCGTCGTCGCGGCGACCATCAACCTCGTCGTCTCCCTCGCCTCCTGACGGCGTCGCCGGTGCGGCATCCCGGGACTACCGTGGCGGGCATGGCCCCCACCGACCTCGTCGACCTCGCGGGTCACGAGCAGGTCGTCTTCTGCTCCGACCCCACCACCGGCCTGCGCGCCGTCATCGCCCTGCACTCGACGGCCCTCGGCCCGGGGCTCGGCGGCACGCGGTTCCACCCCTACGGCTCGATGGACGAGGCACTCGCCGACGTGCTGCGGCTCTCCCGCGCGATGTCGTACAAGAACGCGCTGGCCGGCCTGGACCACGGCGGCGGCAAGGCGGTCGTCCTCGGCGACCCCCACCGCGACAAGACCCCCGAGCTGCTCCGCGCCTACGGCCGCTTCGTCGAGTCCCTCGGCGGGCGCTACGTCACCGCCTGCGACGTCGGCACCTACGTGGCGGACATGGACGTCGTGTCCGAGGAGACCCGCTGGGCCACCGGCCGCTCGCCCGAGCGCGGCGGCGCCGGCGACTCCTCGGTGCTCACCGCCCTCGGGGTCTTCCAGGGGATGCGCGCCGCCGCCCAGCACGTCTGGGGCGAGCCGACCCTCGCCGGCCGACGGGTCGGGCTCGCGGGCGTCGGCAAGGTCGGGGCGAGGCTCGCCGAGCACCTCCTCGACGACGGAGCCGAGCTCGTCGTCACCGACGTCGACGAGACCGCGCTCGCCCGGCTGCTCGAGCGGCACCCCGGCGTCACGGCGGTGCAAGACGCCGACGAGCTGGCCCGCACCGAGCTCGACGTCTTCAGCCCGAACGCCCTCGGCGGAGCGCTGGACGACGAGACCGTCGGCGCCCTGCGGGCGCGCGTCGTCTGCGGGGGCGCGAACAACCAGCTCGCCGCCGACGACACCGCCGACCGGCTCGCCGAGCGCGGCGTCGTCTACGCCCCGGACTTCCTCGTCAACGCGGGGGGCGTCATCCAGGTGAGCGACGAGCTGCACGGGTTCGACATGGAGCGCGCGCGGGCCCGCACGCAGGCGATCTTCGAGAGCACTCTCGAGGTGCTCCGCACCGCCGACGCCGAGGGCGTCACCCCGGCCGTCGCGGCCGACCGGCTCGCCGAACGGCGCATCGCGGCGGGCGGTCGGACCCCGTGGCTGCCGACGCCGACCCGGGGCTCCGTCTCGTAGGTCGGAACACCCCCGGCCTCCGCCGGTGTTGACGTCGGTGGCGTCGCCGAGAGGCCCGCGGGCCATGTATCGTTGGCGTCACGATATGCACACCATTCCCGGAGCCGCCCCGCGGTGTGGGATGACCCCCGCTTCGGGGCCATCCGACCTGTGGTGCCGCCCCGGCAGACGCACGAGGGGGTCACGCCATGGGGCGCGGCCGAGCCAAGGCCAAGCAGACGAAGGTCGCCCGCGAGCTGAAGTACTTCAGCCCCGACACCGACCTCTCCGCGCTTGAGCGAGAACTCCACACCCAGACGACTCGCGGCGACTCCGCCGACGAGCGCGACTGGGAGAACGAGGACGACTACGGGCAGTGGACCTCCGGGTCCCGCTGACGCCTCGTCCGCTCCTCCCACGTGCGCGTGGTGCGCTGAGCCACCCCGGCTGAGCGCGTGCGGCACCTGCCGCACGGTGCCGTGGTCTGCCATGCTCCCCCCATGAGCACGTCCACCGCGGCCGAGACCCGTCGCCTCGGCGTCGAGACCACCGGCATCGAGATCATCGACGAGGCCGAGCGCACCGCCTCCCCCCGCGACCTCTTCTGGCCGTGGTTCGCGGCCAACGTGTCGGTCTTCGGCATCTCGTACGCCGCCTTCGTCCTCCAGTTCGGCGTCTCGTTCTGGCAGGGCGTCCTCGTCGCCGTCGTCGGCATCACCGTCTCGTTCGCGCTGTGCGGCGTCATCGCCATCGCCGGCAAGCGCGGCTCGGCGCCGACGATGATCCTCTCGCGCGCCGCCTTCGGGGTCACCGGCCAGAAGGTGCCCGGCGTCATCTCGTGGCTCACCTCGATCGGCTGGGAGACCTTCCTCGCGATCCTCGCCGTGCTCGCGACCTCGACGATCTTCACCCGGCTCGGCTGGAGTGGCGGCAAGGGCACCCAGATCGTGGCCGCGGCGGTCGTCGCGGCACTCATCGTCAGCGCCTCGGTCGCCGGCTACCACGTCATCATGCGGCTGCAGTCGGTGCTCACCTGGGTGACCGGCGTCGTCACCATCGGCTACATCGTGCTCACCGTCGACCACGTCGACTGGTCGGCCGTCACGTCGCTGAAGGGTGGGTCGCCGGGTGCCGTCGTCGGCGCCCTCGTCATGGTGATGACCGGCTTCGGGCTCGGCTGGATCAACATCGCCGCCGACTGGTCCCGCTACCAGCGACGGGACGCCTCGGGTGGTGCGATCGTCGCGTGGAACACGATCGGCGGCGCGGTCGCCCCGGTCGTCCTCGTCCTCTACGGGCTGTTGCTCGCGGGGTCCGACGAGAAGCTCCGCAACGGCATCGCCGCCGACCCGATCGGCACGCTCGCGACGCTGCTCCCGACCTGGCTGCTCGTGCTCTTCCTCGTGGCGGTCATCCTCTCCCTCGTCTCGGGGGCGGTCCTCGGCATCTACTCCTCGGGCCTGACGCTGCTCTCCCTCGGCGTGCGCATCCCGCGGCCGGCCGCGGCGTTCGTCGACGGCGTCATCCTCACCCTCGGCACGGTCTGGGTCGTCTTCTTCACGAAGAACTTCCTCGGCCCGTTCCAGTCCTTCCTCATCACCCTCGGGGTGCCACTCGCGGCATGGGCCGGACTGATGATCGGCGACATCTGGCTGCGCCGGCGCGACTACGCCGACGACGACCTCTTCACGCCGCGCGGCCGCTACGGCTCCTGGGACCTCGTCTCGATCGGGACGATGGTGCTCGCCTCGGTGCTGGGCTGGGGGCTCGTCGTCAACGGGTTCGCCGCCGACGCCGCGTGGAACAACTGGCAGGGCTACCTCATCGAGCCGCTCGGCCTCGGCACCTTCGTCCCGGCGTCGCAGGGCGGCCCGTACTGGGACGGCACCTGGCCGTACGCCAACCTCGGGGTGCTGCTCGCGCTCGTCCTCGGCCTGCTCGGCTCGCTCGTGCTCCGGCGGGGCACGGTCCGCCGCCAGGAGGAGACGCCGCTGCCGGAGCGCGCCGTCGAGCCGGTCGCCTGATGCCGGGGTCCGACGAACGGCTCGTCGTCGTCGACCCCCAGGTCGTCTTCGCCGACCCCGGCACCTCGCCGTGGGGCTCCCCCATGTTCGCCGGCGCCGTCGGGAGGATGCGCGAGCTCGCCGACGCGTTCGGTCCGGAGCGCACCGTGGTCACGCGCTTCGTCGCCGACCCGGGGCTCGGCGGCTCCTGGGGTCCGTACTACGCGGAGTGGCCGTTCGCCCTCGTCCCGGACTCCGACCCGCTGTACGCGGTCGTCCCCGAGCTGGCCGACGTGGCGCAGACCGTCGTGACGGCCGGGACCTTCGGCAAGTGGCCGGTCCTGCGGGCGGTCGTCGGGGCCTCGGGCCGGGTGACCGTCGCCGGGGTGGCCACCGACTGCTGCGTCATCTCGACCGTCCTGCCGATGGCCGACGCGGGCGTCACGGTCGAGGTCGTGGGCGCGGCCTGCGCCGGGTCGACCCCCGAGAATCACGAGCGGGCCCTGGCCGCGATGGCGCTGTTCACCCCCCAGGTCACCATCGTCTGACGCCGGGGTGCCTCAGGCGAGCCGCTGGAGCAGGAGCGCGGCGGCGCCGACCGCCGTGCCCAGCGCGCCGGCCAGCAGGCCGGCGCCGACCGGACCGGACGCGCGTCGGCGGAGGAGGAGCGCCAGGGCGGCGAAGCCCGAGCACCAGCCGAGGAGCAGGGTCGGGGCGAGCAGCGGCAGCGTGGCGAGGAGGCCGAGCGCCCGGACTCCGACGGCGACCGCGGCCAGCGTGGCCACGACGAGCACCGAGGACGTCCATCCCCGGGCCGTGCTCAAGTGGTTCGCGGGCGAGGCGTGGCGGGCCCGGGTCGTCGGGCGCAGGGCCGGGGTCGCGTCCATCCCTCGAGGGTGGTGGCCGGGCGGCGGGTCGGGCATGGGGTGCGCTACTCAGATCCGTGGGTCGGCGGCTGACCGGCCCGAGGCCGACTCCTTGCCAGATCCTTACCCCGGCCACACCCCCGCCATGCGGGGCATCCGGCAGGGTCGGGACCCGTGACCCGACACCAGACCCGCCGGCGGACCGCCACGACGTGGCTCGCCCTCACCGCGACCCTCCTCGCCCTCCTCGGCCTCGCCGCCCCAGCGTCCGAAGCGGCGACCCCGCTGACCGTCGCCCAGGCCGTCGCCACCCAGGACCGTGCCTCCCACACGGTGCGCGGCTACGTCGTGGGCCAGCCGACGGCCACCTCGACGGTCGTGCGTTCCGCCTTCCCGAACGACTACGCGATGGCCGTCGCGGACTCGGCGTCCGAGACCTCGACGGCGAAGATGCTCTACGTCCAGATCCCGTCGGCCTTCCGGGCGCAGTGGGGGCTGCGGTCCAACCCGAACCTCCTGGGGACCCGGGTCGACGTCACCGGCCTCCTCGCGGCGTACTTCGCGCACCCCGGGATGACCGGCACGACCGCGTTCGCCGCGGTGGGCGACGGGACCGGTGGCGGCACCGGTGGCGGCACTGGCGGCGGCACCGGTGGCGGCACCGGTGGCGGGGGCACCGGTGACTACGACAGCACCTACTGGGCACCCGCCATCGGCCGGACCGGGGCGGCGCTCAAGACCGCGCTGCACGACATCATCGACGACCAGACCACGCTCACCTACGACCAGGTGTGGACCGCCCTCAAGGACACCGACGAGGACCCGAACAACACGAACGACGTCGTCGAGATCTACTCAGGGCGCTCGATCGCCAAGTCGGACAACGGTGGTGGCGTCGACCAGTGGAACCGTGAGCACGTCTGGGCGAAGTCGCACGGTGACTTCGGCACCGCCACCGGTCCCGGCACCGACGTGCACCACCTCCGCCCCGAGGACGTCACCGTCAACTCGACCCGCGGGAACCTCGACTTCGACGAGGGGGGCAGCCCGGTGGCCCAGTGCTCCGGCTGCCGCTCGGACTCCGACTCGTTCGAGCCCCGCGACGCCGTCAAGGGCGACGTGGCCCGGATGATCTTCTACATGGCCGTCCGCTACGAGGGCGACGACGGCTGGGCGGACCTCGAGATGAACGACGCGGTCGGCAACGGCAGCGCCCCGCACATCGGCAGGCTGTCGGTGCTCCTGCGGTGGAACGCCCAGGATCCGGTCGACTCCTTCGAGCTGCGCCGCAACGACCGCATCTACACGACCTGGCAGCACAACCGGAACCCGTTCATCGACCACCCCGAGTGGGCCTCGGCGATCTGGGGCTGACCGACCGGGTCAGGTGCCGGGCGCCCGACCCCCGAAGCCACCGGCCGACGTCGGGCCCACCGAAGTCGCCGGCCGTCGTCGGGCCCACCGAAGCCGCCGGCCGTCGTCGGGCCCACCGAAG